>NZ_JAGGKR010000001.1:1020103-1360138 GCF_017873855.1 Methanolinea mesophila
TGCCCTGACCATCGGCATGGCATTCGGGTCGATGCGAAAAGGACGGATCGCGATCGGGAGAGACACGAGGACCTCGGGCCCGGCGCTTTCCAGCGCCGTGGCCGCAGGATTACTCGCCACCGGGTGCGACGTGGTGGACTGCGGGGTGCTCCCCACCCCGGCGCTGCAGTTCATCGTCCGGGAGAAATTCGCCGGGGGAGTGATGATCACCGCGTCTCATAACCCTCCCGAATACAACGGGATCAAGGTCATCGAACCGGATGGGACCGAGATGGGGGACGATGCGACCGTTGCGCTAGAACACCGGGTCTTCTCAAGGGACTTTGTGCTCGCCGACTGGGACGGGGTCGGGATGGAAGAGCGCGCACCCCGGGCGGTGGATGACTATATCCGGGCCATTATCTCCCGTTTCAAACCCGGTATCGGGAAGGGGATCACCGTTGTGGTCGACCCGGGGTGCGGGGCGGCTGCGTGGACCACTGCGAAGATCCTCACCGGGCTCGGGTGCCGGGTGCTGACCATCAACGCACTCGAAGACGGCACGTTCCCGGGAAGGATGCCTGAGCCCTCCATCGAGGGGTTGTCCGGGCTCGCGGACCTCGTCCGTTCGACCGGTGCCGCATTCGGGGTAGCCCATGACGGCGACGCCGACAGGGCGGTTTTTGTCGATGAAACCGGGACCTACGTGGAAGAGAACAGGGAGTTCGCCCTGGTGGAACGGTACATCTGCGCCCGGTCGAAAGGAGCGGTGGTCACCCCGGTCAGTTCCTCGCTGCTGATAGAGACCGTCGCCAGGGAATCAGGCTGCACCACAGTCTATACCCCGGTCGGGAGCATCTATGTCGCCAGGACCATGATCGACCTCATCGCCGGGGGGACCCCGGTGGTGTTCGGCGGTGAAGGAAACGGGGGGCTGATCTTCCCGGACCACCAGTTCTGCCGGGACGGCGGGATGACCGCCGCGACCATGGTGGCCATCCTCGCAGGGGAAAAGCGGGCGCTTTCAGCCCTCGTCGCTGAGCTCCCTCCGTTCCACCTGATCAAGGACAAGCGCCGGGTGGATGACCCGGGATCCCTGGTGAAAAAGGTGCAGGAGGTATTTTCCAGGGATCGGCTCGACCTCACCGACGGGGTTCGCATCAACCGGGACCTGACCTGGGCCCTCGTCCGTCCCTCCGGCACCGAACCGCTCGTACGGGTGCTGGTCGAGTCGGAGGACCCGCAAAAGGCCGAGGCCCTGTACAAGGAAATCCTGACACTCTTCAAGAATTAGGAGCCTTCCGGAAGCATCCCGTTAAAAACCACGTCCCTTTTCTTTTTTCGCCATAAAGGCCCTTTCATGACGATTTTTCGAACATTCCATGCACATGGCCGCCCGTATTGATAAACCATATAATGCTATACCTTAACCTTCCCTGACCGGATAAGGCGTATCGGACCCTTCGTGCCTTTATCCGGGCGGCAACACCTGAAAGGAGCGAGTGGAAAAGAACTTATAACCCGGTCAGGAATAGTCTCAAAGGGATGAATCCGAACAAGGGAGGAGAGGGACCCCTGCATAAGACCATCGAAATACGGATCTCGGGCCGGGTGCAGAAGGTGGGGCTTCGAAACTGCATCCGGCGCATCGCCGCGAAACTGAACGTGCACGGCGAAGTGATGAACCTCCCTGACGGAACGGTGAGGGCCGTGGCGAGCGGAGACCCTATCCTTCTCGAGAAATTCCTGTCGATGATCTACGGATGCCCCCGTGCCCTGATCCGGGACGTCGAGGTCAGGGATCACGAGCCGGCCACCTACGACGATTTTATCATCCGGAGAGGGGGACTCCCGCCCTGACCTATTTTACAATGTAGAACTCGGACTTCTTTTGCAGGGCTTCGATGAGGACCATGACCTGGGCGTCGATCATATCCTGGTCGATCGAGGCATGGAAGATCTGGGTCAGTCTGCGCCGCAGGCCATCCGAAATGTGGCACCGGGTCTCCCCGCATTCGAACTCCCACTCAGATAGCCCGTCCCTGATCAGGGCGAGGACCGGGCGGTCGATCATCTCCGACTTGAACGGATCCATTACGTCGTATACCAGTCCTTTCGGCCCCCGATGGAGGAACCCGTAGCCGGGATCGAGGTGGGCCCCCAGCACCGCCACCGCCGTATTCCCAAAGAGCATATTATACCCCACCGAGAGGATGGTGTTGACTACATCGAGATAAGGACTCCCGGTCCTCCTGCGGAACCCGAGACTCCCAGGCAGGGTACGGGAGAGGATCTCGTAGTACATGTCCGAGGTGAGACGGTGCACCCTCCGGATCTCCTCCACCCTGACCAGGAACTCGAGCTCGTCCATCGTCTGGTGGAGGATTTGCAGCTCGCCCTCGTAGAGAAGATTCCCCCCCTGCATCCGTTCCAGCCGCTCGATCTCCAGGAGTCGGGCGCTCAGTGCACCCCTGGCGATCGCTACCGCGTAGCTGTGGCCGAACACCGAATGCTGTGCATCGTGGACTTCCCTGTCGAGAGTTCCCCCGAACGGTCGCGTTATCCCCAGCGGTTCGCCGTCTGCGGCAAAAAATGAGATATACGCCCCTTCCCTGAGGAGGCGGGAGACCGCAGAGGTGTGAAGTGAATGCCCTCCCATTACCATGAGGTGCTTCACCTTCGCGAGAGGAATCTCCTCCGACCTGCCGTCCTGCTGGACCACCAGGGTACTGCCGGTGGCGCGAATATGAGCCCCGAAACCACTTACACAATACCAGGGAACCTGCACGGACCACTACCCGGGTCATCCCGGGGGACAACCCTTTGGTAAGATATTTGCCCCATGTATCTACATCAATTCATCGATTGGAAGCCGAATCATAGAATATGTCCCAGGGAGAGCCGCTTAAGGAATTACCGGGCGGGGCGGACAGATCGCGGGCCCCGTGTTCTCGCGGGGTTTCCCCTGACACGTCATGCTCCATAGGAACTTCGAGGGTTAATGCGCGGAATATTCGGGATTACCTGCGTGGAGCGGGACACGCCAGGGGGATCCCGGGTGCCACTGCCATGCCATGTCATAGCATTTTTGGCCCCCGGGGGCCTAATATCTGGTATCCCTGCACGGGAGTCCCCGCTCACGGGATCCCCGTGACCGATACTCTGTGGTACCGGGAGATTGAATGACCATGTTCTGGAATGAGAAGATAGAGACCATGCCGCCCGCGGAACTCGCGGCGCTCCAGCTGGACCGTTTGAAACAGACCCTCCTGCAGGTGCAGAATGTTGAATTCTATCGGATTAAATTGAAAGAGGCGGGAATCCGGCCCGGGGATATCAGGACCCTGGACGACGTGCAGAAACTCCCCTTCACCGTGAAGCAGGATCTCCGCAACGGGTATCCCTTCGGGTTTTTCGCGGTCCCCCTGCAGAAAGTGGTGCGGATCCACACCACCTCCGGCACCACCGGGAAACCTACGGTGGTGGGATACACCTGTAACGACCTCGAGACATGGGCGGACTTAATCGCCCGGAATCTTACCATGGTAGGCCTTACCGACCGGGATATCTTCCAGAACATGGTCAACTACGGAATGTTCACCGGCGGTCTGGGGTTCCATTACGGGGCGGAAAAGGTCGGGATGACGGTGATCCCGAGCGCCACGGGCAATACCAGGAGGCAGATCGAGATGATCCAGGACTTCGGGGTGACCGCGATCCACTGCACCCCCAGTTATGCCATGCACCTCGCCGAAGTGGCTGAAGAGATGAACGCCCCGCTGGAGAGCCTGAAGACCGGCCTTTTCGGGGCAGAGCCCTGGTCGAACTCCATGAGAAAGGAGCTCGAGTCTAAGCTCGGGGTCACCGCCTACGACTCGTACGGGCTCTCCGAGCTCTTCGGGCCGGGGGTTGCCTTCGAGTGCACGGAGCGGGACGGGTTGCATATCTGGCACGACTGCTACCTGGTGGAGATTATCAACCCGGTCACGGGCGAGGTGCTCGGTGACGGGGAGCGGGGGGAGCTGGTGGTCACCCCGCTCAAAAAGGAGGCCATGCCCCTGCTCCGTTACCGCACCGGGGACATTACCATGAAGTTCGAGGACGGGTGCCTCTGCCGGAGAGGCCAGAAGATCGCCAGGATCACCGGGCGGAGCGATGATATGCTGGTAATTCGGGGGATCAACGTGTTTCCCTCCCAGATCGAACACGTCCTGCTCCGGATTCCGGAGGTAGGCAATCAGTTTATGGTTTATGTAGACAGAATCAATCATCTGGACGAAATGACAATCGAGGTGGAGATTAACCGGAATTACTTCAGCGGAGAGCTTGCAGACCTGGCGCGGATCCAGAAGAAAGTGGTGAAGGAGCTCCGGGATACCCTCGAGCTCCGGACTACGGTAAAACTGGTCGAACCCGGATCCCTGCCCCGGTTCGAGGGGAAAGCAAAGAGGGTCGTCGACCGCCGGGGGGAGATGTAGGTGCACTTCTGGGATCCGCGGATCGAGGAGATGCCGCTCGAAGAACTCAGGAAGATGCAGTACCGCCTGTTAAAGACCCTTGTCTATCGGCTCTACAGTTTCTCTCCCTTCTACCACGAACGGATGCGGGAGCAGAAGGTGCACCCCGACGACATCCGCTCGCTCGGGGATATCGGGAAACTGCCCTATATGTACAAGCGAGACCTCCGGGACAACTACCCGGACCGGATCTTCACTGCATCGCAGGACGACCTGGTCCGGTATCACGTCTCCTCGGGGACTACAGGAAAGCCGACGGTGGTGGGATACACCCAGGCGGACCTGAACAACTGGACCACTTCGCTTGCCCGGGGGCTCACGTCGTGCGGTCTCGGGAGGGGCGACGTGATCCAGGTGAGTTACGGGTACGGCCTCTTCACCGGCGGGCTCGGGCTCCACTACGGGGCGGAACGGATCGGGGCGACCGTGCTCCCCACCAGCGTGGGGAACACCGAACGCCAGATCGAGCTGATGCAGGACCTGCACGCGACTGCGATAGCCTGCACCCCCTCTTACCTGCTCCATATGGGCGAAGTAGCGGAGAAGATGGGGGTTTCAATAAAGAACGATACGGATCTCCGGGCCGGGATCCTCGGTGCCGAACCGTGGTCGGCCACCATGAAGACCCGGATCGAGGAGGGGCTCGGGATCAAGGCCTACGACATCTACGGCACGAGCGAGCTCTCCGGTCCCATGTTCTGCGAGTGCTCGGCCCAGAAAGGGTTCCACGTATGGGGTGACCTCGCATACGTCGAGGTCCTCGACCCGGAGACCGGAGAACCGCTTCCTTCCGGGGAGAAGGGCGAGCTCGTGATCACCATGCTCCAGAAGGAGGCGCTCCCCATGATCCGGTACAAGATCGGGGATATAAGCTCGGTCGAGGACGAGGTCTGTCCCTGCGGGCGGACCCATCCCCGGGTGCAGCGGATCTCGGGCCGGGTCGACGATATGCTGATCATCCGGGGGATCAACGTCTTCCCCTCCCAGATCGAGCATGCCCTGATGAATATCCCGGAGGTCGGGGACCATTTCCAGATCGTGGTCGACCGGAAGGGAGCCCTCGACGAGATGCTCGTCCGGGTCGAGGTCTCGCCGGAAGCATTCTCCGACAAGATCACCGACCTGATGAAGATAGGAAAGCTGGTCGAACACCGGCTCCGGAACTCCCTCAACGTAGCGGTGAATGTGGAACTGGTGGAACCAGGCTCCCTGCCCCGCTTCGAGGGGAAAGCAAAGAGAGTGATTGACAGGAGGTCGCTCTGAATGGACGAATCACAGTTTATCATAAAACAGATCTCGGTGTTCTCCGAGAACAGGCCCGGGAGGCTGGCGGCCATCGCCCATGCCCTTGAAGAGGAAAAGATCAATATCCTGGCGTTTTCCATCGCCGAAGCGAACGGGTTCGGGGTAGTACGAGCCCTTGTCGACTTTCCCCAGAAGGCCTACAAGAAGCTGACCGGGCTCGGGTTCAACGTGGCCTTCACCGATGTTATCGCGGTGAAGATGCGGGACGAACCGGGAGGACTCTACGAGATCGCCAACATGCTCGGAGAAGGGGCGATCAATATCGAATACTCCTACGCCTATAGCGGAAAGGACGGCGCGGTGCTGATCCTGCGGGTGGACGATGCGAAAAAGGCGATCACTTCCATCCTCTCCCGCGGGGGAACGCTCATTCCCAGTTCCACCTTCCAGTAACCCGGTCCCGGTCCCATCACTTTTTCCACGGATTCCCTGTCTTCGACGACCTCCCCGGTCCTGACACCCGGACAAATCCGAACACCGGGCATGACCGGATGCAATTGCTGGTTTCATGATGCATATCATCAATTTTTCAAAGACCCTACCGTCAGGTTCATTCACCGGTCATTCCCGCAACGCGTGCAGGTACAGGCACGCTCATCCGGTTCACCGTGCGTGGGAGGTTCCCCACGGCATAAAGTACCTGCGGTCATCCGGATCGTCCCGTATCAGGGGCAAAAGGGCCTCCCGCATCAGGATTCCCGGCTATATTCGCCGGTCGGGTGGTCTCCGGGAGGTTATTGGTGCCCGGACTTTCGTAGCTCTTGGATTTTTGCATTAATCTGATAATACGCAATATCAGCCGAAGTTGACCAGTACACGAAGATATCGCGTCGGCGCCTGCCGCAGTGCCGGGGGCGAGGCCCCGAAGAACGTCACGTTGTACGGAAGTCAGAGCAATACCCGGAAAAAAAAGAGAAAAGAAATTGGCTTGGAATAAGCCTATTTTTTCATCTCCCACCTGACCAGGTCGGCCACTTTGGAGAGCGTGCTCCCCCTGCGGATCTCCTCGCGGATCCGTTCTTCGTTCTTCCGAACCTCGAGCGCCCTCCGGGCAACCTCGTACACACGTTCCTTCGGGATCACCACCACACCGGACTCGTCCCCCACGATCCAGTCCCCAGGCCGGACCTCCTGCCCTGCGCACCTGATCCCGGTATTGATCTCCCCGAACCCTTTGGGATCGCCCGCGTTGGGGACGACGGCTCTGGCAAAGACCGGAAACTTCATTCTCCGGATATCGTCCACGTCGCGGACGCTCCCGTCGATTACCACTCCGGAGATGCCCCGTTGGATGCAGGAGAGCGTCGCCAGCTCTCCCCAGGGGGCGATGCTGGTGGAGCCCTCGTTGTTGACCACCAGTACGTCCCCCTTCCCCGCGACATCGATGGCTTCAACGGGTTTTGCCCAGTCGCCCGCAAACGACTGCACGGTGACTGCAGGGCCGGCCATCTTCACGTCCCCGCAGATCGACCAGATCCCCGACATGGCACCCTGCCGGTGCATCGCATCCGAGATGTTCGGTGTGGAGACCTCGGCAAGGATGGTGCGGATCTGCTCCTCCCTGGACCTGGTGACCACGACAGGCGGTCCCGGGCGGTCGATCGCCTCCCGCACACTGCGGGCGGACGCTTCGACATCGGCTGAATGGGTGATCGAGCCTCCGACGATGATGATATCGGCTCCGTTCTCCACTGCCTGGGCTGCGGTAACCGGGTTAAGTCCGCCGGCGACGGCGATCGGGATGCCTACCGTACCCTTGAGGGTCGCGAGGAGTTCGAGTGAACTCCTGCCGATCATCTGCTGGTCTATACCGACGTGAGCATTGAGGATATGCACTCCCAGGGACTCGAGCTCCTGCCCACGTTCAACGGGCCGCGGGACGTTGATCAGGTCGGCCATCAGGCGCACCCCGAACCGGGTTGCGGTCCGGACCGCCTCGGCGATCACCGTATCATCGGCGTCTGCAAGGACGCATACGACCGATGCCCCCGCTTTCGCCGCCATCTCGACCTCCAGAGCCCCCGTATCCGCGATCTTCATATCGGCCACTATCGGCCGGTCCGGAAAACGGGACGCGAGAACCCGGACTGCTTCCATCCCCTCGCTCTTGATCAGGGGGGTGCCTGCCTCGATCCAGTCTGCACCGCCCCTCACCGCCTCGCTCCCGATCTGGACCGCACGGGGGAGTTCCAGGAGGTCCAGGGCCACCTGAAGGATGGGTCGTGTCATACAGAAAGGTGGTGACACAACGCCTTATTCCTGTTCCCCGGCCGGGATGAAAACGCAGGATGTAGCATCTCGGTGATCGGCAGTCCTGCAGCCTCGATATAGCGGGATCTCAAGAAAATATCCGTTATTACCACAGTTCCTGATGCCTGGATTTTCGGACGATGGTGGTGGAGCGGTGTACAGGAGATCACCTTTTGGGTGGTGGAGTGGATGACGTCGCGGACGCCCTGAAAGCACCTGATACCCGGGTCCCTTCCCTGGCTGAACCGGGCGATATCCGCCCCCGCGTCTTCTCATGAGACGCAGATCCCGCTCACCCTATTCGTGTGTTTCGACGGAAAATGCCCATGTTCCGGGAAGGTTTAACACCCACCCCATCGACCTGATACCAGATCCATGGATATCGTCTCCATCGTCCTGGTGGTAGCAGGGCTCTGCCTCTTCGAGACCATCAGCAGCATCGACAACGCCATCATCAATGCAGAGGTCCTCTCCACGATGGCCGACTGGGCACGGAGATGGTTCCTTGTCTGGGGGCTCCTTTTTGCGGTCGTAGTGGTGCGGGGGGTTCTTCCCTGGCTTATCGTGTGGCTCTCCGCCCCCTCGCTCGGCCCGGTGGGAGCATTCACCGCAACCTTCTCGAGCGACCCGGCGGTGATCGCGGCCATCGAGGAATCGGCCCCCATGCTTCTTATCGGCGGCGGCACGTTCCTGATCTTTCTCTTCCTGCACTGGATCTTTCTGGAAGAGAAAAACTACGGGCTCCGGGGTGAAAAATACGTTGAGTCCAAAGGAGTCTGGTTTTTCGCAGCAGTCTCGATACTCCTGCTTCTCCTGGTCTGGTTTGCCCTGGAGAAAGATCCCGTAATGGCCTTCGGGGCAGTTGCCGGGTCCACCGCGTTCTTCATCGTGCACGGGTTCCGGCAGAACGCCGAGGAACAGGAGAGAAAGATGCTCGGCGGAAAAATGTCCGATATCTCCAAGATATTTTATCTCGAGGTGATCGATGCCACCTTCTCCATCGACGGCGTGCTCGGGGCGTTTGCATTCACGCTCTCGGTCCCGCTCATCCTTATCGGGAACGGTCTGGGTGCCATCGTGGTCCGCCAGATCACGGTCGGGAACATCGACCGGATAAAGAGATACCTCTTCCTGAAGAATGGTGCGATGTACTCGATCCTCTTCCTGGGGGTAATCATGGTGCTGGACAGTTTCGGGGTCAATATCCCGCCGTTCGTCTCTCCGGTGGTGACGTTCGCCGTAGTAGGGTTCTTCCTCGCAAAATCGATCAGGGCAAACAAGGAACCCGGTCCGTCCTGAATCACTTTTTTACGGGGAGGCCGGATTGTTTCCAGTTTTCTATGCCTCCCCTGATATTGACGACCCTGATAAAACCGCACGATCTCATCATGTCCCTCGTGCGTTCTCCACGATGCCCTTTTTTACAATATACCACGTAAATTCTCTCCCTGTCCCGGGTCTCGATCTTCGTCCTGAAGTCCGAACAGAAAAAGTCCAGGTTCTCCGCCCCGTTCAGGTGACCTTCGGAATATTCTCCGGGGGTTCTTACGTCCAGGATAACGCATCCGGGGGAAGAATCGATCAACTGCCTGCACCCGGCAGGATCAAGCTCGGCGGGAAACGTACCCGCGTCTCTTTGCGGGACCATGAGAAAAATAGTTATCCTATCTTGATCTCTTTCTTCGCCGACCAGAGCCCGTGCAGGTTGCAATATTCCACGGCATGGAGTACCCCGCTCTTGCCGAGCTTGACCTTGGCCGTCACCTCGGGATCGGTGGTCCCCGGGTTGAACGAGAATTTGCCGAGCATTATGGGATTAAACGCCCGTCCTTCTTCATAAAAGAACAAATGAATCCAGCGGATGGAATGCTCCACCGTGTTCGGGTGGGGTCCGACCGAGACCTTCAGCATGAAGGGTTCTTCCGGCTTTGCCATCGCGGGCGCCTCGATCTTCGGGGTGTGACTCTCTCGCTTTCCCAGGGCTTCACCTGCGGCCATATCGTACGTATTGATAATGGCTCCGATATCTTTCATTTCCATAATCGGTTGCACCACATGGCTAGAGGCAGACCAGAAATATAAAAGTTTGGATCTGAAGGGAATAAAAGTGATTTATGGGGAGAACCTGTCGTAAAAGACCAGGTCTTCGGGATTTTTCTTCTCCACGAGAGTCAGGTCGGCGGGGTACCCGGCAGGCAGGAGCGACACCAGTGTATACTGGTCCGGAACCATGAGCAATTTCCGGACCTGCTCCGCATAACCCTTTTTCTCACCCGCCACCCAGCAGGACCCCACCCCGTAGGACTGGAGGGCGATGATCAGGTTCTCCGTTGCGGCACAGCAGTCCTCGAGGTAATACTTCTCTTCGCGGAGCCCGAAGACCGCAAAGCAGACCGGAGCGTCGGCGATGAACTTCCCGCTGTCGGTCAGCCCTGCGATCTCTTTCCGGAGAGTTTCGTCCCGGATCACCCCGAAGAGCCAGGGCTGCTCGTTCCGGGCCGAAGGGGCAAGGCGGGCGCATTCGAGGGCATCCCGTATCACCAGGTCGTCGACCGGCTCGGCCTTGTAAGACCGGACGCTGTGGCGGCATTTCAGGATGGTCGTTCCAACATTCATGCTCTTTCCTGGCATTCGTACGAGAAAAGGATTGCGAAGAACGGATGATCCGGTTTTCGGACTTCCGCATCCGGGAGACGGGCGCCCACTCCAATGAGTCATTTTCCCTTTAACGAGGGAAATTTTTCCAGAGCGACCGGTTTATTCCGCCGGACATCGATCCGGGCGTATTCCCCCATAAACCGATAGATGCGATATCGTAAATTCCCCCCCCCCAGGAACATATCGGGCCGTTCAGTGCCTCCATGCTGCGATCTCGGACATTAATCCCCTGAATGAACCGTGAAAGTAAGTGAATATCGGATCATTAACATCACGGTCCTTGTCGCATACAGGCGGGGGCTTCTCCGAAGGTGCCCTGATTGCAGATTGCCAGAAATCCTGTAAACCCGGGAACACGTCACAGGGAAGCACATTCCTCCGGGAACCGGGTTACCAGGGAACCGTCCCGCTTTCACCCCGGTATTACAGTGACCACGCGTGGCCGGACACCGCGATATTCCGGTAATTCCGGTACTTCGCGAAAAAAAAAGTTATGACCTTCGTATTACGACAATTCCCGCTATAAAGGCCGCAATCCCCGCGAGCCAAATCCCGAAGCCTGGTGCGGTGGTGGGAGGCGTCGTGGGGGGGACGGTCGTGGGCGCGGAGGTCGGCGGAACGGTGCTCGGAACCGTCGTTATGGTGGTGGGCGGAGCGGTGGTGGGGGCCGTGCTCGGCACCGTCGTGAGCACGGTCGTGGGCCTCGTGGTAGGAGTAGTGGGAGTGATGGAACTGGTAATCAGCGGGTTTGTCACGGAAAGCAGGAAGGATACCGGTTCGGAGACGGTCCTTCCCACGACGTCGTAGTTGTCCTTCATACTGTTGGCATTGCACTCCGCGGTCACGGTGTAGTCGCCGCGTGCGTACGCTGAACTTCCGGTGGCCCAGACTGCCCCGGTGTTGAAGGGGGAGGACGATACGGGGATATTGGTCAGGCTGTACCCGTCCACCGACGAATATTGCACTCCTCCCGGTCCGTTCAGCTTAATCGTGACCGGAGCGCCGCTCACACCGGGCCTGTTCGCCATGGTGTAGAGGTTGGTGTCGATCCGGAAGCCTGCGGTATCTCCCACCGGGAGCCAGTAGGCGGTGGGGCTCAGGGTAAACCCTGCCGTATAGTCGATGACCCGGATCCCGATCGTGGGGTCGTTCACGTAAAACGCAAGGTTGTTGCCCGGCTGGGTGAACCAGGGACCGGTCTTGCCCTGGAACGTCGCGGGGATGACGTAGAACGACCCGGCATTGTCGACGGTCACCGTGGCCTGGGGGACATTGGTGACGCTTCCTCCCGGACCGTACCACGCGATGTTCGAGCCGCTGGTGACGCCAGTGTCGGTGATATCCAGCCCCTGTTCGCCGATAAATACCGTCCCTCCTGGCGGAATGGTATTAAGTGCACCTGCTGCCGGCAGGACCATGATGATGCAGGCAAGGAATGCGATGCACCCGGAGATGATATGCTTCATCTTCATCATACGTGTGAAGATGGCCTGTCCGGATTAAAACTTTTCTCCGGCCGGGGTTATGCCTGGCCGAAGAGCCCGGTGATGGCCAGCCACATGTTGGCCAGCCCCTGGGAAATGACCGTCGCCGGGTCGATTCCGAGTACCGGGAAGATGAAGAAGAAATATGCGATCGTCCCGATCGTCGACCCCAGGTTCGCGAGGGCGGCTACCATGACCACCCGGAAGAGCGGGATCTTCATCATTGCCGAGAAACTCTCCGCCTCGAAGATCTTCCGGAAGTCCGAGGGTGCCGGCTTCCGGATCTTCGCCTCCACTATTGCGGCGAACCATCCGGCCGCGATCAGGGGGTTCAACGCCGTGAGCCAGGAGACGGCAAACCCGGTGGCGGCAGAGAGCGGGTGACCCCGGGCGAGCAGGGTGAACGCGGCGGTGAGCACCCCGTGGATCAGGACCCAGTAGACGAGTGCCATGCCCAGTACTTCCAGGCCCACACCGGAGAACGCGATCGTCGCCAGCAGGAAAACGAACAGCGCCGTGACAATGACTCCGAAGATCAGGCCCCATCGCCGGGTCTTGACATCCTGGACAAGCCCTTCAAGAGGCGGGATGGTATCAGGAGCGGCGAGATAGCGCTCCACTCCCTGGACATGTCCGGCCCCCATCACCGCGAGCACCTTTTCGTGGCCCTGCCGCAACCGGTCAAGGTTATACGCAAGATACGCATCCCTCTCATCGATCAGCGCATGGGCCCCGTTGGGAGAGAACTTACGAAACTCCTCCATGGCGACCGAGATCATGTCCTGCTGCTTGAGCTCTTCAACATCGATCTCCTGGCCGTCGACCGTGGCCACCGAGGCTGCAAGAGCATAGAACATCTTGATCTTCTCGAAAAATGAGAGGGATCGCCAGAAGCGGTGCAGGGTGACCCGGATGTCCCGGTCAACCAGTGCAAGGGGCGTTCCGGTCGCCTCCGATTCCTCAATGGCGGCCTTCATCTCCGCGCCCGGCTCCACTCCCATGTCCATCCCGATACGCCGCTGCAGGTATGCCAGGACCCACTGCACCAGGAGCTGCGTGAAGTTCTTGGCCTCCAGGACCTCGTTCACCGAGGGGTCGTGGACCTGTTTTTTCAGGGCGGCATACCGTCCCTGGTCGAGCTCGATCGCCACCACGTCGGGTTTATAGTCCCGGATAGCCTCTCTCACCTCGTCCACGCTCGCCTGGGAGACGTGGGCGGTACCTACGATCCTGATCTCACCCATGCAGCACCTTCATTCCATCGCCGTCGATCACGACCCTGCCCTGCGGGAGGGGACTTCCCTCGAAGACCTTCCTGACACGTTCCTCTTCTTCGCGCTCGAAACACTGTCTGGCGAGGAGATCTGCGGCCATTGCTTCCGCCTCCATCGTCGCCTCTGCCCGGGACAGCCCGGGGCAGGGGTAGACCAGCAGATCTTCTCCCTCTAGCACGAACGGATAGGTGCGGCAGATCCAGGGACGCGAGAGATACACGCTGCAGGCAGGGAAGCCTCCCCGTTCGCGAAGGAAACGACAGCGGTCCCCTTCCCGCCGCAGGCACCATTCGAACGTGTGGGAACCCGCGGATCCGTGGGGGGTAAAACAGGGGAACGGTTCTGCGACCGATTCCCAGGAGCCCCCGCCGGCCACGGCGATCTCCCGCACCTCGTCCGGGCTTACCAGCACCAGATGCTCATCCCCTGATTTTGCCCGGCAGCACTCCCCGCAGCGGATACAGGAGAACCCGAGGGCCCGGATCAGGTCCGCCAGCGCTCCTTCCGTCCGGGGGACGTGAAGACGGAACGGGAATTCAATGCTACGAGGATCCATGCTCCCTGCAGATGCGATCGAAGTTCTCATAGACTCTTCTCCCGTCGGGGGTGTGGCTCACCTCAGGGTGCCACTGAAGCCCGTAGATATGCCGGTCAGGGTCGGCGATGGCCTCGTTCTCGCAGATGGAGGAGCGTGCAAGCCGTATATATCCGGGAGGGACCTTCTCCACCTCGTCGGCATGGGAGGCCCACACCTGGATCCGGTCCGGATACCCCGCAAGGATCTCGTCGTGTTCCAGGATCTCGACGTCCACGTGGCCGTATCCTCCGGAGGTTCCCGGGTGGACGGACCCACCGCGGGAGACGGCAATAGTGTGCAGCCCGAGACAGATCCCGAGCACCGGCAGGCCCAGGTCGAGGTACCTCGCGCCGTTCCCTATCCGGTCGAGGGTCGGGCCTCCTCCGAGGATGATCCCCCTGCACCCCCCCGCGACCTCTTCAGGCGGCAGGGTATTGGCGACCATCCGCACCTCGATCTCGAGGTCACGGAGCATCCGCTGGATGAGATGGTTGAACTGCCCGAAATTATTCACCACGAATATGGGAAGCATTGTATATCACTTGTTATTCTGGGATTATAAGACCTGTTTTAGTCATAGAACCGCACAAATTCAAATATCTTCTCCCGTATGGCCTCAGGGGAGTGCCCGAGGAGCGCGGCGAGGAACATCGCTCCTCCTGCCCCCATTCCCTCTTTAACCTCCCCGATGCAGTAACGGGCGAGGCCGGAATGGCCGAGGTCACCGAAACCCGGGTCCACGTAATATGCCTCCGCGCCGATCTCCCCGGCAAGGCCGGCGAAATTTGCGGATGCATCGTCCCTCACGTAACAGGTGGTGACCACCCGGGGGGCCGGGAGACCGAGCCTCTTTGCCACGGCAGCCACCGCGAGCATCTGAGTCCCACCCGCGAGGATGAGGGTTCCCTGATACGCGGAATAAATTCCCGCCGAGAGGGCGATCATCGGGTCACCGCAGACCCGCACCACGTCGAGCGGTCCGTCCCCTGGATCCGCATCAAGGCGCCGCATGACCTCGTCCCATACCTCTTCCTTCATCCGTACCGGGTTTTCCGAGAAACTGCTGCTTACCCTCGCGTGGTACCCGAGACCCCGGAGGACGCACATCGCCGTGGTCGTCCCTCCCGGGACGCACTCCCCGAGCACCAGCAGGTCGCTTACCCGCCCGAGGAACATTCCAATTGCTTTCCCGCGGCCGAACAGTTCCTCCGCCCTGGGCACCGCATCGGCGAACCTGGGATCGCCCCCGGGCTCCCCGTAGGCATCCAGGCAGGGAACCGTGGGGCGGTGCACCAGCCCCGCGTTGATGAACAGGGCGTGCAGGCCTGAGAGTTCCATCATCGACCGGGTGATGGAGGCCGGTGTGGGGCATCCGGTAGGGGTGTTCGGCTTCACCGGCATGCTGGTGATCTCTCCCAAGGTAATCAGTTCCGCGTCCAGGACGGGGGTGAGAAGCGTCTTCTCCGGGCTCGGGCCGGCGCCGGAGATCCCGGGTACGGTAGAGAGCAGGGTGTTGGCAAGGACTGCAGAGAAGAGCGGTTGCCTGGTAGCGATACGGGGAACTCCGGAGATAAACGGCATGTAGGGCCTCTTTCTTATATATCTGGCCCGGTTTTCCCATAAATGCTCTCCATGCGGTTGGCAACCCTAATCACCACCCGGGGCGACGTAAGTATGATGTTTGAGATCGAGCAGAGGCTGGAGGAGAAGGGAGTCACCATGGACATCATCGTCGCCACCGCGATGGAGCTTTATGTTCCCCACGGGATGGAGTCCGCGGAGGCCGCCCCGCGGATCCGGGAGAAGATCAGCCGGGCCCTCGGGGATCCCAACGTCTCCTCGCTCCTCCTTGGCGCGATCCTGCTGGAGGACGAGCTCTACTGGAAGCGGAAGAACTCCGAGATCCAGGACGACCCGGTCTTCCTGTTGAGCGACGAGATCATCGGCATGGCAATTGCCGAATGCATCGGCGGGACCTACGCCCGGTTTGAGTTTACCCGTTACGACCAGAAAAAACCCGGAATTTTAAAGACCCTGGGCCCGTTCCTGGACGACGCGGTGGCCGGGCTTATCGCCGGGTGCACTTCCAGGTTCTACAGCGAATGTTTCCAGCCTCTGTAAAGGCCCTGTTCCAGTGGACCACGGTGCTCCCCCTGGGAGCGCCCGCGGACTTCGAGGCGTTTGCGAAACGGTCGTACCTCTACCCTCTTGCCGGATGGCTCATCGGTGGTATCGTCGGCGCCGTCATCTTTTTCGTGCCCTACAATGGCCTTGCTGCGGCCTTCGCCCTGGCGGGGGTGCTGCTCCTCTCGGGCTGCAACCACTTCGACGGGTTAATCGATCTCGGGGACGGGATGATGGCACACGGGAGCAGGGAGAAACGGATCGCGGCGCTCACCGATCGGAACGTGGGAGCAGGAGGGGTCGCGTTCGGGTTGATCTTCTCCCTCATCGCTTTTGCCGGACTCCTGTCCGCAAGTGTTCCCGCCTTCGCCATCCTCATCGCGGAGGTGGGGGCGAAGCTCGCCATGTCGGTGGTAACCACCTTCGGCAGCCCGTTCCGGGAAGGGATCCAGTCCTACATGCATGCCCGTTCCAGGAAGTATTTCCCGTTCCTCTCGGTCCTGTTGTTCCTGCCGCTATTCTTCCTCCCGGTGAACACGGTTGCGGTTTCCGTTGCAATGGTACTGGCGGTCGTCACTCCGCTCGCACTTGTTGCACTATCGTCAAGGCTCTTCGGCGGGGTAAACGGAGACGTTGCCGGGGCGGCGAACGAGATCACCCGGGCGGTAATCCTCGCGGCCCTTATTCTGGCCTGATTCCGGGTTGCAACCTATTAAGACTGATGCCCGGAACCTAGATCTGATGTTTCCGAACCAGGGCGTTCACATGAAGGGAGGGGTGATCACCGAGCGGAACCCCGAGTTCTGCACGATCCGGACCAGGATACCGGCCGGAGTGGTGACTACCGACCAGCTCCGGGGGCTCGCGGATATCGCCGAGAAGAACGGGGTAACGGATCTCCACCTCACTACCAGGCAGACCGTGGAGATCCCTCACATGGACCCCTCGGTGCTGAAGGAGATCGCCGCCGATCTCGCCGCGAACGGGACTCCTGTGGGTTCCGAGCGGGATGAGGTGGTCAACATCATCTCCTGTCCCGGGCTGGAGCGATGTGTCTTCGCGAATATCGACTCCATCCACCTTGCACAGGAGCTGGACCGGAGGCTTTTTGGAAAGGAGATGCCGGTCAAGGTCAGGATCGCTATCTCCTCCTGCCCCAACGCCTGCACCAGCCCCATGCTCAACGAGATCGGGATCGTAGGAAGGATGGCGCCGGTGCGGGTCCCGGGCATGTGTACCGGATGCGGGACCTGCGCCCAGTATTGCAAGGAATCGGCGATCATCATCAAACGGGGGATTTCGACGCTGGAGCCGGACAGGTGTGTGCAGTGCGGGACCTGCGTGCGCTCGTGCCCGTTCGACCTCCTGAAGACCTCGGGCCAGCAGTACCTGATCATGATCGGGGGGCGGAGGGGCCGCCACCCCCATATCGGCAGGGAACTGGTCGCGGTTAACTCGGAAGAGACCGCGATAGGGGTGGTGGAGAAAGTGATTAACTGGGTCTACCGGAGGGCATGGAGCGGGAGGCTCCTCTCGGACCAGATGGACGAGATCCAGTTCGAAACGTTCCAAAAAGAAATACGGGACCAGATCCCCGAATCTGCACTGATCGGTGATGCACCGCCGGAGAAATTCTCGGGGAACGGAACAGAGTAGCGCTACGGTCCCCGTTATCTCGATTTGAATCCCTTATTTTCGTCGTCGTCGCATTCGATGGCGAAGCCGTCCCGGACAAGGGTATTGAACTGGAGCTGGGCGTTGAGCAGGAGGTCCTCGGCCCCTCGGCCCCGGGACATGTCCTGCATCGCCTTCTCCTGGGGTGCCGGGTACACCCTCGCTCCCACCCGGATCCCCTTGCAGTGGAGGCAATAGGCACAGGCGCGGTAGACCTGTACTTCCCCGGTGGCGCACTCCACCGCCGCGCGGATATTTTTTTCGTCCCGGTGAATAGTCAGTGTCTTCATACTCTGGAGCTAACATTTTAATCCATCGGATATCAGAGTGTCGGTTCTGCGCATTATTTGGCGAAATCCCTCAAAATAGCGCCCATCGAAATGATTAATATGGATCCGTTTCCAATAAGTTATACTCGCATAAATAGGCTGTACTCTGACAGTCGGGTATTTATAGGAGGTATGTTATGGCAAGTGAGAAGCCCCACATGAATCTGGCGGTCATTGGACACATCGACCACGGAAAGTCAACCATGGTCGGCAGGCTGATGTTCGAGACCGGAACCGTCCCTGCGCACATCATCGAGGGATACCGGAAGGAGGCCGAGTCCAAGGGCAAGGCGACTTTCGAGTTTGCATGGGTTATGGACAACCTCAAGGAAGAGCGTGAGAGAGGTATCACCATCGATATCGCGCACAAGAGGTTCGACACCCCGAAGTTCTATTTCACCGTGGTGGACTGCCCCGGGCACAGAGACTTCGTAAAGAACATGATTACCGGTGCATCCCAGGCCGATGCCGCGATCCTCGTGGTCGCAGCCCCTGACGGTGTGATGGAGCAGACCAAGGAGCACGTCTTCCTTGCGAGGACCCTTGGTATCAACCAGATCATCATTGCACTCAACAAGATGGACGCGGTAAAGTACGACCAGAAGCGCTTCGAAGAGGTCAAGAAGGACCTGTCCGGGCTGCTGCAGATGGTCGGGTACAAGCCCGCGGAGATCCTGTTCATCCCCACCAGCGCACTCGCAGGGGTCAACATCTCCAAGAAGGCTCCCGAAACTCCCTGGTACACCGGCCCGTCACTCCTCGAGGCCCTGGACACCCTTAAGGAACCCGAGAAACCGATCGACAAGCCGCTCCGGCTGCCCATCCAGGACGCCTACAGCATCAGCGGTATCGGCACCGTGCCCGTAGGGCGCGTAGAGACCGGAGTAATGAAGAAGGGAATGAAGGTCTCCTTCATGCCGGCCAACAAGGAAGGCGAGGTCAAGTCCATCGAGATGCACCACGAGGAGATCCCCCAGGCACTTCCCGGCGACAACGTAGGGTTCAACGTGCGTGGTATCGCCAAGGGTGACATCAGGCGTGGCGACGTCTGCGGACCCGCAGATGCACCGCCGACGGTTGCGGACGAGTTCACCGCCCAGATCGTGGTGCTCCAGCACCCCAGCGCCATCACCGTGGGATACACCCCGGTGTTCCACTGCCACACCACACAGACTGCCTGCACCTTCATCGAGCTGCAGAAGAAGCTCGACCCCAGGTCCGGGCAGACCAAGGAAGAGAACCCCACCTTCCTGAAGAGCGGTGACGCAGCCATCGTCAAGATCAAGCCGACCAAGCCGATGGTAATCGAGAATGTCAAGGAACTCCCTCAGCTGGGCAGGTTCGCAATCCGGGATATGGGCTCAACCATTGCAGCCGGAATGTGCATCGCAATTACGCCCAAGCAGATGAGATAACCCAATATTTTTTTGGTGACCATAATGCAGAAGGCCAGAATTCGCCTGACCGGTACAGACTACAAGAAAGTTGAGATGGTCTGTGAACGAATCAAGGAGATTGCTGAACGAACGGGTGTCAATCTGGCCGGTCCGATCCCCCTGCCGACCAAGAAGATGGTGGTCACCGTCCGCAAGAGTCCGGACGGAGAGGGGACCGCGACATGGGACCGCTGGCAGATGAGAGTCCATAAAAGACTGATCGATATCGACGCGGATGAGCGTGCACTTCGCCAGCTTATGCGCACCCAGGTACCGAAAGATATCGGAATCGAGATAGTTCTCGAGAGTTAGGGAGGACTCCCGCAGTTGAGCGCTGCATATCCGAGGTTAACGCGCTGGTTCTCAGTCGAGAATCTCTTTATTTTAATTTTTATTCTCACCTTTCTACTGCGGTTCCTGTTCCTGGACCTGAAACTGTTTCATCACGACGAGTCGATTCATGCCTGGTTTTCCTACGATCTCCTGACCAAGGGGTCCTACACGTATGACCCCATGTATCACGGGCCGTTCCTGTACTACGTCACCGCCGGGATGTTCTACCTCTTCGGCCAGTCCGATCTGGTAGCGAGGATACTTCCCGCCCTGTTCGGGGCGCTCCTGGTCCCCCTGGTCTATGCAATCTACCGGCTGGGATACCTTGACGCCCGCCAGGGCCTTGTCGCCGCGGCGTTCGTCGCGGTCTCCCCCGACCTGGTCTATTTCTCCCGGTTCCTGCGGCACGACATATTCCAGCTCTTCTTCACCCTGCTGATCGTGGTGGCACTCCTCTATTACCTGGAGCGAAAGAAGCTCTGGTTCGCACTTGTCGCGGGCCTCGCCGTAGGAGGCGGTATGACGCTCAAGGAGGATATGCCGCTCTTCCTGGTCATCCTGATCACTTTCGCCATCTTCCTGTGGTGGAGACGGAAGATCCACCTTCCTCCCACCTGGAAACGGGATCTTATCCTGGGGCTCGTCGTAGCAGGTGCGATAATCGTCGCATTCTACTCATCGTTCGGAGGGCAATGGGAGATCCTGTATACCGGGCTCATAAAGGCGTGGAACCACTGGACCGCAATGCATGAAGCGTGTCGTATCTGCGGGCCGCCGTATTTCTACATCCTGTTGCTGCTCCTTTACGAGGTGCCGATCTTCATCCTGGCCATCTTCGGGATCATGCAGTTCATAGACCGCCACAACCCCTTCCCCGGATGGATTGAGAAGATCCGGGAGTACCGGAACCGTGAACCGGCGAAAACCTTCGAGATCGATGAGGTCACCGGGAAAAACGCGGGTCACGGCAACGTCCCGTGGGACAAGAAGGAACTCTTCTTCGCGTTCTCCATCTGGTGGATGGTGGTGACCATGGCGGCATATGCCTACATCGGCGAAAAGGTCCCCTGGCTGATAATCCACCAGCTGCTCCCCATGATCTTCGTCGCGGTCTATCTTATGACCCCGAACAAGACCATCGTGGCGGTGATCGGGATCATTTTCCTTCTGTTCATGACCTGGCACGTCGCATTTACGCCGGGCGATATCAACGAGCCGATCGTACAGGTACAAAACTCCGAGGAGTTGCGGGAGGTGATGGCCCAGATCGACAACTCCAGCGTGGTAATGATCGCATCGAAAGACTACTGGCCGCTTCCCTGGTACTACCGGGGCGATAAATGGGACAAGATGAAGTTCTACGGCCAGATAGTAGACCAGACTACGATAGAGCAGGTCAATCCCGACATGATCATCACCCACGATCTGGAGAGCTATCCCTGCCTGCCCGGGTACGACAAGGCGACCTACAAACTCTCATACTGGTTCTCCATCTACGACCAGGAGTCCCGGTTACCTGAGTATTATTTCCAGCGGGATGGGAAACTGGGGAGCATTAACATAGACGTATTCACCCGGAACGCGAGCGCGACGGGCTGCTATTGATTTTTTTTCCGGATTTCACCTATCCTGCTATTTTTACCTTATTTCGGCTCTGTTGACATCCTCGATCTCCTTCATTTATGATCATATTCTCGAGGCTTTGCCAGGGTAGCATAAGAGCACGAATCTATTGCATATGACGCTCCAGGGACTGCGCCCCGCCGCTGAGGCGCCCCAACAGGATATGCCAGGACTGTCGCAGGCCCAGAATCTTTTTTTTAATTGACATTAAGCGACTTCAGCCCGGGGTAGTGTTATCAAGAAATATCGCGCCGGGGGCTGCCGCAGTGGCGGGGGCGAAGCCCCCAAGAACGTCACATGGTAAGATGTCAACAGAGCCGATATTTCTTATACGCTGACGCCCCCGGGAGCTATTGCCCCCCGACTGTAATGTCTGGACTGTCGCATATCCAGGATTTTTTATCGATTGATTGGGAGATATCAGCCGGGTTACACTTTGGCCAGAGATATTCGCGAAAAGACAAGGCCGTTAAATGCCCAATATCAATTTTGTTAAAGAAGATTTGAGTGGATTAACTCAATTCAGTGTAGTAATGTGATCCGCCGCCGGGGCGCCCTTCGGGGGCGGCGGAACTATCCTGTTGAAGAAATGGATTCAGTTTCGGTTTTTTTAAAGAATGAAAAATTCTCGACGACGCCCGGGCCCAGGTCCCCCGCTATCCGTCTCAATTATAGGGATCCCCCCCTATACATCTTGACGACAGCCATGACCGGTCCGGGAATCGATGAGAAATTGCGAAGGCTACATGAATACCTTGCAGACCATTCGCCGATGATTATATCATTCTCGGGGGGTGTCGACAGCGGGGTCATGGCCGCGGTGGCACGGGACGAGCTGGGTGATGACGCCCTTGCGGTGCTTTTAAAAAGCCCGGTTATCCCGGAACGGGAGATCGAATCCGCGATCAAAATAGCGGAATCAATCGGAATCGGACTGGAGGTGCTCCCTGTCCCGCTCCTCGAAGACCCGGCGTTCTGTTCCAACCCTCCTGATCGCTGCTACCTGTGCAAGAAACATCATGCAGGCGTCCTGAGCGCGTATGCCAGGGACCACGGGTACTCGTTCATTGCCGACGGGCTGAATGCCTCCGACCTGGGGGAACGCCGGCCGGGAAAGCGTGCCGGTGACGAGGAGGGGATCCTCCATCCCTTCATCGCCGCAGGGATCTCCAAACCGGAAGTACGTGAGATCGCCAGGATAATGCGGCTCTCCTTCGCTGAAAAGCTCCCCTTCTCCTGCCTTTGTACCCGGGTCCCCTACGGCGAATCCATATCCCCGGACCTGCTGGCCAGGATCGGTCGGGCAGAGGATGTACTCGGCGAACTTGGTTTCACGCAGTTCAGGGTCAGGGCCCATGGCCCGGTAGCCCGGGTCGAAGTGATCCCAGGGGAGATGGAAATGGCGATGGAACACCGGGTATGGATAGTGCGGCGTATGAAGGAGACCGGGTTCATCTACGTCACGCTCGACCTCGAAGGGTTCCGGTCCGGAAGCATGGACGAGGTGTTCTGAAAACCAGGGAGAAACAGCCCCCGATTCCGGTAAACGAGACTGGATTTCTGAAAAGTCGTCTCCCTGGTGCCTGGTATCCCCGGACTGCGGTGTAACCCGGATGTGGAGTTCAACAAGAAAAAAACAGGCTGGTCGAATAAATAATTGAAAATAAGGGTTATCCCAGCTCGTCCCAGCGCCGGCGGCGCCGGAAGAGCACGATACCAACCACTGCGACCACCACGATCAGGACGATTACCCCGATATAGATGAGCACCCCGCCGATCGCACCACCCGCTCCCCCGAGGGCATTACCGATCCCCGAGAGGGGGTTGGAATCGACCTCGGTTTTTAGGGCCTGGGCATCGGCAAGGGCTTCCTGACCCTTGGCCAGGGCTTCGTTCGCCTTATTCGTAGCCTCATCGTAGCTCCCCTGCGAAGAGAGGTCGCGGGCGTCTACAAGAAGATCCGCCGCACGTTCTCTCTTGGTGATGATGGGAGAGAGGCGGGCGTCGTTCGACATGCTCTTGTTGACCTGGAAATAGGTGATGATCTCGTCCGTCTGGTCGATAGGAACGCTCGCCTTGTTGATCGCGTCCGTGGTCTGCAACTGCTTGAGCAGGGTATTGAGATCGGTTATCGACTTCTGGACCTGGCTGACATACGTCTGGGCGTTCGAGTAATTGGTGGTCGATTCGGCCTTCTGTATGTTTGCCATCGCGTCGTTGTACTTGGTCTCCGCCGCGGATACGTCCACCCCGTCGGCATTCAGCTGGTCAATAACTGCCTTGATCCCGGCAAGGTCCGTCTTCAGCTTGGGAATGGCGGAGGTGATCTCGGACGGGTTGAGCACCATCTTTTTCTTGATCACCTGGCTGCTGGCGTCCGCCTGGTTCCTCGCATTGAGATCCGCTACCTTGAATACCGTGATCTCCCCCGACTGGCTTACTGTGGGCGTTGTTCCTTCAAGACTGACCTTCAGCTGGACCTCCTTGTTGGAAGGATAGGAGAGGGTCCACCCGTTGATGTTCACATTGGGACCGATGTCGATGGGTTGGGGATTTTCCACTCCGTCCAGGAGCAGTACCTTGGTCCAGTGCGCATTGGACAGGTCGGTGGAAAGCTGCAGGGTATCTTCGCTCGGGAAGGTGTCACCCCCGCCGGCAATGAAATCGACCACGAAGGATGCGGTCACCGAGGTCTGCCCTGATACCAGGTCACCGCTCGGGGTGATGGCAATATTCGATACGGAAATGCTGGCAGACGCTGCCTGCGCGATGCCGAGAAATAGGATACAAACGATGAGAATCTTCCAATACCTGGTCATTTTCATTCACTCAAACAATGGTTCAATATCATCCGCCACCAGGGATGGCTTCTGTTCCTGTGCAGATCGTGCAACGTCCTCTTTTGTCGAGCGGGCGATCTCCATGAGCTCCTTGATCCGGGGTGCGTTGGATACCGTGGCGAGCATTACCACCGCGGCGACATAGTTGCTGTTAACCGGGTAATCTCCGCCACGGACCTCAACCCCCGCGATATTCTCTTCCACCCAGCTCTTGGCTTTCTCGATTCCTTTCCGGTCGAGTTCGCCCGGCGGCCCGGCGACAAGCACCAGGGCCCGTTCGGCGGTGGAATAGTCGCAGGGTATGGTGAGACGCCCGAGCATGGCCCGGCGGACCAGGGAGATGATCTTTGCGGTCCGGTCCTCGCCGAGAAGAACCTCTTCGTTTGCTTCTTTCTTGCGAAGGCCCTTGATCCCCCCGATCAGGCTTCCCATTCCCGGCTTTCCCTTCCTGGTGACCACTTCGCTCACTGCGTACCCCACGGAGCTGATCCCGCCGCCGCGGAGCGTATTGATGATCTCGCTCGAGTCGACCACCATCTCGCCCACGCCGGCGCGACCGACCTCTCCTGCCCTGAAGAGGACTCCGAAACGGCGCACGATCTCGTCGTTCAAGCGCTGGAAGGCGCTCTTTACGCTTTCCCCCTCGTTCTTCCAGGCGCTGTTGTCGAAGATGAAAGTGTTGTCGGCCTCCTTGATCAGAGTGGCGAGGCTCCTCGCCGCGTTGTAGGAATAGAGCCTTCCTTCCTCGGGGGCGGGGAGGATCCCGAGGACGTACACAGGCTCCCGGTAGATCTTCTTCAGCTGCCTGGCGAGAACCGGGGTACCCCCGGAACCCGTCCCGCCGCCAAGCCCGGCAACGATCATGAACGCATCGACATCGTGGGTTCCACGCTTGTCGATGGCACTGATGATCGCATCGGACTCCTCGAAGGTGATCTTTGCACCGGCGGCATTGTCCGTGCCTACACCGTGCCCTTTGACCGTCGTCTGGCCGATAAGAATACGGTCCTTGAGCTCGATATTTTTCAGGCCCATGAGATCAGTGCGTGCCGTATTGACCGCAATTCCACGGAAACTGCTGGTGCCGAGACGTTTGTCCTGCTCGATGAACATGTCTACGATCTTCCCTCCCGCCTGGCCGAATCCAATGAAAAATATCCTCATGAGTAGAACTCCAGCTCCCCGTTGCTGCACAGATAATCTGTGATTATCTTCTAAGAAGATTTTGCCCGTGAGTTCAAATACTTTCTTATAAAGGCGAATTTACGAAAGCCCGTATACCGGTTTTCACCTGATGCGGAGCCTTTTTCTCCCTTATTTTCATATTAGTATTAGGAAGGAAAGGCATGAAGATCTGCATCATCGGCGGAGGGTTGACCGGTCTTGCCGCCGCGTTTCGCCTGGCGGGATCCCACGAGGTGGACCTCGTGGAGAAGAGAGATCACCTTGGGGGGTGTCTCGCGTCCTATGACCGGGAACGCTACTGGATAGAGAAATTCTATCACCATTGTTTCGTGGGAGACGATGCACTTCTCGCCTTAATACGGGAACTCGGGATCGAGGACCGCCTGGAATGGCTGAAGGGGACCAGTGGATATTACGTCGAAGGGAAGGTGTACCCGCTCAACACTCCCCTGGAGATCGCCCGGTACCCGTTCCTCACCCTCGGCGAAAAATACAGGCTCGCCATGCTCACTCTCAGGGCAAAAAAACTCGACGTTGACGCACTCGACGGAGTGCGGGCCCGTGATTACGTGCTCGACAACCTAGGAGAAGGGATATACAGGTCATTCTTCGAGCCGCTCCTCAGGAGCAAATTCGGCGAGCGGAGCGGGGACGTCTCCGCGGCGTGGCTGATCTCGAGGATCGCGATCCGGTCCCACCGTGGACTCTCCGGGGAACGGCTGGGATATCTCAACGGGGGGTTCCAGGTACTCGTCGACGCTCTCGGGGACTGGATCGGAAAACACGCCACGTTCCGGCTGAACGACCCGGTAACCGTAATGGGGAGAACCGGAGACGGGTGGATGGTAAACGGGAGGCACTACGACCGGGTCGTCTCGACCATCCCCCCCCAGGAACTGGCCCGGATCAGCGGAATCCCGCTCGCACCGGTACCGTACCAGGGAGCGGCCTGCATGACCCTGGCCATCGACCGCGACGTGACCGACGGGGTGTACTGGCTGAACATGAGGGATCCGGCACCATACGGCGCAGTCGTATCGCACACCAACTTCGCACCGGTGGACCGGTACGGCGAACGCCTCGTATATCTTGCGTCATATTTCACCGGTGAACTCCCGCCCCGCCACGACCGGGTGATGCGGGAGGACTTCTGTAAGCGGTTCGGGGTCCGGGAGGAGGAGATCCGGTGGCAGCACATGGCGGTGGAGCCGTATGCCGGGCCGCTGTATACAACAGGTTACCGCGAGCGGCTCCCGGATTATGCCCAGGACGGGCTGTTCATCGCCGGGATGTTCTCCCGCCCCAATTACCCCGAGCGGAGCATGGAAGGGTCAGTCCGTGCGGGCTACGAGGCGGCGGAACTGGCAGGCCGGATGTGATCACCGTGGGCGAAATCGAGGTCAGTGCGGTGATCCCGGTCTTCAATGACCGGCCTGCGTTGGAAACGGCAATTCCCGAGTCGCTCGAAACACTCTCAGGCTGTTGCCAGAATTTCGAACTGATCGTCGCCGAGGACGGGAGCACGGACGGGAGCGCAGAGCTGGTCGGGGAATGGGAACGGAAAGACCCCAGGGTCCGGCTGCTCCACCGGGACACGCGACAGGGAAGAGGGACCGCATTAAATCGTGCTTTTACAGAATCCAATGGAACTATTGTCTGTTACTACGATGTGGACCTTGCGACCGACATGCAGCACCTTCCCCGGCTGATCGGGGCCATCCGGGAGGGGTACGATATCGCCACGGGGTCGCGGCTCATGCCGGACAGCGAGATCACCCGGAGCGGCGGAAGGGAGATCGCCAGCAGGGGGTATAATACTCTTGTACGGCTCATTCTGAGAAGCAGACTCTATGATCACCAGTGCGGGTTCAAGGCATTTTCCAGGGAGCGGCTGATGCCGCTGATCCCTTCGGTGAAGGACGGACACTGGTTCTGGGACACGGAGGTTCTGGTAAGAGCCCAGAGGAAAGGATACCGTATCCTGGAATTCCCGGTCCACTGGACCGAAGGGAAAGGGACGACGGTGCGGAAAAACGACGTGATATCAATGGGTCGGGCGATCCTCCGCCTCTGGTGGCAGTTGCATGTGGAAAAAGATTAGTGCGGTCGTAATTCCTACCATCATCGCGGTAGGGATCATCGCGTATATGCTCTACCGCGTCTGGGACGACCTCCTGATCGCCCTGGAGCATATCGTCTGGGGGTTCCTTGCGGTGGCGGTCGCCATATGCCTGCTTGCCTGGTTCGTCCGCGGGTACCGCTACCAGGTCATCCTGAAGGGGATGGAGATACGGGTCGGTCTTTTCTTCTCGACGGCCACAATCTTCGTCTCCCAGACCGCAAACCTGATCATTCCCGCGAGGCTTGGAGACCTGGTCCGGGTATTCATTCTCAAGCATGAGAAAGGGACGACCGTGTCCCAGGGCCTTTCATCCCTGGTAGTAGAACGGATCTTCGACATCGTCACCGTGGCGCTCATCGGGGCCCTTGCCCTGCCGTTCGTCCTGAACGTGCCGGAATGGTTTACTACGGTGATCATCGTCCCCCTGGTCCTCGGAGCGGTCTTTTTCGGGGTTCTTCTTGTCAGCGGAAGACTGGCATCCAGGAACAAGTACCTCCAGATAGTCCTGACCATGGCAGAGCAGATGCGCCAGGCGTCCCTTACGATCAGGTCGATGGTGCTCCTCTCGGCAAGTTCCATCCTCACCTGGGTGCTTGATATCCTGGTGTGCCTCTCGGTCGTGCTCATGTTCGGCCAGCAGATCCCCTTCGCGGTCATTGCGCTCGCGATCGTGATCGGCAACCTGGTCAAGGCAGTCCCGCTCACCCCCGGAGGAGTGGGGACCTACGAGCTGGCCCTGGCGCTTACCTTCTCCCTTGCGGGCGTGTCCCCCGCTGAGGCCACGCTGATCGCGGTGATCGACCACCTGATCAAGAACCTCGTCACCCTTGCCGGTGGAATCGCCTCTATATACTACTTTGGCGGATGGGTACTGGATACTATCCGGTCCGCATTCAACCGGGAACTCGAGGGAGGGAAGAAATCTGGACTATGAACTGCAGTTCCTGGCGGTAATCGTGTGGCTGGGGGTGGTGTTCCTCCTCCAGCTCTCCTTCTGGCCGTACCTGAAAAAATGGCTGGGAGACTATGCCTTCCCGGCCGCCTTCCCCGCCTCGCTCCTTGCGTTCACCCTCCTTTCGTGGTATTGCGGGTTGTTTTCCCTGCCCCTTCAGCTGGCCCTGATCCCCAATGCGGCCCTCTTCCTCTACGCCATCCGGAAGAGAACGATCACCTGGACCCTGCTGAAGAGGGAATGGAAATGGGTGGCGGTGTTCCTGCTCTTCTTCGTGTTCATGCTGGAAGTTCGGTTCGTCAACCCCAGCATATCTTACGCGGAGAAGTTCATGGACCATGCGTTCATCGCCTCCATCATGCGTACCCCGGTGGTGCCTCCGCTCGATCCGTGGTTCCTCGGCGGGACGCTCGACGTCTATTACTACCTGGGCTACTGGATCTTCGGGGCGCTCGGCGTGGTGACCGGGATACCCTCGAACATCGTCTTCAACCTGGCGCTCCCCACCGTCCTCGGAATGGCGGCGGTGAGCCTCTATGCCCTCGGCCACCTGCTCACCGACCGGTTCCGGTGGCTCCCCCTGGTCACACTGCTCATCGTCAACCCCTCGTTCGTCTACCAGGTCATCCAGGGAAAAGCGATCGGGGCGATCTTCTGGGACAGCACCAGGACCATTCCCAATGCCATCCAGGAATACCCCCTGTTCTCGTTCCTCTGGGGCGACGTACACGCCCATGTGATAGGGATGTTCAACCAGCTGTTCATGATCTTCCTGCTGGTCTACGCCTGGATGAACTGGCAGAACGCAGGCCGGCGGACCCGGTGGGCGATCGTCCTGCTCTCATCGTTGTCGCTCGGGGCGATGCCCCTTATCAACTCCTGGGACGTGATCGTCTACGCCCCTGTCACCGTGCTCTCCGGGCTGATCCTGTGGTACCGGAGCAGGAAATACCCGGCTCAGAATGATGAACCTCAACCGGGCACTTCCCGCGGCCACTGGTATCATCCCCTGAACTGGGTGTGTACGGGACCTTCGTACCTCGTCCTGGTCCCCGTGCTCGCGGTACTCTCTTACCTTCCCTCGTACTTCATGTTCAACACCCGGGGGATCATGGGGATCGGGCTGGTGACCACGCCCACGCCGGCATTCGAGTTCCTGCTTATCCACGGCCTGTTCATCGCCCTCTTCGTCGTCTACCTCGCCGGGGACATCATAAAAAGGCCGTACCTGCTTCTGGTGGCCATCCCGTTCGCCATCGCAGGGTATCCCGGGGCGGCAATCGCGGTGATCCCGCTCGCATATTTCCTCGCCCGGGGAGCGAAGAAGCCCGCCGAACTCCTCGCGGTGCTCGGCCTTGTGATCATCATACTCACCGAGTTCTTCTATTTCAAGGACAACATGGGGGACGTCTATTACCGGATGAACACCATCTTCAAGTTTTATATCGCCGCCTGGCTGCTGATGGGTGCATCCTCGTTCGTAATGCTGGCCCAGGTGCTCGGGAGATTCATCCCCCGTGAAAAGATCCGGCCGGTGGTCACCAGGATCGGGCTGGTGATCGCGGTGGTCGTCCTCCTGGTCTGCCCCTTGGTGGTCCCCCTCGATTCCCCCTACCGGGATGCATCTCTCGACGGGCTCAACTACCTTAAGACGGCATACCCCGGGGACGCACTTGCAGTGGACTATCTCCGAAGCCTTCCCGGTTCGTTCGGGATCGTCGAGGCCCAGGGAGGGGACTATACCTACTTTTCGCGGATCTCCTCCTTCACCGGACTTCCCACCATCATTGGGATGCCCTTCCACGAGTACATGTGGAGGAACGACGATTCGGGGTGGTACGGGGAACGGATCAACGACATCAAGACCATTTACGAGGACCCGGGGGCGACCGCTGACCTGATGCGGAAGTATAACGCAACCATGGTCGTCGTGGGGAACCCGGAACGCGAGCAGTACCAGGTCCGTGTCGACCTGGCGGGCCTGACAGAGATCTATAACCGCGAAGGAGTGCAGATATATGCTCTCCCCGCGGGAAATGGGCCGGCAGCTCCCGTTACGGCCGGATTTCCGGCGTGAAAAACGGTATCTCGCAAACCTTTATTTCCGTTCCTGTTGAATTTATACAGCACATCGTCGTCACTGACTGATGAGTGATGAGGGAGAACGCTACTCCTGAATGAGGTGAGTTATGGCTAAATCGTACATGAAGTTTGAAGTCCCGGAAGAGCTCCAGAACAAGGCGCTCGAAGCACTGGAGATCGCCCGAGACACCGGCAAGATCAAGAAAGGGGCCAACGAGGCGACGAAAGCAATAGAGAGAAGCATCGCGACTCTGGTCCTGATCGGCGGAGACGTGGAACCCGAAGAGATCGTGATGCACCTTCCCCCGCTCTGCGAAGAAAAGAAGATCCCCTACGTGTTTATCAGCAAGCAGAACGACATCGGGACCGCGAGCGGGCTTGACGTGGGCTCCACTGCTGCAGCCGTCGTCAAACCGGGCAAGGCAAAAGAAATTATCGACGAGCTGGCAAAGCAGCTCTCCGACCTGAGAGCGTGAAGTAGCCCATGGCAGACGAAGCAGTGCCGGCAGAAGTGATCGAGGTCATCGGGTCCACCGGGATGCACGGCGAGGCGATGCAGGTGAAATGCCGGATCCTTGACGGGATCAACAAGGGCAGGATCATCACCCGGAACACCGTGGGACCCATCCGGGAAGGCGATATCCTGATGCTGATCGAGACCGAGCGTGAGGCGAAGAAGCTCTCACGGAGGTGAAGCAAGATGGTGGAGACCAAGATTTGCAGTTTCTGCGGAGAGCCTGTCGAACCCGGCACGGGCAAAATGTATGTGCGCCGGGACGGCACCACGTATTATTTCTGCAGCAGCAAGTGCCAGAACAACCAGCGCCTGGGCCGCGCCCCGCGCCGGGTGGCCTGGACGAAGGCCGGAAGGAAGGCGCTCGGGAAGGAGTGATCCGGGATGGAGATGGATCGCACCTTCGTCATGGTGAAACCTGACGGTGTCGCCCGCGGGCTGGTGGGAGATATCGTCTCCCGGTTCGAGTCCAAAGGCCTGAAACTGGTGGCGGCGAAACTCGAGAAGCTCCCGGAGAAGCGGGTGCGGGAACAGTACCAGGAGCACCTGGAAAAGCCGTTCTATCCCTCGCTCCAGCACTACATCACCAGCGGTCCCTGCTTCCTTATGGTATGGGAGGGCAGGAACGTAGTGAAAGTGGCCCGGGCGATCATCGGGGCTACCAACCCGGCCGAAGCGGCCGCGGGGACCATCCGGGGAGATCTGGCAATGGATATCGGACGGAACGTGGTGCACGGTTCCGACTCCCCGGAAAGCGCGAAGCGCGAGATCGGGATTCACTTCGCGGGGACCGAGCTGGTCGCCTACAAGCGGATCGACGAGCCGGTCCTTTACGAGTGATCGCGTCTGAAAACCGCTCCCCGGTTTTCATTTTTTTATTATTGTTTTTTTTGTTTGGATGTATTCTTGTCTATTGCCTCCGGCCCCAAAAAAACCAGGGTTTATCCTGCGAATCCTATTTCGAGACTTTCGTGCCTGGGGCAGCTGAAGTGCCGGGTGCGGAAGATTCCAGTAACGTACCGCCGCCGAAGGACGCCTTGGCGGCGATCTTAGGCCGTAAAGCGTGGAGAGTCACGACGGGTTAGTCAATACCACAGGTATCCGGTCGGGGTTCGCCACAGTGGCAGGGGCGACCGCCCCGGAAACGTTGTCGGAGAAAATCCGGTCCGCTCATATCCTGCTCTCCGAGCCATCACCCTGCACCACTTTTCGGGATGTACCCCCAAAAGACGTCCCGGCGGCGGCCCCGGAACTTGATCGGGAGACAGATAAACAGCATTCGATTCATTTCCACAGATATCCTGTGCGGAATGCCGCAGCAGCGGGACGGCACCCCTGGGAGCGTCGTCAGTATTCAACCTGCGTATGACCTCGACCCCGGCTTTTAGAGATCATGTGAGAAAACAAACGCCGGAACAGCCCACCAACAGTCTCATTAAAGGGAAAATCCATACTCTCCCCATGGCAGGGGACCTGGTCACCTTTACGCTGCTCGCGTTTTCTTCGGTGATCATAATCGTGAACCCGCTCGCGGCCACGCTCATTTTCGTCTCCCTGACCGCCGGGGCGGACAACCCGACCCGGATGAAAGTCGCAAAGGAGTCGTGTCGTTATGCCCTCATCCTCCTGCTCGTATTTGCCTTATTAGGCGGGATAATCCTGCAGCTCTTCGGGATCACCCTCGATGCATTCCGAATCGCCGGAGGTATCCTCCTCTTCGGGATCGGTATGGAGATGGTCTACGCAAAGATCTCGCGGACCAAGCTGACCGCCACCGAGAAATATGAGAGTACCGATGCGGAGGACATCTCGGTGATGCCGCTCGCCACCCCGATGATCGCCGGGCCCGGAGCGATCACCACCACCATAGTGCTGATGAACGAAGCGGTGGGAGATTACGTCCAGGCGATCGCTATCCTTGCAGCGGTGGTGGTTGCCATTCTCATCACGTACCTGATGATGATCCGGTCCGACGCGATCATGAAGAGAGTGGGGCAGCGTGAGTTCCGGGTGATCAACCGGATCATGGGTATGCTGCTCATCGCGATCGCGGTGCAGTTCGTGGTCACCGGGATCAAGGCGACGTTTCCCCTTCTGGCGGGAGGATAAGTGCTCATGCCGGTGCTCCACTCTGTCCAGATGTCCCCGGTGTGGGAAGATCCAAAAAAGGGGCTGGAAAAGGCGGAAATTTTCGTCGCGAAAGCCGCGACGAACAACGGGATGCTGGTAGCATTCCCCGAACAGTTCGCCACCGGGTGGGACCCCACCTCCCGGAAGAACCTCCAGGCCCGGGACGGTCAGATCGCAACAACACTCTCCCGGTTGGCGAAGGAATATGGCATCGCGGTACTGGGTTCGTTTCGCGAACGACACTCTCCTCTCCCCAGGAATACGGCGATGGTGTTCGATTCCGGAGGGGATGAGGTCGCGGCGTACTCGAAATGCCACCCTTTCTCGCCCGCCGGAGAGGAGTGCTGGTACGGGCCGGGCGACAATATCTCGGTTTTTACCCTGGGAGGCGTGACGTTCGGGATCGCGATCTGCTACGACCTGCGGTTCTCCGATATATTTGCAGCCTATTCGCGGGCGGGAGTCGATGCCGTCGTGGTCCCTTCCGCGTGGCCGGGTTCAAGGCTGGAGCATTGGGAACTGTTCATCCGGGCACGGGCGGTGGAGTTCCAGATGTACGTCGCTGGGGTGAATACCACCGGGGTCACCCCGGTCGACACCTACCTCGGAGGGACCATGACGGCAAACCCCTGGGGGAAGATTATCTCCAGGGCCGGTGAGGAAGAAACAATCGTCGCTTCGGAGATCGACCCCTCGCTGGTCCTGGAAGTACGTTCCCGGTTTCCCGTAGAGAGGGACCGCCGCCCGGAACTCTACCTGCGGCTCCATGAGAGAGAAAAAGGATAATCCAGACACGAATCGGGAGAGCCTGCACAAATTGAAGAGATACATGCCTTAATGTATGGGGATGGCGAATAAGTACACCATGTACCGCCTCGTGTGTGTGAAGTGCGGCGCCAGGTACCCTCCGGACGCGATCCTCTATAACTGCAGTGCGTGCGGCCATCTGCTCGCGGTAGAGTACGATCTCGACAAGGTATCGGTGGACAGGGCGGTATGGGATTCCCGCCCCCTCTCGGTATGGCGTTATCGTGAACTGCTCCCGGTGAACATCCCCCCGGTCACCCTCCAGGAAGGCGGCACCCCGCTCTACCACTTGAAAAGGATCGGGGAGGAGCTGGGTCTTCCCCACCTCTATGCCAAGCACGAGGGAATGAACCCCACCGGATCGTTCAAGGACCGGGGAATGACCGTAGGAGTGAGCATGGCCATCCAGCTTGGAAAGACCACCGTTGCCTGCGCAAGTACTGGGAATACCTCGGCAAGCCTGGCGGCTTACGCCGCACGGGCGGGGATCCCCGCGGTGGTGCTCCTCCCGGCGGGTAAGGTCGCCCTCGGAAAAGTGGCACAGGCCCTGATGCACGGGGCCCGGGTGATCTCGATCCGGGGTAACTTTGACCAGGCCCTGGAGATGGTTCACGAGCTCTGCCTGACCCATGGGCTCTACCTGCTCAACTCGGTGAACCCGTTCAGGCTCGAGGGCCAGAAGACCATAGGATTCGAAGCGATCGACCAGCTGGGCGCGGTGCCCGACAGGATCGTCCTCCCCGTGGGCAATGCCGGCAATATCTCGGCAGTGCATAAGGGATTAAAGGAGCTTCTGGCTCTCGGGCTTATCGACAGGCTGCCGATGATGACCGGGATCCAGGCGGCGGGTTCCGCCCCGATCTACAGGGCGATCTGCGAGGATCTCCCCGAGGTGGTCCCTGAGCTGCATCCCGAGACCGTGGCCACCGCGATCCGCATCGGCGCCCCGGTAAACGCCGAGAAGGCACTCACTGCCATCCGGGAGACCGGTGGCACCGCCGGTGTGGTGAGCGACGAGGAGATCCTCGCCATGCAGAAGGCACTTGCGAGGAGAGAAGGGATCGGGGTCGAGCCCGCGTCCGCAGCATCGGTCGCAGGAGTGAAGAAACTCCTGGAATGCGGCGCTATCGATCGGGACGAATATATTGTGTGCGTGGTGACCGGACACCTGCTGAAAGATCCGGAGACGGTGATACGACAGTGCGAACCCCCGCTGGAGATAAATGCAGACCTGCCATCATTGGTCTCTGCATTGCAGTCCTCCTCATCGTAATCCCGGTACAGGCGCAGGTCGCCACCTACACGGTGATCGGGAACGGGACCGCCTTCCAGGCGGAGATACAGCTCGAGGACGCGAACGGGTTCGAGTTCTACACCACAGGGATGCTCGGGGAACGGGTCCCGGTCACGGTCAGGGATATCCGACTTTCAGGACCGTGCAACCCCTGCAACTACACCTCCACCAGCACGTCCGCCATATCCTTTCCCAGAGGAAATTACACCCTCTCATACCGGGGGGACATCTCCGAGAGCCATATGACGGGCTCCTTTGCAACCCCCTATAAGGTCGAGGTGATCCTCCCACCGGGTCTCGACGTCCGGAACCCGCTGCTCGGCATGATCAGCCCGGGGGGCGAGGCGGTGAACGGGACCAATGGGACCGTCCTTGTGACGTGGGACGAGACCCGGACCTTCGAGATGAGGTTTTACGATCCCCAGAGGGAGGAACTCCTGTATTTTTTCCTCAATTTCTGGATCCTGATCGCCATCGTGCTGCTCCTCCCGTTTGCATTCACCTGGCGGAAAAGCAGAAATAAAGGGCCCTAACGGTGAGAAAGGATCTCGTCGAGCAGCTGGCCCATATCCTTTATTCTGTAGGGTTTCGGCATCACTCCCGAAAAGCCGTAAGAGCGGGGGTCGGCCATCACGGGGTTTCCGGAGTGTCCGCTGGAGACGATCGCCTTCACCGAAGGGTCGATCTTCTGCAGCTCCTGCAGAGCCTCCTCCCCGCCCATACCCCCGTTAATGGTAAGATCGATGATCACCGCATCGAACCTCTCGTCCCGGCAAAATGCCTCGGAGTACTGCCTGCATGCCGACTCCCCGTCTGCCGCCGTCTCGACCTGGTACCCGAGGTGGATGAGAATATCCCTGAGGATCTCCCGGATACCCGGTTCGTCATCCATCACCAGGATCCGGCCCTGGCAACGGGATTCGTCGTGCCCTTTCATGAAAATGCCCCCGGCCGCAGCACGCCTGGAAGTCGGTGCATTTTCCTGGCGTTTTTAACCATGAAAAAGAATCCGCGGATGTTCCTATGGTGCCTGTCAGGAGCGGCGGGAGCTATGTGGCCGCTCCTGTTCCCGGTTCAATAATTACTATGAATAGAAGATCCATGATAACGTTTCCGTCATGGTTCTTCCCGGAGGTACTGCCGTGGGTGAGGACGGAGTCCCGATGGCATGGAGGCGTCCTTCATTCATTCGCACCGACATCCGGGTAGCATCCCGCCCCCGCCCTCGTACTATGGAAACTGCAAACCTTACCGGGAGCGGGGATTGGCATCGTATTTGCCCATCGGATATCCGGACCCCTACAGAAGCATCCGGCGATTTGCAGCGGCCGGCAATAGATCCGCGGGGCTCATCCGAACGTTCATTATTTTCTGCCGTTTGCAGGAATTTTTGGCTTTTTTAACATCATTACCACGTGACGTTCTTGGGGGCTTCGCCCCCGCCACTGTGGCAGCCCCCGACGCGATATCTCCCGCATTACTTCCGTGGCTGCTATCCCCCGATAAGAAATTAATAAAAAAAGACCCCTGCATCCGACGGTTCAGGAATATCCTGTCGGGGCGCCGCAGCGGCGGGGCGCAGCCCCTGGAGCGTCATACGTGATGGATTTGTATTCTTCAACAACTCCGGATAAGCCCTTAAGAATATGAGCACATACGAATGAGATCGAGGATTTCAACAGAGGGGGATTTTTTTAATTCCTTTCCGGCAAGGAAAAAAGATATTCAGTCTTTCTTAATCTTCAGGTCGATGCCGTAACGTTCTGCGTTCCGGTCCGCGATTGCCTGGATCTTCCCGATCTCTTCATCGTTTCTTTTTGGTTTGAACAGGTGGCGGAACCGCTTCTGTTCTTTGAGATACTCTTCGACCGGTTTTCGGACCACTTTCTTCGCCCGGGTGACCTTCCCCTCTTCCATCTCATAGTTGACCCAGAGTCCGGTCTCGACCGCGAGCTTCCCGATGGCCATGGTCTTCTCCCCCTCAAAGCCCCACCCGGTGCAGCAGGGGGCATGGATCTGCACGTAACAGGGACCTTTCGTCTCCAGAGCTTTCTGGATCTTCTTTTTCACGTCCGCGGGATAAGCGATGGACGCAGTCGCCACGTACGGAGCCCCGTGGGCCGCGAGGATCGCCGGCAGGTCCTTTTTCTGCCGTTTGTTACCGAGGGAACATTTCCCCGCAGGACTCGTGGTGGTGCTCGCGTCGTACGGCGTGGCTCCGGACCGCTGGATCCCGGTGTTCATGTAGGCCTCGTTGTCATAGCAGATGTAGGTGATATCATGACCCCGCTCAAACGCCCCGCTGATGCAGAGGACCCCGATATCGAATGTCGCACCGTCGCCTCCCAGTGCGATCACCTTCTCCTTCCTCCCCTGCTTCTTTAACGATGCCTCGACCCCCGAAGCCACCGCGGAGTTGTTCTCGAAGAGCGAATGGATCCAGGGGACCTTCCACGCCGTTTCCGGATAAGGAGTGGAGAACACCTCCATGCACCCGGTGGACGAGCAGACGATAGTGTCCTTCCCTGCCGCATCGAGTATCAGCCGGGCGGCGAGCGCCGCACCGCAGCCCCCGCAGGCCCGGTGGCCGAACTCGAAGAGGTCACAACCCGAGCCCGCCATTACAGCACCTCCTTCCGGAGCCCGTAGAAGAGGTCTCCCTGGTTCTTCTCCGCCATATCTACAACCGCCGCGATATCTTTCTTTCTCACGTCCCTTCCGCCAAGGGCGATAATATAGTCCAGGACAGGTATCCCGGAACCGTACAGCGCATCCTTCACCTCGATGCCCATCGCTCCCTTGGCTCCGAGCGAGATGTTCTTGTCGAGCACCGCAACCCGGGAAACCCCGGAAAGAGCTTTTGCGATTTCGGGACCGGGGAACGGGCGGAAAGTCCTCACGTTCAGGAGACCGACCTTCCTTCCCGAACTCCGCATCTCATCGATGGCATCCTTGGCGGTGCCGCAGATGGACCCCATAGCCACCAGCGCAGTATCTGCATCGTCAAGCCGGTATCCTTCCACCGGTGCACTGTAATCCCTCCCGAAGAGGTCTGCGAATTCCTTTCCTGCTGCGGAGAACGCCTTCTTCGACCGTTGCATCGCCCGGTCGATCTCGTACCGGAACTCCATGTAATACTCCGGGGTTGCGTACATCCCGAAACTGATGGGGTCGTCCGCGTCCAGCCTCTGGTAGGGCGAGAACGCCGGCAGGAACGAGTCGACCTGCTCCTGGGTGAGCATTTCCACCGGTTCGTAAGTGTGGGAGAGGATGAACCCGTCCAGGCAGACGAATGCCGGGAGAAGGATATCGTGGTCCTCCGCCACCTTGTAGGCGATATAGTGGAGGTCCGTAGCCTCCTGGTTGTCCTGGGCGTAGTACTGAAGCCACCCGGAGTCCCGCAGGGATATCGAGTCCTGCTGGTCGTTCCATATGGAGAGTGGTGCCCCGAGTGAACGGTTCACGATGGTCATCACGATGGGCAGCCGCATCCCGGCAACGTTGTAGCAGACCTCGAACATCAGGGCGAGACCCTGGGAAGTGGTGGCCGAGTATACTCTCGATCCTGCGGCACTCGCACCGAGGCACGCGGAAAGTGCGGAAAACTCGCTCTCCACGGTGACGTATTCGGCGTCGAGGTGGCAGTCCGCTACCATGTCCGCCAAAGCCTCCACGATATGGGTCTGGGGGGTAATCGGATATGCCGCGATCACCTGCGGCCGGCACTGCTTCACCGCGTGGGCCACGGCGTGCGACCCTTCCATGATCTCCATCATCTACTTCTCCTCCTTTTGCATCTCGACCGCACCGGAGGGGCATTCCTCGGCACAGAGCCCGCATCCCTTGCAATAGTCGTAGTCGGGGACGGGGAGCTCGTCCTCTTCCCTGATGCACCCCTCCGGACAGATGGTGATGCACATCCCGCATTTGCTGCACTTTTCGGAATCGAATTTAGGCTTGAAAACCCGCCACGACCCGGTCTTGTTATCCTTCGCCCTGCCAGGGCGGGCGGTGCACCCGACACCGAGCGCCATCTAGGACGCACCCCCGATGAGCTGGTACGCCTTCCGGGCCGCTTTGATGTTCTTTTCGGCCATATCGCCGGTGAATCTCCGCCGAAGCGCGTTTTCAAGCGAGTCCATCTTGATCTCTCCAGTTGCCGCAGAGAACGCCCCCATGAGGGTAGTGTTCGTAATGGGGACCCCAAGCTCCTGGAGCGCGATGCCTGTTGCATCGATGGTGATAACCTTCACCCCTGCGGGGATCGAATATTCCTGTTCCTTCTCGGTATTGATTATCACGATGCCTCCGGGCTTTACCCCCTGGAACACGTTCACGTCCCGGATCAGGGTGCTGTCCTGTACTATGATGTAATCCGGCTCGTACACCTGGCTCCGCAGGCGAATTTTGCTGGTGTCGAACCTCACGAACGCCTGGACCGGAGCGCCGCGTCTTTCGACGCCGAATGCAGGAAATGCCTGCGAAAACACCCCGCCCTCAAAAGCGGCGACCGCGATCAGTTCGGCAGCGGTGACCGACCCCTGCCCGCCCCTGCCGTGGATACGTAACTCTCTCAAAATAATCCCAGAATAATCTTACATGATTAATAATATAAATTTACATTTTGACGTCCAGGCCGAGGATCTCATCCTTCCCGGAGAAGATGTCCCGGGTTATCCTGGCAATTCCACGTGACGCACACCATTCATCGTATACCGCCACCTCCGTGCGGAGATGGTCCCGGACCCGGTCTCCGATCAGAGGGGCGAGCGAACCGGCCAGGGCGACCTTCGCGCATGGGCACAAAACCCGCATCGCGGCACATTCCATTGCGGCGAACATGGCCAGTGCCGGTACCCGTTCCTCTTCGGGAAGCGAAAAATTCACCCCTGCATGGAGAAACGCCTCGTTCGCGGTCATCTCGCCGGCATCGATCTTCCTGATCCCGTCCACGTCGATTGCCCCGTGGACCGTGCCGGGCGCGAAGATGCAGGCATCGATAGCCCCTACGATCTTCCAGTCCGCGACCAGGAGGGTGACCGTATTGGAGCTCGCGTCCGATACCACCACGTCCCTGCCGAGGTCATGGCAGACCTCGTAGGCGATTCCCACCTTCTCCGGGCTGGCCTGGTGGGAATAGGCCTTGAAACGGGGATCGGTGGGAGAACCCCGGTGAAGGCCGGGTATGACCACGGCAGGGATCCCGCTCTCTCTCACCTGGTCAAAGACCCGGGTCCCGCCCCCGATATGCTTCCCCGCGCCATCCCGGCTCACCAGCCCCCGGTCGACCAGGTGGTCGATCGCGGTAATGGCGGAGAAGTTGTCGCCCATGGAGTAGGAGAGGCCTATCCCCTCGATCTCTTCCAGAGGGCTGATCCGCTCGAGGTCCCGAATGGAGAAAAACCGCGCATCCTCCCGGGAGATCTTGAACTCCCCTGCGGGGGAGGAGAACCGCATCGAGGTGGTCCCGTGGTCTATGCCGATGAACATAGCAGTTAAAGGTAGTGCGCCGGAGATATTTAGGATATGATCTTTTCCGTCGTCACCGGTGGAGCGGGATTCATAGGATCCCACCTGGTCGACGCCCTGGTCGGGCGGGGCGAGCGGGTGGTGGTCATCGATTCCCTGGCGGCAGGGTCGCGGGACAACCTTGGGAAACACCTGGACGAGGGGCTGGTCACCCTCGTGGAAGCCGACCTCCTCGGGGACGGCTGGCAGCGGTCCCTCGCAGGTGCGACCCGCGTGTTCCATCTTGCCGCGGACCCGGACGTCCGCCAGTCGGCGATCGCCCCCGACTCTCAAATAAGGAACAATATCATGGGGACCTACCGTGTGCTCGAGGCGATGCGGGTGCATCGTGTGGGGGAGATCGCGTTCACCTCCACATCAACCGTGTACGGGGAGGCCGCGGTGATCCCCACACCGGAGGACTATACCCCGCTCGAGCCCGTTTCCGTCTACGGGGCGAGCAAGCTTGCGTGCGAGGCACTGATATCGTCCTATTGCCATTCGTTCGGGATGAAGGCCTGGGTTTACCGGTTCGCAAACATCATCGGGGCGCGGAGCGGCCATGGTGTGATCACCGATTTCATCCGAAAACTGCGGGAGGACCCTGAGGTCCTGGAGATCCTGGGAGACGGCCGGCAGTCGAAGTCGTACCTCGAGGTCTCGGAGTGCGTCCGCGCAATGCTCTATGCGGTCGACAACGCGCCGTCGCAGTATAACGTGTTCAATATCGGGTCCGAGGACTGGGTTGACGTGCGCCGGATCGCGGACATCGTGGTCGGGGAGATGGGACTTACCGGCGTGAAGTACCGGTTCACCGGCGGAGAACGGGGCTGGGTGGGAGACGTGCCCAGGATGCAGCTCGCGGTCGACAGAATGCGCACTCTCGGGTGGAAGCCCGAGATCGGATCGGCCGAGAGCGTGCGGTCTGCGGTGCGGGCCATGCTGGAGTGACAGGATGGACCCCGGTGCGGCGCTGGTAGTGATAATTCTCGGCGCGCTGCCCTTCTTTGAAGCCCGGTACGCCATCCCTCTGGCTATCCTCTACGGGTTTCCTCCCGCGACTGCATTCCTGCTGGGAATGCTCGGGAACCTGCTCCCCGTGATTCCGCTGCTGCTGCTCCTCGATCCGGTATCGGCATGGCTGTGCGCCCACTCGTCGATCATGAAGCGGTTCTTCGACTGGCTTTTTGCCCGGACACGCAGACATGATCACCAGATCAGGAAGTGGGGGGCAACCGCCCTCTTCCTCTTTGTGGCCGCACCCATCCCCGTCACCGGGACATGGAGCGGTTGCGCGGCGGCGTTCGTCTTCGGGATCCGCTTCCGGCAGGCATTTCCGGCCATAGTCGCGGGAGCCACGGTCGCCGCCCTGATCACCACGCTGCCCCTTATCGGGGTGCTCAACGCATTCGGTGGCTCACCATGAAGTATATCGTGATACTCGGAGACGGAATGGCAGATGAACCGCTGCCTGAGCTCGGGGGAAAAACCCCCCTCGAGTACGCCAGGACTCCCGCCATGGACCGCATTGCCCGGGAAGGGGCATCGGGCCTGTTAAAGACCGTCCCCGACGGGTTCGAGGCGGGGAGCGACATCGCCAACCTCTCCATCCTTGGATACGATCCCGCGGCCTGCTATACCGGGAGGGGGCCGCTTGAGGCCCTCTCCATGGGTATCGACCTCCGCGAGCAGGACGTGGCCTATCGGGCGAACCTGGTGACAATCCGGGACGGGGTGATGGCGGACTTCAACGCGGGGCACATCAGTTCCGCAGAGGGTGCAGCGCTGCTCCACGACCTCTCTCCCCGGCTTCCCCGGGCCAGGGTCCACGCAGGCATAAGTTACAGGAACCTGCTGGTGGTTCCCGGCGGGGAAGGCGCGGTCACCGTGCCCCCCCACGATATCGTCGGCCAGGAGATCGCCCCCCACCTCCCCGCAGGCGGGGACGCGAAACTTCTTGCCGCGGTGATGGAGGAGAGCAGGAGAGTTTTTTCCGGGCACCCGGTCAACCAGGCCAGGATCGCCGCCGGAAAACTGCCCGCCACGCAGATCTGGCCCTGGAGCGGAGGAAAGAAACCGGCTCTGACACCGTTCCGGGAAAAGTACGGCCGATCGGGAGGGATGATCTCCGCGGTCGACCTGCTGAACGGCATCGCGAAAGCGGCGAAGATGGAGGTGGTCTCCGTTCCCGGGGCTACCGGATACCTGGACACCGACTACCAGGCCAAGGCGCGCTACGCACTCGCCGCCCTGAAGCGGCTGGACTTCATGTATGTCCACGTCGAGGCCCCCGACGAGGCAGGGCATATGGGGGGCATTGCCGAGAAGATAGAGGCAATCGAGCGGGTTGACGAAATGATCGGCACCATCCTCGAGGAGTTCTACGGGGTTGTGGCAGTGCTTCCCGATCATCCCACCCCCATCAGGGTCCGGACCCATACCCGCGACCCGGTCCCCTTTGCCATTCGGGGAAGGGAAAAGGACAATACCAGCAGTTTTTCCGAGAAAGAAGCGGCAAAAGGAAGTTACGGAGTAAGATCCGCTGCAGAGTTCCTCCCCCTCGTATTCGGCGCAAAGTAACCTGGAGGCATCAGGCCCGTGCTTCATCACCGGGATCAGTGGGGGTAACTCTCATCATCTGCCTCCCGGCCCGAATCAAGTGGTCGTCCCGGGGTGATAAAGGTCTGCCGGATGGAGCCCCCCGGTACACTGCACAAATCATATCAGACGGAGTGATGATATGACTGGTATGGGAACTCGCAAAAATCTCACCGTAGGCGTCACGGTTAACCTTGAGCACTACGAGAACCTGAGGCTGGAGGTCTCCGGCGAGGTGGCGAGCGAGGAGGATGCGAAGGATCTGGTCGCCTACCTGGACCGCATCCTGGGAACGCTGGGCAGGGGGGATCCCGAGACCGCGAAACGGGTGGACAGCTACCGGGAGCGGGTATTCTTCCGGGAAGGGCCCGCCGTCGACGAACCGGTGGAATGCCAGATCGGAGTGTGTGCACTCCCGAAAGAGATCGTCCAAGAGGTAATGGAAGCCGGCCCTGTGCCGGAAAAGGTGCCGGCGAAAGAGTCTGCGGCCCTGACGAAGGGTCCGGCTGAGGAGAAGCCTTCCCTGACGGCACCCGCGAAGGTCTCCGCGGCGAGTGAGTCCGCCGGAGTGACCTGTGAGGAATGCGGGGTCGGGGTTACGCCGGCGGAGCAGAAGATGAGCCAGCTCTTCACCAGCCGTACCCTCTGCAGGAAGTGCATGAAGAAAACATGATACGAAAAAGATCGGCCTGGATTTAGTATAAGGGAGCAGAACAAGGATGAAAAAGAACCTGCTGATGTGGGACGAGACCCTGTTCCGGGACCCGGAGGTATTCGAGATCGATTACGTCCCGGAACAGTTCAACTTCAGGGAGGTCCAGATGCGGGAACTGGCCTTCCAGATACGCCCCGGACTCCGTGGAGGGCGCCCCCTGAACACGATATGCCGGGGGCTCCCCGGGACCGGGAAGACCACCAGCGTCAGGAAACTCTTCGAGGAGATCGAAGAGACCACCAAGAAGCTGGTGCCTGTATTGATCAACTGCCAGATCGACAACACCAAGTTCGCCATATTCTCCCAGATCTACCGCAAGCTCTCCGGGCATCTCCCCCCTTCATCCGGGACTTCGTTCAAACAGGTCTTCGATGCCGTGGCACGGATGCTCCAGAAAGAGGAGACGGTGCTCCTGGTGGCGCTCGACGATGCTAACTACCTTTTCTACGAGAATGAGATCAACCGGGTGCTCTACACCCTGCTCCGCTCCCACGAGGCCTATCCCGGCACCAGGATCGGGGTGATCGTGATCATCAGCGACCTCGACGTCGACCTCACCGCGACGGTGGACGCCAGGGTGTCCTCGGTCTTCCGCCCCACAGAGATCTACTTCCCTCCCTACGGGGAGGATGAAGTACGGGATATCCTGCACGAACGGGTGCTCCAGGGGCTCTACCCCGGGTGCCTCTCAGAGGAGATGTTCTCCCTGGTGGTAACCCAGACCCAGAAGAGCGGGGACCTCCGGGTGGGGATCGACCTCCTGAAGCGGGCGGCGCTTAACGCGGAGAAGCAGGCGCGGAGGAACATCGAGAAGGAAGACATCTGTAAGGCGTACGATGTCTCCCGCTACCTTCACCTGGGCTTCTCGGTGCGCAGCTTAAAAGACGAGGAGAAAGCGCTTCTTCGGGCACTCGCCGAGCTCGCGGCCCGCGAAGGGGAGATGAACGCGGGAGAGGTATTCCGTACTATCAAGGATCGGATCGGCGTAGGATACACCAGGTTTTACGAAATGGTAAAAAAACTGGACGCGATGCGCCTGATAGACCTTGAATACCGGGAAGGAAAGGGAAGGACCCGGGTAATCAGTCTCCGGTACGAGCCGGCAAAGATACTCGAATACCTTTCTTAAGTTATTTATTTACATTCGTTTGACAAAAAATATGTATTCCGCTACCATGTTGTATTGGTAAAGGGGGTATTTCATGTGCTCAGCGTAAACGAACTTGCACTCGAAATTTTCGAAAACCTGGCAGAATATGCCGAGGAATTCAATGCTGCCTACCACGAGCTGGACAACGGAGCCCGGATTGTTGACTGCGGCGTGAGCGTAAAAGGTGGATATGCCGCGGGGAGAGCATTTACCGAGATCTGCATGGGCGGCCTTGGTGAGGTCAATTTCCGGATGGGCCACATCGGCGACTATCCTATGACCTTTATCGACGTCTTCACCGACTTCCCGGCGATCTCGTGTCTCGGAGCCCAGAAGGCAGGATGGACGGTAAAGCATAACAACTACTTCGCGATGGGAAGCGGCCCGGCAAGGGCGCTCTCGCTCAAGCCCAAGCACACCTATGAAGTCATCGAGTACGAAGACGACTTCGACTCCGCGGTGATCGCGCTGGAGAGCGACCATCTCCCCAACCAGGAGGTAATGGCAAAGATCGCGGAAGAGGCAGGGGTCGATGTGGCCAACGTCTGTGCGGTGGTGGCCCCCACGGCATCACTCGTAGGTTCGATCCAGGTGGCAGGAAGGTGCGTGGAGACCGCCATCTACAAGCTGAACGAGCTCGGGTTCGATACCAAGAAGATCACCGCCGGGTTCGGGACCGCCCCCGTGCCACCGGTAAAGAAGGACGCAACCCGGGCGATGGGCACGACCAACGACGCCACGATCTACCACGGCCGGATCATGCTCACCATGAAGGCCCCCGAGATCAAGGACTACCTGGACAGGATCCCGAGCAACAAGTCGAAGGGTTATGGAAAGCCGTTTTATGATATCTTCAAGGAAGCGAACTTCGACTTCTACCAGATCGATACCTCGCTCTTCTCGCCCGCGGAAGTGGTGATCAACGAGCTTACCGAGGGCAAGGTATACCACGTCGGCGCGGTGAACCCCGAAGTGACCCTCAAGTCCTTCGGTCTGATCTAATACCTTTTTTATTCCTATTTTCCAGAACGTAACTATGCCCCCGTTCCGCGACGCCTGGGATACCGGATACCGTACCAGGGGAAGGGTCTGGGGGGGGAGCCCGGGACTCGTCCCGGAACTCCCGGCAGAAGGCCGGATTCTGGAACTGGGCTGCGGTGACGGAAAAACCCTTTCGTTCCTGGTCGCTGCCCCTGCCATTTCACAGGCAGATACCCCCGTCTCAACTACCGCTCCCCCCAGTGAATATCCCGAATTAGGCCAGGACAGAGAACTTCGGGCCCCGGCCGGAGAACTACCCAGGTCACCGCTGTTAAAAGGAGATCAGATCCCTGTCACGATGGTCTCAAACGGAAACCCTGTGGAAATAGTCGGGGCTGATTTCTCGCGCGAGGCACTCCGGCTCTGTAGGGCAAGATCAACTTTTAGATCGGTGCGTTTCGTCGCTGCCGATGCAAGGTGCCTCCCGTTCCGGGACGGAATATTCTCCCTCGTGCTGATGCTCCACGTCGCAGGGCATGTCACAAAACGGGGAAGAGAGGCCGTGGCCCGCGAAGCGTCGAGGGTCCTCACGCCGGAAGGAGAGCTGTATTTCGCAGGATTTGCCCGGGGAGACATGCGGGAAGGAAAGGGACCCGAAATTGAGCCGCACACCTTCCGGAGAAATGACGGGACCATAACCCACTATTTCACCGAAGATGAGGTGAGAGAACTCTTTTCGTCGCTCGACCCTGTCAGGGTGGAGACCCGGAAATGGGAGCTCCGGGTCAGGGGGCTCTCCCACCCCCGGGCGGAGATAAACGCTTATTTTAAAAAAGATTGAGCCAAAGCCCGCGGGCGGACATGCCCGGCTTCCTGCCCGGAATCAACAATATTAATACCCACAGGGGCGACATTATCAGGCAGCGTGGGCCCGTGGTCTAGTCGGTTATGACGTCGCCCTTACACGGCGGAGGTCGCCGGTTCGAATCCGGCCGAGCCCATCCGTTTCTCGCAGCATTGTTCACTTCCCCATCGCAATCTTCCGCATCAGTGCCATGATCCCGGGGGGAACGTCCTTCCGCGGTTTGATGCCGAACGGTCCGGCCTCGAGCGGGTTCGAATCGAACATCTCTTTATTGAGCCGGTCGCTGATCTCGCCGAAGATCCTTTTGTACGCAACGCAGTGGGGGTCGACCCCACTGATCAATCCTTCGGTGGGGGCTATGGCGTTGTAAGGACACCCGCCACGACAATACCTGATGTGCGGGCAGGCCCCGCACTCCCTATCGACATAATCGGAATATTCGCGCATCAGCCTGCCCGGAGGGGAGTCGGCCAGCTCATCCGCGGTGGGGCGGTCCCGGACATTGCCCATCACCCATTCGGGCATCCCCACGAACCGGTAACAGGGATAGATGCTGCCGTCCGGCCCGATGGCGAAGGTGTTCCCCATGCAGTCGGCAAAGGTGCACACGTTCCCTCTCCGGGTGATGACACACCGAACCAGGTCGTTGATATTCATCACCTCGATCTCGTCCAGGTGTTCGAGGGCCTCCTCAAGCAGGTACACGAGGAGGTCCCCGTACGCTTCCGGCGCGAGGGCCCATCTGCGGGGGTTATCGTCGCGGAGCGACGGCAGGGCAGGGTGGAGCTTGAGGACGAACCCGTTCTCCATGAAAAACCGGAATATCTCCCGCCTGTACTGCACCGAGTACGAGGTGAAGGTGCAGATGAACCGGACCTCGAGACCGTTCTTGGTGGCCACCCGGTATCCCTTCATCGTCTTCTCGAAATACCCGTCTCCCCTCTGCACATCGTTGATCTCCTCGGGCCCGTCGATACTTGAACCGAGGGGGACATGATACTCCGCGAGGATACGGGCGAGCTCGGGGGTCATTCTCCAGAGGTTGGTCTGCATGGCGAACGAGGGCTTCATGTGGGCAAGTCCGTTGGAGAGGAGGGGGAGTGCCTCCCGGTAGAACTCCGGACCCGCGAGGAGCGGCTCGCCGCCATGGAACGTGATGGTGACAGGCTCGTTACGGAAATCCTTGAGCCACTCCACCACCTCCTTCACCGTGTCGATGCTCATGACCGGGGAGCCTTCCTCACTGCTCCAGCAGTAATGGCACCGGGAAGGACACCCCAGGGTGGGGATGAGCATGATGTGGAAGGGGGTCTTCATTAATCAATGAATTTTAGGCCGCCCTCCACGATTAATGCTTGCGTCCCGCACCGCCAGGCCTTGAGAGGGCTGTTTGAAATTCTCCCTGAATGAGCCGGTTCAGGGAATTGAACATAAAAATTCCGGCTTTTTAGACTTCCTTTAAGTCGGCCTCAGTGACAGATCAGGGAACCTGGAAAAACGCCAAAAATTTAAAAGATTATGGAAGGGGCGCCGGATATGAGGTGTTGACCCCAGTAATCTCGTTGAGGTAGACTCCGGACCCGACCCACCAGGTCTCGTCGACCGGAAGGACATACCCGATCTTCATCTCGATCAGGTTGTTGTCGTCAGGGTTCGGCCACATGAATACCACGTACCCCCCGCCGTCCGCGGCGGTGTGTGCCAGGGCACGGATGACCTCCATTCCGAACGGGCCCTGGTACCCGGATAAATCCTTCCCGATCTTTTCCGGGATGTAGGGGTGAGCAAGGAGGGTGCCGTTATAATCGTAGGCGTAAAGATAGTGACCTTTCGCATCGACAAACCTACCGGACTTGTTCGAGATTTCCAAAAACGCTGCGTCTTTTCCATTCATTTGCCCATAGGCCACCCCCTTTTCAACGAGATCGATCATCTCCGCTACCGGTCCTGGAACCTGGTCCGCCCCTTCAAGGTCGGAGAAATATATCCCTGATCCTATCCACCAGTCCTCACCAGCCGGAGAGGCGAACCCGATCTTGGGGACGTAAGAATCCCGTGCCGCTTCGTCGATTACCCCACCCTCAGGAGCAGGATAAAGATATGCGAAAAATCCCCCGCCGTTCGAAGCGGTGTACTCACCGATCCTGATCACCGGAAGACCACGTATATCGGTGAAGTTATTCCTGTTCTGTCCCACTTCATCGGATTGGTACGGGTGGGCAAGGAGGATGCCATTGTCGTCATAGGCATAGACGTACACGTCTCCATGGGAGAACATCCCCTCTTTTTTGGAGAATTCGATAAGCGCGGCGTCCTTACCCACGGAGTGCGCATATGCCGAGGCGTTCTCCACGAGGTCCCTGAGCTGGCCGGGGGAGTACCGGGGGTGCTCACTCCCGGTCTGGCCTGCAGGGGTATCGGGAACGGTGCCTGGACTGCCGCTGCACCCTGCGGACCACGCGGCACCGATGACAAGGAGAATCAGAGTTCCCGTAAAAAAATATCCCTTCATGGAAAAATTTTGGACGAATCTTGGGAAAAACAGATCGAAACGCAAACGGGTATACTGCCGTCAGGTTATCCCTGTTTCTTCGGCCTGACCTCTTTCTTCTCCGCACCGCACCGATCACACCGGTAACGGTATTCGATAACGTTCGAGGAAAACTGTGAAGAGGAAGAGATCTTCTTCCACCGGTGGCTGCCGAGCCTGCACAAAAAATTCATGAAACGGTACCGGGACCGTGCCAAGACCGGGCCGTTACCTCAACCCCTTTTTTTCTTTCAGCCCGACAATGGTACGGTTCACCATCTTCGCTTCTTCGGTCTTGCCCATCTTCATAAGGGCCAGGCCCATGTTGTTCCAGGCCTCGAGGTATTCCGGGTCCAGCGAAAGTGCCTGGGCATAACATTTGATCGCATTCTCGTACTCCCCCCGCTTGAAATAATCGTTCCCTGCATCTTTCCACATTTCAGGCGTTTTAGCACTTCCGTTCGGAGTCATATCAGGTGTTGTCGGCGAACCTCGTATCGGTACTATGTCGGTCCTTTCATATAAGAATTGCCGGGAATCGCCCGAAACAACAAATCCGGCAATGAAACGCGACCAGGAATAATCTCCCACCCATTGACATGCAAAATCCCTGTATTTTCTTCCAAACACCTGAAGAGTCCTGGTGCGTCAGACGCATCAAAAAAGATGCAGAAATAACCATTTTCAAAGTGTTGGTTTATATACTGGATGACAAAAGTGAAGGTGTTGGTGCACCGGTTCCGCGGGCGACGCAGGCCTGAAAAAAGCACTATACAATCAAGGTGGCATCAATATAGGCAGTACTCCAGACTTAGCATGACGGGGCGGTTCCCGGTACACCACATTCAGATAATACATACTGATAAAAAATGTATCGGATCTAATCGGGTGCCGCTTTGCCCCCCGATCCTTTATCTTCTCATTTTGCGTGAGAATTTCGAAATTAAAGAGTTATAGGTTTCCAATCAGGAAGTCTTCGCCGGGATGATCTCTTCCACGGTGATCCTGAACTGGAGATCTTTTCCTGCCAGGGGACTGTTCTCATCCACGGTGACGGTGTCCTCGGTGATGTTGGAGAACCGCAGGTATCCATGAGTTCCGTCCGGGAGCGCATACTCGAAAACAGGCTCCATACCCGGATAGTCGAGCTCCCTGATGGCTCCCGCATCTTCCATCGCCTGCACGCTTGCGAGCACCTTGTCCGCAGGGAGGGTGTTCACCAGCTCGGGACGGTTGGGGCCATAGGCCTGTTCGGCGGGGATTATCACTGTCTTTGTCTCTCCTGCCGCCATTCCGACGACAGCCGAATCAAATCCCGAGATCATCGACCCTGAGCCCACTACGAACTCGAGGGGTGTACTGTTCTCGTTCGTCTCGAAGACCGCGTTTCCCGGTAGAGAAACCGCGTAATATACCTTGACCGTATCTCCCGCCTTGACCGTTGCAGGCGCGGAAGTGCACCCCGCACCCAGTGTGGCCAGGAGAAGGGCACATCCGATAAGAACTGCAATGTACCCGTTCTTCCGCTGAAGTCCGCGTGATCTTCTGATCATAAAAGTACTATTTGCACACTGCATACCCTTTAATCTCTCCTTTGGATACCAGTGGCCACAAGGAGGACGCAACGGTCATACCTGCTCCGCGATCCGGATTGCCCCGTTGTATGCTATTTGCAGGAGCATTCCAATCCTCCCGGGAGCACGATTGCACCCTATAAATAAGATCAGGGAGAAACCATACGTGGTTTATCATGGCAGATGAGGGCTACAGGGAATCCTCGGTCGGCGGGAGTAAAGTCCAGTGGGACCCGGAGCAGATGCGGAAGATCAGCGAACATCCCTGCTTTTCGGAGAAAGCCTGTCACGCGTTCGGGCGCTGCCATCTCCCTGTCGCTCCGGCGTGTAATATCCAGTGCAACTACTGCGTCCGCGATTTCGATTGCGTGAACGAGAGCCGCCCCGGGGTAACCAGCGAGGTACTTGACCCCGAGGAGGCGGTGGAACTTGTGCGAAAAGCCATGGACAAGTTCCCCTATATCAAGGTCATCGGGATCGCGGGACCGGGCGAGCCGCTGGCAAACGAGGCCACATTCGAGACGCTTCGGAGGCTGAAGGAAGAGTTCCCCCACGTGATCAAATGCATCTCCACAAACGGGCTCCTTCTCCCGGAGAAGATAGACCTTCTCGAGAAGTACGATGTAGGAAACGTCACCGTCACCCTCAATGCCATCGATCCTGAGATCGGGGCTAAAATATACCAGTTCGTGACCTATAAGGGGAAGAGGTACGAGGGAATCGAGGGCGCCCGAATCCTCCTTGAAAACCAGCTCAAGGGGATACAGATGGCGGTCGGGAGGAAGATGATCGTAAAGATCAACACCGTGTATATCCCCGGTGTGAACGAGGACCACATCCCGGAGATCGCCAAAAAAGCGGGAGAGATGGGTGTGTATACCTTCAACGTGATCCCCCTCATCTCCCAGTATAAATTCGCCGATATCGCACCTCCCACCCCCGAGATGAAGCGGAAGATGCAGGACGCGTGCGCGAAGTACGTACGCCAGATGAGGCATTGCCAGCGGTGCAGGTCCGACGCCATCGGAAAGCTCGGCCAGGACGTCCAGGGCTGCCTTTACGAGAACAAGTAATTCAAATTTTTTTTATTTTTATATCTATCCGCCCTGGCCGGTGGCACTTTGCGTCCGCCCTGGCAAGGCACCAAACAGGGCCGGTTGCGTCTCACTCATGAAAGATTGCCCGGCTATTCAATCCTCTGCTCCGGACCATTGTTGAAAATGAGAGGTTTTCCTTACTAGCGTGCGGACTGCGCAGTGATGATCTGGTCGAGGTAGCTGATCACCGGCATGAGCTGGTCGGGCACTCCGGTTGTCTGGGTGATTACGGTCTGGTTCTCGTAGGTGATCCGGTAGGTGAAGTAGTCCGCCCCGGGGGTAGGTGCAGGGTATGTCCCGTTGAGCGATTCGAACCCTGCGATGGCGAATACGTCCCTCAGCCGGTCCACATCCCCGGATGAAAGTTCAAATTCCCCTGAACCGGTCCAGGTGGAATAGATCGCCTGCCCGTTCTCGAATACAACCAGGTGGTCGCTGACCCCTGCGATACCCCCCGTCCGTACGTAATCGACCAGGATGGAGGGAGGGTTTTCCGGAGTTGTCGGTTCGCCAGGCTCGTTCACGCATCCGGCAAACACCACCGATGCACAGAGGACTACGAGAAGCCCGAAGAACACACCTCTCCCGCACCGTTTCACCGATCTATCGGTATCCCCCGCGACACCCTTCATGCCACGATTTGGTCTCGTCATGTATCATCCCTGGATACGGGATCTTTCCCTGATCTTCCTGTTCAATCTCAATGATTATATCATTATCTCACCGGGAATCGCTCAAATCGGTGATAAAAGAGATCGATCATCCTCCCGGGACGAGTGAGCGGAAGATCGCGTCAGCCACGCCGGCATGAATCGTGCACGGGGGATTATATCTCCAGGACTTCTTCTTTCTCGGCTTTCGATCCCTTTTTCCCGGGAGCGACCTCCTCGATCGATTCCAGGAGGGCCTCCACCTTCTCATTATTGAAGAGTTCACGGAAGGCGGAGAGCTCACCTCGTCCCATGATCATAATACCCTTCTTCTTCATGGGCGCACCTTTCTCGTTCGGAGGATTGATCTCTATGGCAAGTGACGCCGGCCTGCTTTTCGTCTGGGGGAGTCTGATGATCGAGACCCCTTTAAGTGTGGTGTTCTTCCGCTCCCAGTCTTCTCCAGTTTCCAGGAATGCCCGCAGGCTCTGTGTAAGTTCCATGAGCACAACTGCGGCACACGGGTATTAAAGTCTATTGCGCGGAGGATGAAAGAGGTACGGAGCAGTTAATGGCGGTGGGTGAACTCACCCGGATCTGGAGAGATCGGTCGCCGGACCGGGATCGGCGCGAATGAATAAAATTCCTGATTTCACTACCGGAACAACACGGGGACAAGAACAATCTCCCTATCCCGGGGGGGAGCGGGGAACTGTTGAAGCCTGATCTCTTCGAGTTCTATATCGGTTCGTTTCACGGCACTTCCTGTCACGCGAAGTGGACCGGTACCTCGCTCCGGTTCGAGCGATCAAGAGGGGGGAATTTTAACGGAACAGTCAGCGAGTTATTCCCCTCCGGTGGTGAATGACAGCGATTCCGTCGTGATCTTGAGGAAAATGACTGTTTTTCCTGGAGTGGCGAATACCTTTCGCCACATGGGTGCTCCGACGCCACATTCTGGTTTTTCCGGATCATGATCGACGGCAATCGCCTGGAGACCCGGGGAACGGGTGTTATCCACCGAATGGCGATCCCGGACCTTCGCCAGAGTTCAGAGCCTTCCTCACTGCCTTTTCGAGGCTCGTCGCCGGTTCCTGAAATACCCGGACCTGCCTTTACCCGCAGCAATTTAAGCCGGGCGAAGGAATTTCTGAGGGTAGTGCCATGGACACCCTTACGCTTCGCCCGGACCAGCCGTTCTCTCTCGACCATACTCTCTCCTGCGGCCAGGTATTCCGGTGGGAGAAGGACGGAGGCTGGTGGTACGGCATCGTAGACCAAAACGTCATCAGGGTCCGGCAGAGGGGTAGGAAACTGTCCTGGCAGGGAGCCGACGAAGCCCAGATCCGTCACTACTTCCAGCTGGACCTCGACCTTCCCGCGATCCTGACGGTCATCGCACACGATCCCCTGGTCCGGGACGCGGTAGCCAGGTGCAACGGGCTCCGGATCGTTGCCCAGCCCCCCTGGGAATGTCTCGCGTCCTATATCTGCGCGACGTATACCAATATCCCGGTGATAAAAAAGCGGATAGCACTTTTCTCCGCAAGGTATGGCGAAGAGATCCCGTTCAGGGGAAAAACCTACCATGCATTCCCGACGCCGGAGGCGCTGGCCGAAGCCGGAGAGTGCGACCTCAGGGAGTGCAGAATGGGATACCGGGCCCCCTACCTGTGCGACACCGCAGGGATCATCGCCGGAGACCCGGGGTGGGAGCAAAGAGTCTCCCTGCTTCCCTATCCCGATGCCCGGAAAGAGCTCCTGCGACTGAAGGGCGTTGGGAAGAAGGTTGCGGACTGCGTGCTCCTCTTTGCATTCCAGAAATACGAGGCGTTCCCTGTGGACGTGTGGATCCGGAAGATCCTCACTGCCAGGTACCCCGGAGCGGCCGGGTCCGGCCGTGACGAGGATATCGCTGCATTCGGAAGGCAGACATTCGGTCCCTACGCAGGGTATGCACAGGAATATCTCTTCTGCAACAGGGAAAATATCGGGATCGAAGAGGATAACGGATAACCGGTATCCGGCACACCTAAAAACGAGTCGGAGAGAGAAAAGGCGATCCCCTGAACATCGGGTCCTTGTCGGACAGAGCTGCCCTGCAATACCTGAATTTCACACTACGCACGAAATGACGTAGTAAGGATGTCAACAATGATGAAAATTCATCACAGTATGAGGTCGGGGTCCCCGACCCGGTGAAAAAGGAATTATTTACCAGATCTGAGAGAATTCAGGTCCCGATGTCCCAGCTGGCCATGTAACGGCGCTGCTCCTCGTTCAGGCGGTCGATGGAGAGCCCGAGTGCGGCAAGTTTGGCCCGGGCAACCTCCTCGTCGATAGTCAGCGGAACGGGATGCACCCCGGGGGGAAGTTTTTTACCATTTTTAGCGATATATTCCGCGCAAAGAGCCTGAAGGGCGAAGGAGAGGTCCATCACCTCGATGGGGTGGCCCATCCCCTTGGGAATTGCGAGGTTGACCAGTCTTCCCTGGGCCAGGACGTGGATCTGCTTCCCGTCGACATGATAGGTATCGATCCCGTCCCTCCGCACCACGGGTCCGGCATTGGCCTCCAGCCATTCGACATCGATCTCCACGTTGAAGTGCCCGGCGTTGGAGAGGATGGCCCCTTCTTTCATCCTGCGGAAATGCTCCTCCCTTATCACCGAAGTATCGCCCGTGGTGGTGATGAAAAGGTCTCCGATGGTTGCCGCTTCATCCATGCTCATGACCAGGTACCCGTCCATGTGCGCTTCGAGCGCACGGCGGGGGTCGATCTCGGTCACCACTACTTTCGCGCCGAGACCGTGCAGCTTCCTGGAGAGCCCCCTCCCGCAGTACCCGTATCCGGCAACGACGACGTACTTCCCTGCCATGAGCACGTTGGTGGTGACCATGATCGCCGTGAGCGCACTCTCCCCCGTGCCGTGTACATTGTCGAAGAACCGTTTCATCGGGGTATCGTTCACCGCAATGACCGGAAACTTCAGGGCCCCTTCCGTGGCCATGGCCCTGAGTCTGTGGATACCGGTAGTGGTCTCTTCGCAGCCTCCTATCACCTCACCGAGCTGTGCCGTGCGGGTGGTGTGAAGCCGGTAGATGAGATCCATACCGTCGTCGATAGTAACTACCGGGTGGGCGTCCAGCACCCTGTCGATCGCCTGGTAATATTCGTCCACCGATGCTCCCCGTTTTGCATAGCACTCGACCCTCTCGTAGTGGTTCAGGGCGTCCGCGACGTCGTCCTGCGTGCTCAGGGGGTTGCACCCGGTGATATACACCTCGGCGCCTCCCGCGGCAAGGGTCAGGACAAGGTTTGCGGTCTTTGCCTCCACGTGAAGGGCCATCCCGATCCTCATCCCCGAAAAGGGCCTCTCCTTTGCAAATCTCTCCCGTATCCCTGCCAGGACCGGCATGTACTGCCTGGCCCACTCAATCTTCAGTGCTCCCGAATGGCTCGGATCCATAAAAGTCCCCTCGTGCTCATAACTATCCTCCTCACAACAGATAAAGTCACGGCAGGAGCCGGGAATCTGCCCCAAAGGCACAAACCATGATATATCCACCCGTCGACCTTGTGGTATGGTTCTTACCCGGAGGATCATCCCCTGCCTGGACTTAAAAGGCGGCCGTGTGGTGAAAGGCACGCATTTTCTGGAGTTGCGTGACGCAGGGGACCCGGTCGAGCTTGCGGAGCGGTACAACGAACAGGGTGCCGACGAGGTGGTCTTCCTGGATATTACCGCCTCGAAGGAGCAGCGCGGCGCGATAATCGACGTGATCAAGCGGGCCGCGGACCAGCTCTTCCTTCCGCTTACGGTGGGAGGAGGGATCCGTTCACTCGACGATATCCAGCAGATCCTCCGGGCCGGCGCGGACAAGGTGAGCATCAACACCAGTGCGGTGCAGGATCCTACCCTGATAAGCCGGGGAGCGGAACATTTCGGGACCCAGTGCATCGTCGTTGCGATGGACGTGCGCCGGAATTTCGAACCTAGTCCCTGCGGAACCCCAGTGGTCCTGCCGGACGGTTCGTCGTGCTGGTACGAGGTCGTGATTTACGGGGGGAGCAAGCCCACGGGGATAGACGCCATCACGTGGGCTGCGGAAGCCGAAGAGCGGGGGGCAGGAGAGATACTGCTCACCAGCATGGAGACGGACGGGACCAAAAAAGGATTCGATATCCCCGTTACCTCGGCGATTTCGGAGTTCGTGGGGATACCGGTCATCGCCAGCGGCGGGGTGGGGTCAATGGAACACTTCTATGATGGGTTCGTCCACGGCCACGCGGATGCCTGCCTCGCGGCGAGCGTTTTTCATTACGGCGAGATGACCGTCGCGGAGGTCAAGGAGTACCTCGCGCTCCGGGGTATCCCGGTACGGCGGTAAGGTCCAGTTCCACCGCAGCCACCGGGTGTTCCAGTTCGAACGCATTCAGCACCGCAGGGTGGATCTCCCCGAATACCCCTGAAAACTTCCCGTGAGAGAGAATATCGCCTCTTCTCCCTTCGATGAACGCCCCGTCCTCTGACCCTTCCGCAACGTAGGGAACGGAGAGCTCGCGGCAGAGTGCGTCCGCGGTGGCGTACGCCTCCGAAAAGTCCGCCCCGGGATGGGTGCTCACGCAGGCGAGTTTCTGCACGGTATACATCCCTTCCACCACGTCGCCCACGGCAAATATCCGCTGGGGAAGCTCCCGGTGCCGGTTTGCCTGCAGGGTCTCAAGGAGCAGGGGCAGGATCGAGGTCCGGACAAGGGTGTGGTCCTCGCTGATGGGATAGAGGATCTTGAGCGCACATTCCTGCACCGGACGCTGCATCCGGGTATAGAGGGTCCGCTCGTTGGTCAGGGTAAAGGGGAGCACCTCGATGTACCCCAGACCCGAGGCAAGTTCCCGGATTGCCCCTGTGATTGCCTGTACAGGGTGTTCCTTCCCGATTGCGAAGGTCGAGGAGATGCGGGCGTCGAAGTGTTCATACCCGTATGCGATGGCCGCGTCCTCAAAGACGTCCCAGTCGTGCATGATGTCTGCCCTGTAGCACGGGACCCCGACCCGGATCCGGTCCCCTTCCCCGGCTACGGCGGAAAACCTCATCTTTTCCAGAAGCGCCGCAATCTCCTCCGGAGGGAGCGAAAGGCCCAGGAGCCTGTTGCACTCCGTCGCACTCACGGACCTTTCAGCCGGGCGGAGGTCGGGCCATGCGGTACCCTCGATAGTGACGCCCTCGATCAGGGCGCCGTTTTCAGCCAGCGCGGTGCAGATTATCGCCACCGCGATCTTCACTGCTTTCGGGTCGGTTCCGGTGGTGTCCAGCAGGATATTCCGGGTCCCTTCGGTCACACGCGTAAGTTCACCGTTGATGATCGGTGGGAAGGAAAGGACCTGGTCCTCTGCGTCTACGATCAGGGGGAAACGGGGGAAGTCCTGCACGATGTGGGCATACGCCTTCCCCTTGGGGTGCTCCGCGAGGATCTCGTCCATGGTCATCTCCCGGTCGTAGTCCAGGGGCACGAACGAAAGGTCCCGGGGGGCAGCGATGTACCGGAACGGGGCTTTTACCTTGTCGAGGTCGTGGACGCCGATGGCCACCTTGCTCCGGCCCCGGCCCACTGCCCAGTGAAGAGCCTCCTGGAGGCCCATCAGGCTGGTGATGGACTCCTCGTCGAAGCGGAGGTTCCGGATCACCGCCGACCCCAGGTACGGCCGTATGGTGGCGAGACCCGGGTCGATGGAGAACGTGGTCCGGGAGGGAGCGACCCGGTAGTCGGGGAGGCCGGTCTCGATGCCGAGGAAACCCCTCATCGCCCGGGCGACGCCCTCCACCGAGAAGAGGTCGGGGCGGTCGGGGAAGAACTCCACGTCGGCGTGGTCCTCTTCGACCCTCTCGATGTCCGACCCGATCATGGGCAAGCGGGACATTATGGTCCTGACATCGGTCCCCACGAGCGACTCGAGGTACCGGTAGGGCAGGGTGATGATCGCCATGGCTACCTCCCCCTCCGGTGTTCGGGGACCCATGTGGGAGTCTCCCTGATCCATTCGATATCGCTCCGGTAGAGGAGGCGCAGGTCTTTCAGGCCCAGGCGGAGCATCGCCATCCGGCTTACCCCGAGCCCCCATGCAAGCACGGGGTGGCGGATCCCCCACGGTGCGGTGACCTCTTCGCGGAAGATCCCCGCACCTCCCATCTCGACCCATCCGAGACCGTCCACGTACACTTCGGGCTCCACGGAGGGCTCGGTGTAGGGGAAGTACGCCGGCCGGAACCGCACGTCCTCAAAGCCCATTCTCCCGTAGAACTCCTTGAGATAGCCAAGAAGATGGCGGAAACTTACTCCCTCGTCCATCACGATCCCCTCCAGTTGTTCGAACTCAGGCAGGTGTGTCGGGTCGATGGCCTCGCGGCGATAGACCCGGCTGATGCAGAAGGCCTTGACAGGCGGCTCGGGGTTGCACGCCAGGTGCTGGATGGAGAGGCTGGTGGTATGGGTCCGGAGCACGCACTGCTCGGCCTTGTCCCTGCTCCAGGCACCCCCCCAGCCGCTCGAAGTGGTCTCTCCGCCGAAGAGGTGCATGTCCCTGACCCGTTCGTATCCCTCCGGGACCGCGAGCCTCTCCCCGAGGTAAAAGGTATCCTGCATCTCGCGGGCCGGGTGATCCTGGGGCTGGAACAGGGCGTCGAAGTTCCAGAACGCACTCTGAACAACACTTCCCTGGATCTCGGTGAACCCCATCTCCAGCAGGAGATGACGCATATGGTCGATTAACCGCTGATAGGGGTGGATTTTCCCGGGGTAAGCCTTCTTGGGAAGTTTTCCCACATCATAGCGCCGGAGGGCGAGGTCTTTCCACGCACCGCTGATAATCTGGTCACGGGTGAGGGTGCCGGTCTCCTCGGTAAGGTCGAGCCCCGCCCGGACGAGTGCGGTTCCCTCGGAAGTTATCCGGATACTGACACTGACCGTCTCCTCTTCGACGAGCAGGCCCCGCTTCACGAGGTCCTGTACAGGCCGTCCTCCTATGGAGGGATCGCGAAGCGCCCGTTCGTCGTCACCTTCAGACGCGGTCCCGGTCTTTTTTACCACGCCATCCTTTATGGATATCCAGCCCTTTTTTCTCATCTGCCCGATCCCTATCTTGGAGAAGGGGTTTTTGGAAAGGTCCGGGAGCGGGATCGAATCGCCGAAACTCTGGTAAAGCTGCCGTTCCGGGAGCCCGTGCTCCCGGTATTCGATGCCTTCGTCGGTCAGCCGGTAGGATACCTCCGTCGTTCGCAGGACCTCCGCAAGCCCCCGGTCGGCGAGAAGGTGTGCGTGCTGGATCACCGCATCCTCCCTGGTGCCGAGAATCTGCGAAAGGGTATCCGGCCCGGCAGTTTTCAGCGGTTCCAGTGCCGCGAGCAGTTTCTTCTCATTCTGCGTTAATTCTGCCATTTATACCTCCACCATATGCTCCACTTCATCCATCTTTTCCCGGAATTCCGCCAGGTATTCCGTGACCCTGGCGAGTGTCTCCTTTTTGCACTGGCCGCAACTCATCTCGCCGGAGAGACAACGACTCCGGATCTCGCCGAGTTCCGCGTCGTCTTCCACCATGTGGAACAGGTTGAGTGCAAAGAGCGAGCATTTCCCGGGCTCCCCGCCGAGCTCCTTCTGCTCGGCGAGGGTGGACCTCCCCCCGGTGAATGCGGCCATCACTTTCTTCTTCACCGTCTCGGGAGGCTCGAAGAACCCTATGGTGCTCTCCGGAATGCTCGACGACATCTTCCCCCCCTGCAACCCGGGGATGAACCGGTGGTACGTCGAGGAAGGAGTAAAGAATCCGAACCCCCCGTGCCGCCGTTCGATCTCCCGTACCATATCCGCCACATCGGCGCATACGCCCCCGGGAACGTCCACGTGGCCTTCGAATTTCCGTGACCCCGGGAATGCCCTGTGGACCTCTTCGAGGGCTTCCGGCGGTGCCTCCTTCGACCGGACGCTGATGTGGCTCTCCCGGTCTTCCACGGTGAACATCCGCAGCTTGTGGGCCACCCCGCGGGTAAGCCTGATGTGCGGGTCCTGGTCGATGCCTACCGGGACGATGGTGGGAGCGGGGATGCCGTCCACCTGGGGGTAGAGGATATCCGCGACCTGGGTGATCACGCTCCAGGCATGGGCAATATCGGTTTCGGGAGAGAACCCGTAAATTGCCTGCATTTCCGAAAAGTTCACCTTGGTCGAGGCTTCGAACGCCAGGTTCTTGAGGGGATCGTTACGGCTCTGGAAATAGGTCCTCCCGTGGAACCCGAGCGCGTAGAGGCACTGCAGGTATTCCTTTCCGAACTCGTCGCATTTTTTCCAGGAGATCTCACGTACCGCGTGCGCTTCCCGGTCGGCGATGGTGATGTAGCCCGATCCACCCTGTTGGACGTGCCACACCACCTCTTTCATCACCATCAGGTGCCCGAGGTGCGGGTGTCCCGACGGCATGAACCCGGTCAGGATATGAAACGGGCGATGAAACCGGATCGCTTCCGCGATCCTCTGGTAATCCCGGTGCCCGATCACCACTCCCCTGCGGATGAAATATGGAATACTGGGGAGAAGATCGGTCACCGTGCTGATGGGTTCGATACCGAAGTCTCCAAAAAGGCGTTCGATATCCAGCGATTGGTCACTCGACCAGGGATTAATCTCCTGCTGCATGGGTTCTTCACTCGACCTGTGCTCACACTGTTGGTAGTTCGCGATAACACTCTTTCTATAGTTTTATCCGTGCGAATTCCACAAATTGTAGCTCCGTTAAGTGTTCACACGCGAACAACATCTTCTTTTTCACGCTGTGCGCCATCCTCACCGAGCGGGAGACCGCGCTCATCGGGCTCTCCGCACCGGGCGGCAATGCATGGACGAGCATCTCTGAATGGACCTTGTTGCCGGAATACACCCTGAAGTGATGACCGAACTTATACCCCGTGCGGGGGATGTACCCGCGTTCGCGGAGGTACGTATAGGCATGGTACTTCTCGGCGAATTCGGGGTCGGCATCTCCCGCAAGCGCCCTGTACTCGGTGGCCGAAACTCCGGCACCTGCCATGAGCAGCTTCAGCAACTGGCGTTCGAGGAGATAGAGAATCTCCAGGGGGGACAGGACGACCCTCCCCTCGTCCAGGCGGATGCCGAACGTACCCAGGTAGCCGGGAGCGTCCCGCCCGGCATGCATGATCGCCGACCGTCCTACTAACAGTCCCTCCGCGGCCCCACCGGGGACGGGGGACTCCATCGGCGGGAGGGAAGGTACTTTGATCTCGTAGTAGGTCAGTTCGCTCTCATCGTCCACGACAGCCAGGATGTACTGTTTTCTCATGGCCAGTGCCGAGGTCGCTTCTCCGGCCAGGACCGAGAAATCGATCAGGTCCCGTTCCGAGAGGACCCGCACCAGGTACTGGGAGTGCCCGGTCCCCGGCCGCTGCCCTCTCCTGAATACCCGGAAGTCCTGCGGGCCGGTCTGCACCGCGTAGCCCCGTTCCCGTATATCGCGGTAGACCAGGAACGAACGGAAAAAATTCGGCCGTTCGGCGAAGAGCGCCACGAGAGAATCGAAAGAATACCCCTGGATCTCGATCCGCCCCCGATGTACGAGGTAGGAGGCCTCCTCGGGTGCGAGTCTTACCCCGCCTTCTTCCAGCCTCCCATAGCCGCTCTGCTCGTGCAGGGCGACACCGTCCGCACCGAGGCGGACGTAGGGACCATCCAGTCTGGCCTTCACGCTAGATCTGTTTATCCCCGAGCCTCATAATACGCACCCGCCCGTATCCGGGCCGGGTTTTGAAGACGGGAAGAAACGCCCGAAATGGGTAAATAAACCACATGATGCTATACACTAACGAACCCGCCACGGAGAAAAGGCTTGTAATGGAGGGGTTATTGGGTGAGAAGTCAGGAAAGGGACGTTAATAAAAGGAATCCTTTCTGCTGCAAAAATATCGGCAAAAGATCAGGGACGGGCGCTCCAGGGGGGTTCGCCCGCCAGTGGGGCGACGCCGGATTTGGATATAACCGGTCTGTTGGCCAGGGAAAATTCTGTTTGACGAGAACCGGAAGGATTTGAAAACCAATCCTTTTTTCCCGCCCCTCCCGTGAGGGAGAAGAGGTGAACAGTCGCGTGGTGACGAGCGAAGGGTTACATGCCTTGTCCCGGAGCGGGAAGTACACGGGCATAAGAAACAGTTCGATAGTACGCTATCCCGCAAAATTCAGGGTAAACCGTATCATAACCGTCAATCCCCCGCCAGCTCGCGGACTTTAGTAAGATTGCCGGCGTCATTCCTCCGGTCGTCTTCAGGAGTCTCGCATATAAGCGGGAGGTTTCGGAAGAACGGATGGTGCAGGATAGTGCGAAACCCTTCTTCACCAATATACCCGAGACCGATGTGCTCGTGCCGGTCGAGCCCGCTGCCAAGGTCCCCCTTGGAGTCGTTGCAGTGGACGACGCGGACCCTCGAGAGGCCGATCGCCCGGTCGAAATTGTCCAGGGTCTCCTGCAGCCCCCTCGCGGTGCGGAGTTCGTACCCGCCGCCGAAGGCATGGCAGGTATCGAAGCAGACACCCACGCGTTCCTGGTCGACAACCCCGTCGAGTACGGCTCCGATGTCCTCAAACGTGTTTCCTACGCCGTTCTTCTCTCCCGCGGTATTTTCCAGGAGGAGCATCGCCCCTTTGTCCGCCTGTCCGAGCGCCGTATTTATCGCATCGATCACCCGGGTCCGCCCTGGTCCGATTCCTTCGCCCTGGTGATGGCCGAGGTGCGTCACCAGGTATGGGATACCAAGGACCGCGCAGCGGTTCAGTTCCATCGTCAGGGTATCCACCGATTTCCCATAAAGGTCCGGATCGGACCCTGCAAGGTTCGGGAGGTAGGGCATATGGTCGACTGCGGGGGATATCCCGGATTGTTTCAGCCACTCGCGAAACTCACCGACGTCCTGGTCGTCCAGGTCCTTGGCTTTCCAGCCCCTCGGGTTTCGTGAAAAGATCTGGAAAGTATCGCACCCGGCATCCTTTGCCCGGGGAACTGAGCGGGCGATCCCTCCCGCAATCGAAACATGCACTCCGACACGTACCATCGGTTCACCAGCCGGTGATGATATGGACGCCGCACCCCCATCAATTCTTTCCTCCGGGGAGTGCCATTGAACCGACGACATCTGTATATTTTAAATAGGGCGGTCAGAAGGATTCCTATGGTAACCCGAAGAACCGGTTACCCGCAGGGCCTGTGCATATCCCGTGCAGTGCGGTCCTGTGAATCGAAATGTAGGAACCAATTCCGGCCCCTCCGGGGGTCGGTCAAGAAAGAAGAGGAGGATACACCGCCGGGCCCTCCATGGATCCCCCCGGGGATTCCGGACGAGGGCCCATTCAATCGCCTTTCATCGATCTTTGGGGATAACTCCCTCACAGATGCCAGCGAGAACTACAATAGCGGAATTTCCCGGCCGGCGACCATGATCTCCCACGCGGGCTCCGGAGATCTGTCCCGGCCCGGATCCCACAATACTATTTTTGCAGGAGCCTGATTTCGCGAAGAATTTCTGTTCCGAATTCCCTTGTTCCCGAAGATCCCCCGAGGTCCCTGGTGCGGACCCCCCGGGCGAGTACCCGGGTGATCGCCTCCTCGATGACTGCGGCGCCGCAGGGGTCCCCGGCGTGTCCGAGGAGCATCGCTGCGCTTCTTAGTGCCGCGACGGGATTGGCCACGTTCCTGCCGGCAATGTCGGGTGCGCTCCCGTGCACGGGTTCGAACAGCGCATTCCGGTCGCCGATATTTGCGCTCGGGAGAAGCCCCAGCCCGCCTGCCAGGTAAGCCGCCACGTCGGAGAGGATGTCCCCGAAAAGATTGGTGGTCACGATCACGTCGTAGCGTCCGGGGTGCTGGAGTACGTCCAGGCAGAGCGCGTCAATATACCCTTCCTTCCAGGGGACCCCTGCCAGTTCTGCCTGCTCGATACAGATATTCCGGAAAAAAACATCCGATTTGAGTACGTTTGCCTTATGCCCGACGGTGAGGTCCCTGCGGGAAACGGCAAGCCGGCACGCGTACCTGGCAATGCGTTCGCTCCCTTTCCTGGTTATACAGCGGAGGGTGCACGCCCGGTCCTCTTCCACGGTTTCGATACCGGAATACAACCCTTCCGTGTTCTCCCGGACGATCACCATCTCGAAACCCTCCCCCTTCACCGGGCGGATATTGGCATAGAGGTCCAGTTCTTTCCTGATCCTGACGATTACGCTGCGGTACCCGGGGTCGGGAGGAGTGGTAACCGCACCGAAGAGGATGCTGTCCGCTGAGCGGAGCATTGCAATCTCTTCCTCGTCGATCGCGGTCCCGGTCCGCTGCCACCGTCCGTATCCCGCCTCGACAGGGAAAAATTCGAAGTCCGGGCGAAGGAGCTCCAGCGCATCCCTGGCCACGGGAATGACCTCTTTCCCTATGCCGTCCCCTTCAACAACCGCGATCCTCATCACGTTCCCTCCATTTGGCCAACATGCCGGAGATCGCTGAATAGATCGCGGACGGTGACGCGCCCCAGTGGACGATAACTCCTCGTTTCCCGTTCCACTCTGTAAAACCGCCCCGTTCATTCCTGCAGCATCTGGCGATGAAGGGCTCCTCCGCCACCATGTTCAGAGGGCAGATGTCGTGGAGCTGGAACGGTTCCTCATAACACTCTTTAAGAATCTGGGAGGCGGTGAGACACCCCGCGACAGATTCTCCCCCGAGCAGGAGGTCGGCGTCCACCGTGCGGAGGAACCCCGATGCTCTGCAGGGATAGACCTCTGCATCTATCTGGGAGATATCCCGGAGCGTATGCTGGAACGAGACGTCGAGGTCGCCGAACATCCCGATCGCCTCCATGTCCCGGATCGCCGCTGAGAGTGAGGGGCGGGGAGGGGTGACATCATAGACGTACACCGTCTGGAACGCGGAGGGGTCGGGGTCGAGTACAAAGGTGATGTGTTCGTCGAGCCCGGTGAAGATCGTGCACCGGAACCCCGATTCCAGGGCCATTTGCGCGAGCCTGGCGCGGTCGTTTATCTGCACCTTTTCGGGGTACCAGTACACCTCGTCAGACCGGGCGATGACTGAGCACTCCTCCACGGCCCGCATCATGGTGCCCGGCTCCTGGCCGAGTTTCACCTCCATCACCTCGTACCCGCCCGCGGTCTGGTGCACGAGGTAGCGGGAGAGGAAATAGACCTGATCACCGCAGGGGCGTGTGGTGGCAAACCCGATCTCCTTGCATTCCCGGGGGAAGATCATCCTGTCTTCCTCCAGAACTCCACCAGGCCACCTGCAGAAAGAATGGAGATCATCCTCGGGGAAAGCAGACGGATGGAGTATTCTTTCCCGTCTACCTGCACCATTCCGGATTCGAGGTCCGCCGAAACCTGCTCCCCTTCCACGCACCTGCACCCGTGTTCGCATTCCATCAGCGGCAGGCCCACGTTGATGGCGTTCCGGAAGAAGATCCTGGCGAAGGAGGGTGCGATGACCCCGGCCACCCCGGCCTCCTTCAGGGCAATGGCGGCCTGTTCCCGGGATGAGCCGCACCCGAAGTTTTTCCCCGCCACGATGACCGCCCCCTGCAACCGGGATGCCAGCCCGGGATCGAGATCTTCGAGCGCGTGTGCAGCCCATATGCTCCGGTCCTTGGTCCGTAGGTAGCGGCCGGCAATGATCAGGTCCGTATCGACATCCTCGCCCAGGCACACCGCCCGTCCTTCGATCTTCATGGAAATTCCTCCGGTTCCGAAATAGCCCCTTTAAGGGCGCTTGCCGCAGCGGTCGCCACCGATGAGAGGTAGATCTCGCCGCCCACCCCCATCCGGTTCTTGAAGTTACGGTTCGCCGTCGAGAGGCAGACCTCGCCTTCCCCGAGCACTCCCATATGAGCCCCAAGGCACGGTCCGCATCCGGGCGGGAGGATGGTGCACCCCGCCTGCACCAGGTCGTTGAGGACCCCCGTTCTCACCGCCTCTTCGAGCACTGCATGGGAGGCCGGCGCAACGATCGTCCGCACCGCGACCTTCTTTCCCCTGACCCCCGCAGCGAGCACCGCCAGGTCCGAGTACCTCCCGTTGGTGCAGGTCCCCACAAAGACCTGGTCCAGGGCTATCCCTTCGACCTCGGTCACCGGTTTCACCGTATCGACCCGGGGCGGGCAGGCCACTACCGGCACCACATCGGAGAGATCGATTCCTATCTCCCGCTCGTAGGTGCAATCCTCCGCGGCCTGGATTGTGATCTCTTTTCCTTGTGCAGCGAGGTATCTTCTCGTGGTATGGTCAGCATAGCACATTCCTGCCTTTGCCCCCGTTTCTACCGCGAGGTTGCAGAGGGTGAGCCGGTCGTCCATATCCAGTGAAGAGATACCGTCGCCGACGAACTCGAGAGCACGGTAGGACGCACCGTCCATCCCGAGCTTCCCCACGTAGGTCAGGGCAAGGTCCTTGGCCGATGCGGGCTCCGGAAGTCTCCCCTCGAGCGACAGGGCGATCGTCTCCGGAACCCGGAACCAGGTGCATCCTGAAGCCCAGATCGCCGCCATGTCCGTAGCACCGACGCCTGTCGCGAAAGCCCCGAAAGCACCCACAGTACAGGTGTGGGAGTCGGCGCCCACCACGATCTCGCCGGGCAGCACCTCTCCTTCCGCCATCAGCTGGTGGGAGATCCCCCCTCCGACATCCGAGAAACAGAATCCGTGTTTCCGCGCGAATATCCGTAATTCATGCTGGAGGACCGCGGTGACGGAATTGTTGGCCGGGGCGATGTGGTCGAACATCACGTACAAACGGGGCGGACTGACTACGCGGTCGGCGATCTGCCGCCAGGCTTCGAGCGTCAGCACCCCCGTGCCGTCATGCACGTAAGCCCGGTCTACGGCTTTGTCGACGAACTCTCCCGCGGGCGCCTGAAGAATACGCTCGGAAAGGGTGCTCATACCGGTTTCTCCTTCTGGACATGACGGATCAGGGCCGTGAGAGCCTCGGGGCTGACCCCGATCTTGCTCTCCCCCAGTTCCTTCACCTCGTCGAGCACCTGGCAGATCTGCTGCTCGGAGAGGGAGTACCCGAGCGTGCCGACCACGTGCTCAAGGGCCTTCTTCCCGGTATGCTTTCCGAGGATGAACCTCCTTTCCCCACCCACCATTTCGGGGAGAAAATACTCGTAGGTCGAGGGATCTTCGAGGATTGCAGCGATATGGATGCCACTCTCATGGGAGAACGCATGCGCACCCACGACCGGCTTGGTCCTGCTCATCGCGATCCCGGAAAACTCCTCAACCATCCGCGAGAGCCTTGTAAGGTGGCTGAGGTCGTACCGATCGACCCCCCCCTTCATCCGGAGCGCGACGAGGACCTCTTCGAGGGCCGCGTTCCCGGCACGCTCGCCGATCCCGTTCACGGTGGTGTGCAGCTGGAACGCCCCGGCCCCGGCCGCGGTGATGGTGTTGGCAGTGGCACACCCCATATCGTTATGGCAATGGGCACAGAGCGGGATCTTCACCGAGGCGACCAGCTCCCTCATGATCCGGTACATCTCTTCAGGGATCAGGCAGCCCACGGTATCTGCGAAGCTTACCAGGTCGGCGCCCCGTTCCTCTCCCTTCCGGTACACCTTTTTGAGAAATTCGGGATCCGTACGGGACGCGTCCTCGGCCGCAAACCGGACTTCAAGACCGTGGTCCTTCGCGAGCTCGATCATCCGGAGGGCGTCCTCGAGAACCAGCTCCCGGTCTTTCCGGTATTTATGCCGGATGTGCAGGTCGGAGGTGGCGATAAACACGCTCACCATGTCGACATCGCAATCGATGGCGGCCGTTACGTCCTCCGGTCTTGCCCGGGCGAGACAACAGATACGTGCATTAAGCCCCATCTTCGTGATGGCGGTCACGCATTGTTTTTCATACGGCGAGACGATAGGGAACCCGGCCTCGATCACCTCGACCCCGATCTCATCCAACACTCCGGCGATCTTCTGTTTCTCTTCACAGGAGAACGAGACCCCCGGGGTCTGTTCCCCGTCTCTCAGCGTCACATCACAGATCTCAACATGGTATGGTTTCATGCTCCCCTCCTTTCGGGCATTCTCCCTCCACGATAATGGTCCGGGGGCCCGGAACCGGCCTGGAAAATAATCCCGACAAACGTTTCGTATCCCCCGCCGGGACCACCACGGGTTTTGCGAACCCCAGGTAATCACGCGGGTCGTACGCCTCTTCCTGCCCCCCGGTCATCCCCAGGCACCGGTTCCGGAGCACGATGCAGAGCAGGGGCGTCTTCTTTTCATACACATCGATAAGGGCCTGGATTCCAGAATGCAAGAGGGCGTAGTCCCCTATTACCGCTACTCCGGTGCTCCTCGCCCCCACAGCGACCGCGGATCCGAGCCCGTAACTGGCCACCCCCACCCCGTAGAGGGGGCTTGCGAGCAGGATCGAACAGCCGGCATCGACCGCGGCGCGTACCCCCTGTTCCTTCATCGCCAAGAACAGTCCGAGGAACGGGCAGCCCCGGCAGAACGTGCGGTAGAACCCCCGTGACGTGAAGGTCTCCGGTGCATCACGGTGAAGGTCACCGGGCTCCACGCACCGGTGCTCCCGGAGAAAAGGTCTTCCCAGCTCGTTGACGGCCGGCAGTTCTTCCACCCCCCCCGGGGGGGGGTATACGGTGACCGCAGCGGACTCTCCGGGTGCCGCCCCGGCCCCCACCCGCCCCCCGCTGATAGAATTGAGCGGGTTCTCCCGGGACCACGAAAAGAGCCCGTTGAACAGACGTTCTTCCCGCTGGACCCTTCCTTTCATGGTGAGCGCAGGATTCGCGGGAGTTCCGGGCAGGTCTCTCCGCTCGCTCCGGTCCGGGCACACCTCGCAAAACAGGAGTTCCGGGGTAAGCCGGAGGATCGCAACCCGGCTGAACCGTTCGGAGGCCCGGAACGCCTCCTCCACACCCGCGAAACACGTGGCCGGCCCGGGCTCGATCACGGGCACACGGGCGAGCTCCCCGTAGTAACGGGAGTCCTGGAGGCTCGTGGAACCTAGCGGCACGAGATCGTCCCCGGCCACCACCACCACACCCGAACCGAGCCCCTGGGTACCCGCCTGCACCAGGGGATCTGCACACGCGTTCAGCCCCGCATTCTTCATGATCACCGCCGCCCTTCTCCCTGCGAGCGAATCTCCGAGAGCATATTCCAGGGCTACCTTCTCGTTGATCACCGGTTCTGCGGACACTCCCCTTCCGATGCCGGTCACCGGGTAACCGGGAATGGCATAAAACCTGTCTGCGCTCCGCCCGAGGGCCTGCACTATCGCATCCTCTCCCTTCATGTCACGCATCCCTCCCGGGCACCATGTCACACCCGGTGCACGCGCTGCACATGGTGACCGCGCTGCAGGGATCCAGTCCCTTCTCCCGAAGAATCCGTTCGTGGATCCTGAACAGCCTTAACAGCCTTTCCGCCGAAGGCCTGGCCCACCCGGCAAGTTCTCCGGCCGGATTTAACGGGCGCAACACCGGAATAACCCCCATTCCGGCTAGTTCCCCGATACAGTCCTCCATCTCGGCATCGGTCTCTCCAAGCCCGATGATTACGTTGGAGTACACACGGTTTTTCCCGAAGACCTCAACGGACCGGGCGAGGATGCGGAGGATCTCCCGGCGGTCGAGACCGGGGCACATGGTCCGGAAGATCCTGTCCGTTGCGGCCTCGACGTTGAACTTCACCTCCGCCGCTCCCTCGGCACGCAGCCTGTCCGGAGTCCCGAAAACCGGATAGATGGAGACACCGATAGGAACCGAGAACGGCGCAAGGGCACGGATCACCGAGATCACGTACTTCTCCTCCTCTTTCGGGTCGTATGCCACCCCGCTGGTTATGGAAATGGCATCGATCCGGTCCCTGACCCGTCCGACCATTTCCCGGATCTCGGCTACGCTCTTCCGCTTCCCTCCGAGGGCGGGGACCCTGCAGTAGCGGCAATGATAGATGCACCCTGCGCTGACGGTGATGTATGCCTGGCGGGGGCAGTGGAGTGCAACCGGTTCGAGAATTCCCTCGATGCATTCGCGGCCGATACAGAGTACGGCGATCCCGCTTCCCCGGTGCTCGAGGACCAGTGTTCCTTCCTCCTCGACCGGGATCCTTACCCTGCGGCCCGCGACTGAGAAGAAGACCGAGCCTTCACCGCCTGCCCCGGGGCCTGCCGTCGACACGGCAAGGTAGTCGTCTGCCGGCAGACCGGTGATCCGTGCGGATCCCGCAGCGAGAATCCCCGCCTTCAACTCGTCCCATTCCATAACCCGAGTGCCTCCTCGTACCGGGTGTAAAAGGGTATCGCCGCGACCGCCCCGATGATACCCCTGCCTTCCATCCGGATGTCCAGGGTTCCGTCGCATATCCGGGGGATCTTTGTCCTTTCCACCTCGCCCCGTTTCACCTGCTCCCCGAATGGCCTAAGTTCCGAAGGATCAAATCCGGTGAATGCAGCCATACCTGTTTCATCCGAAAGAGTATACCGCCCCAGGAGGTCCTGGAAGGCGCCGATGAGCCTTCCGGGTTCGGAAGTGGCGAACTCGCAGACGATGCTCACGCAGTTCTTGGTCCGGTACGGGACCGGAAAGAGTTGGACGATGGTATGAGAGAGATACCGGCTAAACTCGTCTTCAACCGCCCGGGCGATATTGTGGCTGAGGGTCCATGTGGCCCCTTCTTCCGGGGTATCGGTGTCGTCGACCCCGATCAGGACCCGTTGCCTGCGGGGGAGCCAGATAGTCGACCCTGCCTGCTTTCCGCCTCCGGCGGGATCGGTCCTGCACCGGATGACTCCGCCCGCATAGGACCGGCAACTTGCCGCACCGACCCCTCCACCGCCGATTCCAAGGTAGGAGATCTCTATCTCATCTTCATGGACCCCGACACCGGATATCCCCGCGGGAAATTTCGATCCCTCAAGTTTAAGGTCCGCATGGCCGGAACGGCAAAGATATCGCATAGTCCCTCCCACATTCCGGGCGGACTCGACCACCGGGCTCTGGGGATAGTGCTTCCCGCTCCACATGGCTCCCCCCACACAGTCGAAGAACTCCACGACCTCGACTTTCCTCCCGTCGGGAGACGCGAGCGCAGTGATTTGGGGATAACGGATAGTGTAGGGGTCAGAAAGTTTCACCATACAAACCCGCCGCCTCGATACCCCGGTTCGCCCAGAGCACCGCCCCGATCGCCCCTATTCTTCCTTTCCGCTGGAAATCGTCGATGAACCTGATACCAAGCCGCCGGGCCTCCTCCTCCGCATCCGCAAGAGAAAGGAGGTCTGTCTTAACCCTGCGGGCAAAGTCTGTTTCGGGAACCTCGATACCCCGGTACACCGCGATACCTGTATCCCCGGAGAACGTCCGCGCTTCCACATACTCCTTGACACAGGAGAGCAGTTCTTCAACCGCTCCCGGCCTCACCGCAAAGTTCAGTGCGGAAGAGACGCAGTTCGTGGTCTTCTTGGGGGCCTCCGGGTTGAGCTGGACAAGCCGCATATCAAGGAATTCCACGCCCGGGATGCGGCATTCCTTCCCGCAATTGAGGGCTGTCACCCACGTGGCCCCTTTCTCCTTCGTATCGGTGTCATCGATCCCGATGGTCACCTTCTCATAGAGGGGACTCACTATCCTGACCCGGTTCGCCCGGGCCCCGCCTACCGAGAGATCCTCCTCGTCCGGGTATTCCGCCCGGACTACTCCGGGGGCCTGGGGCAGGCAGGCGGCGACACCCACGCCTGCTCCTGCGATCCCGGCCCACGAGGTTATCACCTGATCTCCTTCCACCCCGACCCCTTCGAGGGCCTGGCCCCCTATATCCTTTGAGGCGGCCCCGAACCTTACCGGGTAACTCCCGAGTTTCGCCCGGAGGGTGAGCGTGGATCCTTCGACCCTGCATGACTGGGTGGCTCCCCCTGCTCTGAGACGGTTGGCCGCATCCCATTCCACCGGCCCGCGGGCCGAGCACTGCTCGATTATCTCGGCCACGCCGGCCCGTTCATCAACCATAACAAGAAAACGGCCGCAAAATAGAGTGCCGAAACGTTCCTTTACCTTATCGGGGGTGCAGGTGATCATGATATTTGTCACCGAAAATTTCGTTAACAGGATATTCGGCAATAACTCTATAAAAGAGGATCGATCCGATTAACGGGAGCGGAAAAAAAGGTGATTCAGAGGATCTTGTGCAGGTCGATCTTGTAGGGGCCGAGGGTCCCGCCAAAGTTCCCTGCACTGATGAATTTCACCCCGGGAACGTTGACCGCGGCCTTGATTCCTGCTGCCATGGCATCCGCCACGCACTTCTCGTCCAACCCGTCTATCACGATCTCGTAGAGCGCTTTGACACCGGCAGGAACCTTTGTATCGGGCACCTTCTCCCGGAGGGTTGGGCAGTACTTCTCGTTCGTGCTCGCAGGCATGAACTTGTACTTCTTGGACCCCACCTTCGAGCCGCTGGCCACTACTCCGCCGGGGAAACTGGTAATGACCCCGCACACGTCACGAATCGCGTCGACCGCAGCCTCGGCACCCATGAGGGCGGCCATCTGGTTCTCTCCCATCACGAAGAAGTTTCCTCCGGCTACACCTTTGACGATGCCGAATTCTTCTTCTCCCACGTATTCGCCCTCCATAATGGGGATCACCCAGCACTTCCTGCCGCCGACCTCCTTCTGGTATTCGTACCCGTCCCCGAAGAAATGCAGTTTGACCGCAATCTTCTCTTCCGCGTTCGGAAGACCGTCGAACACCGCGGTGGTCGCCGAAGTGAGGACGCACTCGGCGAGCCGCTCAACGACCTGCTCTTTCAATTTCTTTTTTCCGGCACATATGAGGATGGCCGCACCCGGTCTTCCGTCGGGAGTCGCCTCCGGAGGGAGGAGCCCCTCGATCCCGGCCTCGCATGGACAGCCTATCGCCGACGTCGCGAATCCGGTCGCTTCGGTTGCCGCTTTCAATGCCCATTCTTCCGTCACCGCGGTGATGATGATCCGCGAGATCCAGGTCGGGAACGCCTCTGCATAGGTATCCTCGATTGGTACGCCGTTTATCTCCATGGAACTACCTCGTTTGGAGAAATGTACCCAAAGCAGATAGAATAACTTTTCTAATTGGCTCGCTGGTCAGAATAAGCAGAATAATGAGTTTTATTCGTAAAAATGAGGAAGAATCCCGGAAGACTCCGGATCGACCAGGAAAAGTCCCCGTGCCGAACATTCTACATTGGATGTTATCCGGAATAATGCAGGTGTGAAAACCGGGAGCAGCCTGAATAATTACAGGGGGGTATGTCGCACGATATCCAAAGACTGATTGCGCTCCGGGATCAATTTTTCCATACTCATGGAAACTGCCCCCGGTACCCGGAGATGGTGTGATCCGAAAAACGAGATTTTCTATTTCCAATGTGGCGGAATCCGGAGCATCAAAGGTTTTTGGTGTCACCCACCAATAATCGCATGGTTATTTCCCCCCATTCTGCCTGGAAATAAACCTTTTTATGGTACTATTTAAAAAAAAAGGTTCAATCCGAAGCGCAGTGAATTACGGGGTTTTTTATGAAGTTATAATTAACTTAATTATTAATTAATTATTATGAGTTAACTATCACGGCCAAACTGCACACGTTTGCGGGTGAAAATCAGAAGAGTTTATGTATATCAGTTAACCATTCTTTTTTAGTCGATTTTTTAATCGATCGAGAAGCTGGTGCGTGATAAAAAATGGCATTTGCAGTGCACGTTAACATGGAACGTTGTACCGGCTGCAATAATTGTGTGGTCGCGTGCCCCGTGGATGCACTCGAATTATACACCGTGGATCCTGTCACAAAAGAGAAGATCTACAAGGTGCGCCATGGAAAAGCCATGGTGCTGGACTTCAAATCCGAGCTGTGTGCCGGGTGCGGAGTTTGTGTCGAGGCATGCCCCCATGATGTGATTCGGCTGGAAGGTCGTGGATCAGTGCCATCCGTGGCGAAGGTATGATCAGTTGAACATTTTAGAAGTAAGTGAGGTTACCGCATGACAATGTTTCCAAAATTCTCCAAGAAGCGGGAGGGCGTAAACGTCATCGGAGAGCAGAAGCTCCTCCAGCAGGTCTCAAACCTGATCCTCAATTCCGAAGTCTGTACCGGATGCGGGATCTGTGTGGAGTCCTGTCCTGAGGACGCGATCGTTCTCGGCCTGGTCGGAGCGACCCGCCGGGGTGCAGTGGAATACGCCGCACCCGTGGATATCGACGAGGTAAAGTGCTCCTATTGTGGCGTCTGCGTGGTTATGTGCCCCTTCAATGCTCTTACGCTCAAGATTGACGGCGAAGAGCGCCTGCCCATCGTAGAAAAGGAAGGATTCCCCCAGTATGATATGGTCGCAGACATCGACGACGAAAAGTGCGTCCGCTGCACCATCTGCAACGAGGTCTGCCCGAGAGACGCCATCGTCAGGGACGTCCCCGAGTTCGAGGGATCGAGCGAGACCGGCAAGGAACGCCAGGCCGCCATCCAGACCAAGACCACATTCAAGGTAGACGATGAGAAGTGCACGCTCTGCGGCATATGCGGATCGATCTGCCCCGCGATCACGGTAAAGCACAAAGAGTTTACTGCGGAGTCCGGGAAAGTCGAGGGAGAGGTCGTCTGGGACGAGAGCCGCTGCGACGCGTGCAAGGTGTGCGTCGAGGCATGCCCCGAGGAATGCATCACCGTCGAGCGCGAAATTGTAAGCGACAAGATCGCGGGAGAGGTGGATATCGACCAGAACCTGTGCTGCACCTGTACCTGGTGCTCCCGGAACTGTCCCACCGAGGCAATCACTGTCGAGAAGCTGTTCGAGGGCGACATCGAGTTCGCCGCCAGCAAGTGTCCCGGTGGGTGCTCCACCTGTGTGGATATCTGCCCGGCAAACGCGATCTACCTGCCTTCGGCCAAGCCCGCCAGTGAGATGAAAGGCGTTGTTGAGCCCACCATCGCGGTCAACAAGGACTACTGTATCCTGTGCGGCGCATGTGTCAACGCCTGTCCCGGTGAGGATATCATCAGGCTTTCCAGGACCGGTATCCGGATCAAAGGCGGTGAGACCGACCTCTTCAGGAAGATCAAGGAGAAGCTCTGCACCCCGAGGACTTCCAAGGTCAAGGAAGACACCCAGGGTTCCGTGCAGCTGAAGATGATGGAGAAGGCGTGAGGGATCAGCAATGGCAATAAGAACCAAAGGTTACCCGGATGCCCTTGATAAGAAACTCAGAGACACCCGGCTTTACAGCGAGGACTCCAACCCGGAGTTCACCAAGAAGGTCGAAAAAATCTCGATGACCATTCCCCACATGTGCTACCAGTGCGGTACATGTACGGCCTCATGCCCGTCCGCCCCGCGGAGTTCGTACCGGATCAGGAAGTTCGTCCGGCGTGCCCTGCTCGGTCTGGAAGAAGAGGCCCTTGTTGACCCCGACCTGTGGCTTTGCACCACCTGCTACAGCTGCACGGACCGTTGTCCCCGCGACATTGCGCCAACCGACGTCATCATGGCCATGAGAAACGTGGCTTTCACGAGGGACATCATCCCGGTCAATTTCTTAAAGACCGTGCAGGCCATCTACACCACCGGCCACGGGGTGCCGAACAACGACGTGAACCGGGCAGCCCGCGAGAAACTCGGCCTTCCCAGGGACCCGCCGACCACCCACGGCCACCCCAACTATATAAAGGGAATTCAGTACATGCTGGACTACTTCGAACTGAAGAAGAATGCAGACCGGATTGTAAAAGAGAGAGAAGGGTGAGGATCCATGAAGGAATACGCTTTTTACCTCGGATGTATCGCACCCAACCGTTACCCCGGTGCGGAAGCGGCATCGTACCGTACTTCCGAAAGGCTGGGCATCAAGCTGCTCGATCTTGAAGGAGCCAGCTGCTGTCCCGCACCCGGAGCATTCGGATCGATCGACCTGAACGTCTGGTACGCCATGGCTGCCAGGAACCTCGTGCTCGCCGAGCAGATGAAGAAGGACATCGCCCTGATCTGCAACGGCTGCTACAAGTCGATCTGGGAAGTCAACCACAAGCTTAAGCACAACGACGAACTCCGCGACGGGGTCAACGAGGTGCTGAAGGGCATCGACATGGAGTTCAAGGGGACGATCGATGTATTTCACCTGGCCGAGCTCTACTACGACCCCGAGATCGTCGGGGTCAAGAAGATCCGCGACAGTGTGAAGAACCCCCTTAACGGCACAAGGATCGCGGTGCACTACGGGTGCCACCTGATGAAGCCCAAGAAGGAGCGTCACTTCGGGACCACCGAGCACCCCGTCTGGATCGAAGAGATGGTTGCCGCACTCGGTGCCGAGCCGGTTGAATACAGGAACAAGATGCTCTGCTGCGGTGCCGGAGGCGGTGTGCGTGGGTATGACATCGTGCACTCGCTGGACATCACCAACGAGAAGCTGATCATCCTGCAGGAGGAGAAGGTGGACGCCCTTACCGAAATATGTCCATTCTGCCAGCTGCAGTTTGACCGCGGTCAGATCGAGATAGAGGAGAAATTCGGGGTCAAATACGGGCTGCCGGTTCTCCACTACATGGAACTGCTCGGGCTTGCCCAGGGAATGAGCCCCCAGGAACTTGCGCTGGACCTCCACGCAATCAGCTGCGAACCATTCCTGAAGAAGGTACTGTCCTAGGAGGATTGAACTATGGCAGAGAAGAAGACCAAGAAAGCAACTGCAAAGAAAGAGACCAAGAAGGAGACCACGGCACAGGCGTCGTCATTCGCTCCCGAAAGCAAGACGGCCCGCATCGGGGTTTTTGCCTGCCACTGCGGGACCAATATCGCAGGGTCCATAGATATCGAAGCGGTCCAGAACTATGCAAAGACCCTCCCGAACGTGGCCTTCGTGGACAACTACCAGTACATGTGCTCCACCCCGGGACAGAAGAAGATCGAGGACGCTATCAAGGAACACAACCTCACCGGTGTCGTCGTCGCAGCATGTTCTCCCCGTCTGCACGAACCCACATTCAGGACCGCGACCAAGGAAGGCGGCTTAAACCCCTTCAGGTTCGAGATGGCAAATATCCGGGAGCAGAACTCCTGGGTGCACATGCATGACCGCGAAGGTGCGACCGACAAGGCGAAGGATGCCGTGCGTATCGCCGTTGCCAAGGCAGCGCTGCTCCAGGACCTGATTCCCAAGAAGGTACCGGTGGAGAAGGCCGCGATGGTCGTTGGCGCAGGTGTCGCCGGTATGCAGGCAGCGCTCGACCTGGCAAATGCTGGGATCAAGACCTATCTGATCGAGAAGTCACCCACCATCGGGGGACGCATGTCCCAGCTGGACAAGACCTTCCCCACGCTGGACTGCTCGCAGTGTATTCTTACCCCGAAGATGGTGGATGTGGGCAGGAACCCCAACATCCAGCTGATGACCTGTGCGGAAGTCGAGCAGGTCGAGGGGTATATCGGGAACTTTGACATCACCGTGCGAAGGAAAGCCCGGGGGGTAATGACCCCCGCGGAAGCGGAGGCAAAGGGCATCGTGGGAGGCGGATGCAACGGGTGCGGAGACTGCGAAGCGGTCTGCCCGGTCATCAAGCCGAACCCGTTCGAGATGAACATGAAGCCCCGGAAGGCCATCTATATCTATCACCCGCAGGTCGTCCCGCTGATCTACACCATCGACTGGGACTCCTGTATCAAGTGCGGCCTCTGTGTGACCGCCTGCGGTGAAAAGAAGGCCATTGACCTCGAGATGCAGGACGAGCTCGTCAAGCTGAAAGTGGGGACCGCCATCCTCGCGACCGGGTACGAACTCTTCCCCATCGAGAAGAAGGACGAGTGGGGCTACAAGAAGTACGAGAACGTGGTGACCAGCCTGGAGTTCGAGCGTCTGATCTGCGCATCGGGTCCGACCGGCGGACACCTGGTCAGGCCGAGCGACGGGAAGACCCCGAAGAAGGTCGCATTCCTGCTCTGTGCCGGGTCGCGTGACAATACAGGGATCGGGAAGCCCTACTGCTCCAGGTTCTGCTGTATGTACTCCATCAAGCACGCCCACCAGATCATCGAAAAGATCCCCGGTGTGCAGCCGTATATCTTCTACATGGACATCCGTTCGTTCGGGAAGATGTACGAGGAGTTCTACTACCGTATCCAGGACGAAGGCGCCAAGTTCATCCGTGGCCGTGTCTCCAACGTGCTTGAGGACGCCGATACCAAGAACCTCTACGTCATGGCGGACGACACCCTGCTCGACCGGCCCATGAAACTCGAGGTCGACATGGTCGTCCTCGCGGCCGCAGTCCAGCCTACGGGCGGTGTGGACACCGTGCGCAAGATGTTCGGTGTATCATGCTCCCAGGACGGCTGGATGCTCGAGGCCCACCCCAAGCTGAACCCCTGCGGGACCACCACGGCAGGTGTCTACCTGGCGGGTGTGTGCCAGGGCCCGAAGGATATTCCTGACACGGTCGCCCAGGCCGAAGGAGCGGCATCGGCTGCCAGTATCCCCATCCATATGGGTGAAGTGGAGCTTGAACCCTACTTCGCCCAGTGCATCGAGGAGAAGTGCGCCGGATGCGGGATGTGCGTGAACCTCTGCCCATACTCTGCCCTCTCCCTGGTAGAAGGCGAGGGTGGCAAGAAGGTCATGAAAGTCACCGAAGCAAAGTGCAAGGGTTGCGGGACCTGCGGAGGATTCTGCCCCGGAGGAGCAATCTGGATGCAGCACTTCGCTACCCCGCAGATCGTGGCGCAAATCGATGCGTTCCTCACCGGAGGTGAGGAGTAATGGCAGAAGAATTCCAGCCGAAGATCCTCGGGATCATCTGCAACTGGTGTTCCTATGCCGGGGCCGACCTGGCGGGAAGTGCCCGTACCCAGTACCCCCCTGACATCAGGATTGTCCGTGTAATGTGCACCGGGAGGGTGGACCCCCTGTTCATCCTCAAGGCGTTCACCGACGGGGCGGACGGTGTGCTGGTGTCGGGATGTCACTTCGGGGACTGCCACTACCTGGAAGGCAACTACAAGGCGGCAAAACGCATGTTCATCCTCAAGAGCATGATCAAGAACATCGGGCTCGAGGACAAGAGACTGCGCATGACCTTCGTTTCAGCTTCAGAAGGCGCCAAGTGGGCCAAGGTGGTGGAAGACGTAGTGAAGACCATCCATGAGCTGGGGCCGAACCCCATCACCCAGCTTACCAAATAAGTAAGGGGTGTGTAGGTTGACCAAGTTAGTACTGAACCTGATTAGCGGCCGGACCATTCAGCAGGGCGTCGCCATGGAGCACGGCAAGGAGAAGGAGGAGTACCGCAAGGCCTGCGGCATTATCGAGCTCGATCCTTCCGACCTGAAGAAACTCGGTGCCTGGCGGAACACCAACGTGCGGGTAACCAGCCCGTACGGAACCGTGGTGGTCAAGGCAGTCGAGGCTACTCAGGGACCGCACCCGGGGCTGGGTTATATCCCCATGGGTCCCTGGGCCAACTCAGTCATCGACCCCAATACCTATTCCACGGGCATGCCTACCTTCAAGGGAGTCCCTGTGGAAGTAGATATCGCATTGAACGAGCCGGTTCTCTCTTCCATCGAACTGGTGCAGAAAAAATGCAGGGGTGAGGCCTGATGACCAAGACAGTTACCGATGTGATCTGTCCTTTCTGCGGGACACTGTGCGATGACCTGGAGGTCGAGGTATCCGACGACGGAAAGCAGATCGTAGACGTGTATAATGCGTGTGTGATCGGTGCGGCGAAGTTCCTCCACTCGCAGGCGTCGGACCGGGTGAAACGCCCGCGGATGCAGCAGCCTGACGGGAGTTACAAGGAAGTCTCGTATGACGAGGCCGTGGAATACACCGCGAAGATGCTCGCGAGCTCGAAGAAACCCCTGATGTACGGGTGGAGTTCGACCTCCTGCGAGGCCCAGAGCGTGGGCCACGAGATCGCGGAACAGGTCGGGGCGATCGTGGACAACACCGCGACGGTCTGCCACGGGTCGACGCTTATCGCCGTGCAGGACGTCGGGATCCCGAGCTGCACCCTCGGCGAGGTGAAGAACCGGGCCGACCGGATCATCTTCTGGGGCTGCAACCCGTGCCACGCCCACCCCCGGCACATGTCCCGGTACTCCATCTTCCCCCGCGGGTTCTTCGTGAACAAGGGGCACAAGAACCGCAAGGTCTTTGTGATCGACCCCCGGGTCACGGACACCGCCAAGATGGCGGACTACCATTTCCAGATCGAGCAGGGCAGGGACTACGAACTGCTCTCCGCGCTCCGCGTCGCGCTCCGGAACGAGTGGCTCCCGGACACTGTCGCAGGCATCCCCAAGGAGAAGATCTACGAGGCCGCCGAGGTCCTCAAGTCCGGAAGGTTCGGGATCATCTTCTTCGGGATGGGCGTGACCCAGTCACTCTCCAAGAACCACAACATCGACAACGCCATCATGCTCACCAAGGATTTGAACGAGTTCACGAAGTTCAGCATCATGGCCATGCGGGGTCACTACAACGTCACCGGGTCCGGACAGGTCCTCGGCTGGCAGTTCGGGTTCCCCTACTGCGTCGATCTCTCCCGCGGGTTCGCTCGCTACAACCCCGGTGAGACCAGCTCGAACGACCTCCTCCGCAGGGGCGAGGTCGATGCCGTCTTCGTGCTCGGGTCCGACCCGGGGGCGCACTTCCCCATATCCTCGGTGAAGAAGTTCTCTGAACTTCCCTCCGTCGCCGTCGACCCCCATATCACCCCCACCACCGAGGTCGCCAAACTTCACGTCCCGGTCGCCTTCGTCGGGGTCGAGGTCGGGGGCAACTGCTATCGTATGGATAACGTGCCCATCGAGGCGCGGAAAGTCGTCGATCCCCCGGAGGGTATGCTCACCGACGAGGAGTTCCTCTCACGGGTGAACAAGCGCGTCAAGGAGCTCATGGAGGCGAAGAAATAATGTCGGAATACCTGATCAAGAACGGTTTCGTCTTTGACCCGGTCCAGAAGATCAAGGGTGACAAGGCGGATATCGCGGTGAAGGACGGCAAGATCGTCAAGTCCACCGAGCTCTCATCCAAGGCAAAGACCATCGATGCCAAGGGCAAGACGGTGATGGCCGGGGCAGTTGAGGTTCACGCCCACATCGCCGGCCCCAAGGTGAACGAAGGGCGGAACTACCGGCCAGAAGACAAGTTGTTCACCTACTCCCCGAAGAGCGGCATGAAGCGGATGGCCGGAGGATTTTCCATCCCGACGACCTTCAAGACAGGGTACGAGTACGCCCGGATGGGGTACACCACCTGCATGGAGGCCGCAATGCCTCCGCTCTATGCACGGCACGTGCACGAGGAGATCAAGGACACCCCCATCATCGATGAGGGTGCCTATCCTGTGTTCGGAAACAACTGGTTCGTGATGGAGTACCTGAAGAACAAGGAGATCGAGAACACCGCGGCATACATCGCCTGGCTCCTGAACGTCTCCAAGGGATATGCGGTCAAGATCGTCAACCCCGGTGGCACGGAAGCCTGGGGCTGGGGCCTGAACTGCCTCACCATCCACGACCCGGTGCCCTACTTCGACATCACACCCGCGGAGATCGTAAGCGGTCTGATGGAAGCAAACGAGTACCTCGGTCTCCCCCACTCCATCCACGTGCACCAGAACAGCCTGGGCAACCCGGGTAACTATCCCGTTACCCTGGATACCCTGAAGCTTGCCGAGGGTGTGAAGGCAAAGAACAAGTTCGGACGTGAGACTGTCCTCCACTCGACACACCTGCAGTTCCATTCCTATGGCGGGGACAACTGGCTCAACTTCGAGTCCAAGTCCAAGGAAGTCATGGACTACGTGAACAAACAGAAGAACATCACCGTCGACACCGGGTGCGTGACCCTCGATGAGACCACCACCATGACCGCCGACGGCCCGTTCGAGCACCACCTGACCGAACTGAACCACCTGAAGTGGGCAAACATCGACGTGGAACTGGAGACAGGTTCCGGGGTCGTGCCCTATATCTACAGCCCGAATGTCAAGGTGAGCGGTATCCAGTGGGCAATTGGTCTTGAGATCGCCCTCCTTACCAAGGACCCGATGCGGACGTTCATCACCACCGACCACCCCAATGCAGGACCATTCACCAGGTACCCGCGGATCTTCAAGTGGCTGATGAGCCAGAAAGCACGGGAAGAGCAGATGGCCGCATTCAAATACAGCGACAAGGTCAGGGCGGCAACCATCCTGTCCGAGATGGACAAGGAACTTTCCCTGTACGAGCTGGCCCAGATGACCCGTGCGGGACCCGCGAAGTCTATCGGACTTGCACACCTCTACGGAGGCCTCGCACCGGGCATGGATGCGGATATCGCCATCTACGACCTCAACCCCGAGAAACCGTTCGAGCCGGAAGCGATCGAGCAGGCATTCTCGTCCGCGGCATACGTGATGAAGACCGGAACGCCGGTCGTCATCGACGGGGAGGTCGTTTCCAACGGCAACAAGCGCACCCTCTGGGTGAACGCCAAGGTCAACGAGAACCCGCAGGTCATGCGTGATATCCAGGACAAATTCCTGCGGTATTACAGTGTGAACCAGAACAACTACGACGTGTCGAAGCATTTCGTGCCGAACCCGTACGTGATCGAGGTTGATGCAACACAGTGAGGGGAGCAAGATGGAGACTGTCACACTCACAATGAAGAACCCGCCCGTGCTCATGCTCGAGGCGGATCATATCTCCCCCGATGCATTTGCCGGAAAGACGGCAGCCGAGATCGCGGCGCTTCATGCTTACGAGGGACGCGAGCAGTTCACCCTCGGCAAGTACTTCGATGTTGCCGGCAACGGAGGAAAAACCGCCGCTGAGACCAAGATCGTGGTCAAGGGCGACGTCAGCAGGGTGAAGTATATCGGGATGAAGATGACCGCCGGAGAAGTGGTCGTCGAGAACAATGCCGATATGTACACTGGTGCCTGGATGCAGGGAGGAAAGCTCCTTGTCAAAGGCAGCGTCGATGCCTTCACCGGCATCGGGATGATCGGTGGCGAGCTGACCATCGAGGGCAACGCAGGCAATTACCTCGGCGCAGCGTACCGCGGCGACTGGCGCGGAATGCAGGGCGGAGTAATCCGGGTAAAAGGCAATGCGGGAAGCGATATTGGTACCTTCATGAACGGGGGGACCATCATCGTTGAAGGCAACGCCGACGTCCACGTGGGCACCCACCAGGAAGGCGGAAAGATCATCGTCAAGGGCAACGGAAAGAGCAAGATCGGCGGCCAGATGGTGGAAGGCGAGATCTACGTCTTCGGGACCATCGACGTCATGATGCCGGGCTACAAGTATGTCCAGGACGAGGAGCTTGAAGTCGACGGATACAAGGGCAGATTTGCCCTGTATCATGGAGATCTCGGGGAGCGTCACCCCAAGAGAAAAGGCCAGATCGTTTACGGTAAGCTCTACCAGAAGATCTGACCAAACATTTTTTTGGAAGCGCACCGGATTTTCGAAAATTTACCCTAGTAAAATAACACTCAATAACATCTTTTTTAAAATTCGTAATACTGCGTAAAATAAAGAAACCAGAAATATATGTAATATTTGAATATTCCCCTAAAATTATTTATTATTTTAATAATATTATAATAAAATCATTCCGATTAAAATAGGAATACTTATATCACGGCGATACTGTATATCTGATTGTCCCGTGAGGGGACGTGCAGTAGTGATCAGCATTTATCGACAGTGACTACTATCAGCCATTTCAGCGTTCAGTTACCGTAGTGTATAGTGGCAAAAACTGATTTACGAGGAATATTATGGCGAAATACAAAGATACTATTGACCTCTATGATGATGAGGGTAAGCTGCTCAAGAGCGGCGTAGCGCTGGACAAGATCAGCCCCCTGACCAACAAGGGAGCATTGAAGGTCATCGACCTGACCAAGAGGACCGTGGCGGTCAACCTGGCAGGGATCGACAATGCAATCAAGACCGGTCAGATGGGAGGCAAGAACAACCAGATCCTGGGACGCTCGCTTAAGGTGGACTGCGTCAAGGACTGCGATGCACTCTCTGCAAAGATCAAGTCCATGGTCCAGGTGACCGATGGCGACGACACCAAGATCACCAAGGTCGGCGGCGGCAAGATGCTGCTGGTCGAAGTCCCCAGCGCCCGCCTGAACGCAGCGGCAACCTACGATGCAGCAAGCACCGCAGTTGCAGCGGCGACCACCTACGCACTCATCGAGCAGTACAAGGTTGGCATGTTTGACGGTGCCTACGTCAAGAGCGCAGTCTGGGGTTCCTACCCGGTAACCATGGACATGCAGGGCGGCAACATCGTCTCCATTATGTCCATCCCCCAGAACAACGAAGGTCTCGGGTACGCCCTTCGTAACATCCCCGCGAACCACGCGGCGATGATGACCCACCGGAACGCCATGCAGGCGGCCGCCCTCTCCTCCACCTTCGAACAGGCCGGAGAGTTCGAGATGGGAATGGCCATCGGACCCTTCGAGAGGGCCCAGCTCCTGCTCTACGCCTACCAGGGACTGAACGCGAACAACATCGTGTACGACCTGGTAAAGGCAAACGGCAAGAACGGAACCATCGGTACCGTAGTGCAGAGCCTCGTCGAGAGAGCAATCGAGGACAAGGTCATCAAGGCAGGAAAGAAGGGCAAGAGCGGGTACGTCTTCTACGACACCAAGGACCCCATGCTCTGGAACGCATACGCCGCAGCGGGTACTCTCGCCGCCACCATGGTCAACTGTGGTGCCGGACGGTTCGCCCAGGCAGTCTCCGCAACCCTGCTCTACTTCAACGACCTGCTCGAGCACGAGACCGGCCTGCCCGGTTGTGACTACGGCCGTGTAATGGGTGTGGCTGTCGGGTTCTCCTTCTTCAGCCACTCGATCTATGGTGGCGGTGGCCCCGGTGTGTTCAACGGGAACCACGTCGTGACCCGTCACGCTGCCGGTGTGGGTATCCCCTGTATCGTTGCCGCTTGTGCGCTTGATGCTGGAACCCAGATGTTCGGACCTGAGCAGACCTCCAAGATCTACCAGGACACCTTCGGACAGCTCGACGAGTTCAAGAAGCCTATGCAGGCAGTTGCGAAGGGAATATAAACTCCTCGAGATCTGAATGACCGACGCCACATATCCTCAGGTCAGGATTGTCACGGAACGTTTGATGTATCCGGAGACCGTCGAGCGGTTACTGAACCTGCTTGCGACCACGGAGGGGATCCGGAGGATGCTGTTAAACGGTCCCCGGCTCCCCAGCACCGTCCCCTATGGCCCTGCAAAGGGCCTTCCCAACCCTATCGCGATGAAAAGGGTCATCATGGTTGGAGACCAGGAGGTGGAGCTACAGGTGCAGGTAGGAACCGTGATACTCGAGCTGGAGAACCGCGACGTAATTCCTGTTATCCGTGCTGCATGCGATACTGCCTTTAAGGATTCGATGTCCTATTCGATCCAGGAAGGCAGGTTCATGAAGACGGAGCCGACCCTGAGCGATTATGCAAAATACGGCCCTGACGCAGACAAAATGCTTCTGGGCCTCGTTGATCCGAAAAGCAAGTCCGGTCCTGTAATCCTGCAAGGAACAAAATAACATGCCGATGGGAAGAGTCACCCAGGTTGTCGATTGCCGTGAGGCGATGGGCATGGGGAAAGGAGGAGGTATCGCCCAGCGCGGAACCATCTCCGAATGCCGTTACCCGGACGTGATCGTGGTCGGGATGTCCCCGGGACGCCGCCATGTCACGAAACCGGTCTGCGACATCACCTCAGCGCTCCGGCAGCAGGGTGTGGAGTACAGCATCAGCACGCTGGTCCTGAACGCAGGCAGCGGTGTTCCCCCCGATGCGAAAAATATCGGCGGTGCGGTACTCGGTGCATACTTCGGCCTGACAGATAAGGAAATAGAGCAGATAGAGAGGCATAAGATCGCCATTCTCCACCACGGGAACGTCCGTTCCCACGTGGTGCACAAGGTCAGGTATATCCTTGCGGCCTGTGACGTGAAGGCGATCGTAGTCTCGCAGGCACCGGTAGACTTCGAAGACTTTGCCAGGGAAGGGGTGAAGACCGCCCTGGTCATGCCTCCCCCCGATCGGGTAACCACGAAAGGGACGGTGATGGCGATCGTCAGCGGGGTAACCCGGGGACAGACGCCCACCAGGGAGAAGATGGCAGAAGTCATTCACGCAGTCTTGAGATTGATGAAAAACAAGGAGTGAAAAAAATGGCTTACAAACCACAGTATTGCCCTGGCACCACTGTTGTCGCCGAGAACAGGCGAAAGCAGCTGGACCCCAGCAAGAAGCTGGAGAAGATCCGTGACGTCACGGATGAGGACATCGTTTTGATCATGGGACACCGCGCCCCCGGTGCGGCATACCCGACCGCTCACCCCCCGCTCGCCGAGCAGCAGGAGCCCGCCTGCCCGATCCGCAAGCTGGTGACCCCCACCGACGGCGCCAAGCACGGCGACCGTGTCAGGTACATCCAGTTCGCCGACTCCATGTACAATGCGCCCTGCCAGCCCTACGTCAGGTCCTGGCTCGAGGCATACCGCTACCGTGGTATCGACCCCGGTACCCTGTCCGGCCGTCAGATCATCGAGTGCCGTGAGAGGGACCTTGAGAAATACGCAAAGGAACTGGTCAACACCGAGCTCTTCGACCCCGCACGCACCGGCGTACGTGGCGCGACCGTGCACGGCCACTCCCTCCGTCTCGCAGAGGACGGGATGATGTTCGACATGCTCCAGCGCTGTATTCTCGACAAGAAGTCCGGCGTTGTCAAGTACGTGAAGAACCAGATCGGAGAGCCCCTGGACAAGGAAGTCAAGGTCGGCAAGCCCATGGACGACAAGTGGCTCAAGGGACACACCACCATGTACCACTCCCTGGTCGGAACCGGCTTCCGTGACGATGCAGAATACGTGGAATACATCCAGCGCATCCACTCGCTGAGGACCAAATACGGCTTCATGCCCATGGAGTGATTACGATGGCAAAAGCAAAAATCGAGAGATCCCAGAAGCTCTTCCTCAAGGCCCTGAAAGAGAAGTTCGCAGAGGACCCGCAGAGCACCCAGACTGTCTACGCCCGCGAGGGACTGAAGCAGTCCGCAAGGAAGAGAGAGTTTATCGCCGAGGGTAAGAAGGCAGAGATGTCCCGTGGCATCAGCATGTACGACCCCGTACGCTGCCACCTGGGCGGTATCCCCCTCGGTCAGCGCCAGCTGATGACCTACGAGGTCTCCGGCACCGGCGTCTTCGTAGAGGGTGACGACCTCCACTTCGTCAACAACGCGGCCATGCAGCAGATGTGGGACGACATCCGCCGGACCATCATCGTGAACATGGACCTCGCCCACCAGACCCTGCAGAAGAGGCTGGGCAAGGAAGTGACCCCCGAGACCATCAACGAGTACCTGCACGTGGTCAACCACGCGATGCCCGGTGCCGCGGTGGTTCAGGAGCACATGGTCGAGACCCACCCGGGCCTTGTCGACGACTGTTACGTCAAGGTCTTTACCGGTGACGACGAGATGGCCGACGACCTCGAGCCCCAGTTCGTGGTCAACATCGAGAAGCTCTTCCCGGCAAAGCAGGCAGCAGCCCTGAAGGCCGCGGTCGGCAAGTCCGTGTACCAGGCAATCCACATCCCGACCATCGTCTCCAGGACCTGCGATGGAGGTACTACCTCCCGGTGGTCCGCCATGCAGATCGGTATGTCCTTCATCGGTGCATACCGCATGTGCGCCGGCGAGGCCGCAGTGGCCGACCTGGCATTCGCGGCAAAGCACGCCGGTGTTATCCAGATGGGTGACATCCTGCCCGCACGTCGTGCCCGTGGCCCGAACGAGCCCGGTGGCATCAAGTTCGGTCACTTTGCCGACATGGTCCAGGCCGACAGGAAGTACCCGAACGACCCCGCCAGGGCAACCCTCGAGGTCGTAGGCGCAGGTGCCATGCTCTTTGACCAGATCTGGCTCGGCTCCTACATGTCCGGTGGTGTCGGGTTCACCCAGTATGCAACCGCCGCATACACCGACAACATCCTTGATGACTACACCTACTACGGTATGGACTACATCAAGAGCAAGTACAAAGTCAACTGGCAGAGCCCGAGCGAGAAGGACAAGGTCAAGGCGACCCAGGACGTTGTCAACGACATCGCGACCGAGGTCAACCTCTACGGTATGGAGCAGTACGAACAGTACCCCACCGCCCTGGAAGACCACTTCGGTGGTTCCCAGCGTGCATCCGTGCTCGCAGCGGCATCCGGTATCTCCTGTTCGATTGCAACCGGCAACTCCAACGCCGGTCTGAACGGCTGGTACCTGTCCATGCTCATGCACAAGGAAGGATGGTCACGTCTCGGCTTCTTCGGCTACGACCTGCAGGACCAGTGCGGTTCCACCAACTCGCTCTCCGTCCGGCCCGACGAGGGTGCAGTCGGAGAACTCCGTGGACCCAACTACCCCAACTACGCCATGAACGTGGGACACCAGGGAGAGTACGCTGCAATTTCAGGTGCTGCTCACTACTCACGCGGAGACGCGTGGTCCTTAAACCCGCTAATCAAGATCACCTTCGCCGACCCCTCGCTCAAGTTCGACTTCGCCGAACCCCGCCGCGAGTTCGCAAAGGGTGCAATCCGCGAGTTCATGCCCGCCGGAGAGCGCGCTCTGATCATACCCGCAAGGTAAGACCAGAATATTTCCAAAATTTTTTTTCTCGTTCCCTCGACGTAAAAGAAGCAGGAGATCGACCCCGTCTGTCCATTCCCTCCGTTATACTGGAAGGGCTGTAGATATTCCCTTCCTGCCCGGACCACCATCTTTTTTTCCCATATGCGCATAAATAACCCCATGAAGATCGCGATACCTTCACGGGGAACCTCGCCGGACAGTGCTCCGGACGATCGTTTCGGACGGGCACCCTTTTTTGCGGTGATTGACACGGAATCCGGGGAATTTTCCACCATAGAGAATGCCGCTGCGGATGCTTCCGGCGGGGTTGGCCCGCAGGCGGTCGGGCTGCTCTCGCGGCTGAATATAAAGGTGGTCATAGCCGGGAGGATCGGTGGAAATGCTCTTGTTGCGCTTAAAGAAGCCGGAATAGAAGTAGTTGAACAGGAAATGAACGGCACTGTACGAGGCATCTGCGAGAGTTACAGTTCCAGCCTGAAATAGAGCCGAATGCGATGCCGGAACACTTACGTATGACCTATGGATCAGGGTTCTCCTTAAGTGAAAAATGCAGGTGTCTTTTTCATGCGGAACCGGCAGAAGGTCAATGATCAAATGCGGATCGTTGTGGCAAGCGGGAAAGGAGGGACCGGAAAAACACTGGTCACGGCTAACCTCGCTTTTGTACTCTCACAGAAAATGGCTATAACCCTGGAAGACTGCGACGTTGAAGAGCCTAACCTGCACCTCTATTTCCCCTCTTCCGGTAAAGAGACGGTAGTGACCATCACGGTTCCCGGTATCGACGAGTCCGCATGCACGCTCTGCGGGAAGTGTGGTGAGGCCTGCCGCTACGGTGCAATCACCGCGCTCTCGGACCGGGTGTTGATTTTTCCTGATCTCTGCCATTCCTGCGGGGGATGCGCACTTGCCTGCCCTGCCCTGGCCATAGAAGAGGTCGAACGCCCGATAGGAATGATTAAGGTCTCTTTTCCCCTGCCGGGTCTGAAGCTCATCTCGGGAAGGCTCAATGAAGGGGAGGTACAGACCGTGGCTGTGATCCGGGAGGTAAGGACCAGGTCGGAGGATGACCCGTTGGTGATCGCCGACGCGCCGCCGGGGACCTCCTGCCCCCTGGTGGAAACCCTTGAAGGATGTAATTACTGCCTGCTGGTCACCGAACCGACCCCCTTCGGTCTTCACGACCTCGCCCTGGCTGCCGAAGTTGTTCAGGTCATGGGGGTTCCGGCCGGGATCGTGATCAACAAAAACGATGGAAATGATGGTGATATCGTCGATTTTGCGAAGACGCACTCGTTACCGGTCCTGATGTCGATCCCCCTCGACAGGGAGATCGCACGCGTTCATAACAACGGAGACCTGGTCTGCTTGAAATTCCCGGAATGGCGCGAGCGCTTCGCTGCGCTCGCCCATTGCCTGCTCGGGGAATACGCCGGAGGAGGCGCATGATCCGGCTTGCAGTGGTAAGCGGGAAAGGCGGAACGGGAAAGACCGTAATTTCCGCATCACTGGCCTTGCTTCTCCCCGGAAAAAAGATCCTCGTGGATGCTGACGTGGACGCCTCAAACCTCCCCCTTCTCCTCTCCCCCAAAAAAATCTGGGAGAAGCCCTTTTTTGGAATGGAGAAGGCGCATATCGATCCTGACAGGTGCCTTCAGTGCGGGGCATGCCGGAACTCATGCAGGTCCGGTGCGGTGCGGCTGGATGAAAACCGCTACCGCGTGGAAAACTTCCGCTGTGAAGGATGCGCCGCCTGCACACTGGTTTGCCCGGCGGAAGCGATCACGATGGTACGGCACAGAAGCGGAGTTGTCACCTGCGGGTTAACAGGTGCCGGGCCGCTCGTCTACGCCCACCTTTTTCCCGGTGAAGGGAATTCGGGGCTCCTGGTTCATGAACTCAAAAAAATCGCCTCGCAGCGGGTGGACGGATTCGACCTCATGCTTGTTGACGGACCCCCCGGGACCGGGTGTCCGCTGATCTCTACGGTCAGCGGGACAGACCTCCTGGTCGTGGTGACCGAGCCGAGTGTCTCCGGGGACCATGACTTCCAGAGGGTAATCCGGGTCGCGAACCGGTTCCGGCCCCGGATCAGAGTGGTCATCAACCGCGCCGACCTCAACCCGGACCGGGTCGTATCGATCGAACAATTTTGCCGGGAACAGAATATCCCCGTAATCGGCAGGATCCCTTTTGATGAATCGGTCATCAGATGGGTAAGAGGGGGGGAACCGGCCCCCCTGACGAGCGGTCCGGCATCAGAAGCGATTCATACTATCGCCTCCAACATTGCACAGGAGCTGGGAACACCATGAACGATGACCAGGCTGGCGTACAGGGGCAGGCCCGGAGAGGGAGGCCCAGGATTAAACGGAATATCGAATTTTCAGGGCCGGTCAGGTGTTACGTCCCCCAGTGTAATATCCCGGGCACCACTGAGAACGTGATTCTCATGCCAGAGGAGCTGGAGCTGCTAAGGCTGGTGGACTTCGAAGGGCTCGAGCAGGAGGAGGCCGCCTCTGTCATGGGAATCTCCAGGAGAACTGCATGGCGCGACCTCCATAACGCCCGCCGAAAAGTTGTCGATGCGCTCCTCCATGGAAAACAGATCGAGATGGAGAGTTGTATTCTGAAGGCCCAGAACCTCTGTCCGAGAATGAGAGGGGAGATCTGCCCGAAAGAAGACGGCGAGACCTGCCCGCGGCGCTGGACACAGAAGTTTCCCCCGACTCCGGCATCGCCTGACAATAGGTAAGGCCGCCATTTTTAAATATTTATACGCATATGTGTAATTAAGGCACCCACAATAGCCAGTGCCGGAGGTATACATATGCCAGCATTCAACAGAACCGGCCCCCTAGGAGCGGGGTCACGAACAGGACGCGGATGCGGTGCCTGTGGCGCCCAGGGGCCATTCCGGGAACCCCCGGCAGGACAGCGCAGGGAAAGACTCCCTGAAGAAAACCTCCCGTTCGATAAGGGAAGCGGAGGAAGACATCACAATGGAGTATGCGGATCCGGAGACGGCAGAGGCTGCGGAACGTACTGCCGAAGAGGATCGGGGAGACGCCTATGAAGATCGCAATTGCACGCGATGGATCCTATGTCTCACAGCATTTCGGCCACTGCGAGGGGTATGCCATATACTATGTCAGAGACGGGATCATCTTCAGGCAGGAGGACCTTGAAAACCCGGGACACCAGCCCGGTGTATTACCGGGCTTTCTTGCAGATCATCAGGTGACGCATATTCTTGCGGGCGGCATGGGCCCCCGGGCCATCGACCTGTTCCGTGATAAGGGCATTGAGGTCATCATCGGAGTCTCCGGCCCCGTGGACAGGATAGCCCAGGACCTCATCGCAGGGAGAATCGTGCCCGGCGAGAGCGCCTGCACCCATACGGAAGGTCATACCTGCAATCACGAATGAGGGGTGTTCACCACAATGCCATCCTCTTTTCCTCTGGTTACCGTGCGTGACCTCAGCGTGGAGATCGACGGATCCGTGCTTCTCGACAGGGTCTCCTTCCGGATTTCGGAGGGGGAGATCCTGGGAATCATCGGGAGGAGCGGAGCGGGAAAATCGGTCCTCATGCATCTGCTTCGTGGTGTAGACTTTGCCCCCACCTCGGGGTCGATCGTTTATCACTTCTCCGAATGTCCGGGTTGCGGGAATTTCCAGCCCCGCAGTCTGGCGGGAAAGGAGTGTCCTTCCTGTGGAGGGAAACTCATCTCAATCGATATCGACCTCTGGAATACGGGAAACGATAGTGAAAGGGCGAAGGTCCTGCAAAAGACGGCGATCATGTTCCAGCGCACCTTTGCGCTCTACGGAAATGATCGGGTGATCGAAAATGTCCTCCACGCCCTGGACGATGTAGGATATCCCTCCGAACATGCGGTGCCAAGGGCGGCTGACCTCCTTGACAGCGTGAGACTTGCGCACCGGATGATGCATATCGCCCGGGATCTCTCGGGAGGAGAGAAACAGAGGGTCGTCCTGGCCCGTCAGCTCGCCAAGGAGCCGTTCCTTTTGTTCGCGGACGAACCCACCGGCACTCTCGACCCTGCCACTGCACGTCTCGTTCATGAATTGCTGGTGGATGCAGCGAAAAATACCCGGATGGGAATGGTGATCACCTCCCATTTTTCGGGCGTGATCGAAGAGGTTGCCGGAAGGGCGTTACTGATCGAATGCGGGAAAATCGAAAAGGACGGCACGCCTGCTGAGGTTCTAGCGAAATTCCTGGAAAATACCCGGGACGAGGAAGAGACTGGACGGCCACCGGCCGGTCATGAGATCCTTTCCGCCAGGGATGTGGAGAAACGGTACCTCACCGTGGACCGGGGAGTGATCCGGGCCGTCGACCAGGTCTCTTTCGAAGTGAAAGAACGCGAGATATTCGGAATAATCGGTACCAGTGGTGCCGGGAAAACGACCCTCTCCAGGATCATTTCCGGAATAATCGAGCCGACCGGCGGAGAGATGCTGATCCGGATCGGGGATGAATGGGTGGACATGACCAGGCCGGGGATCACGGAACGCGGCCGAGCCAAGCCCTATATCGGCCTTCTGCACCAGGAATATGACCTTTACCCGCACCGGACCGTGGTGGATAATCTCACGGATGCGATCGGCCTCGACTTCCCGAAAGAGCTCGCGGTACATAAATCCAGGATCAGTCTCTCGATGGCGGGTTTTTCCCCCGATGTCGTAGAGGGGCTGCTGCACAGGTATCCCTCCCAGCTCTCCGAAGGCGAGCGCCACAGGGTCGCCCTTGCCCAGGTGCTGATACGGGAACCGAGGCTAATCGTGCTCGATGAGCCGACCGGTACCATGGATCCCCTCACCAGGGAAGAGGTGAAGGACTCTATCTTAAAAGCGAGGAGCGAAATGGATGAGACCTTCATCATCGTCTCCCACGATATCGGATTTGTCCGGGAGATCTGCGATAGGGTTGCCCTTATGAAGGGAGGGAAGATCGTGTCCTGCGGGACACCTCTCGAGGTCCTGGATCATTAATTATTTTTGAGTTTTTGACGAAGTTTGGTTGCAAATGCACCAATCAGGTTCTTCCTGTTTTGTCCGCAGTTCTGCTTGCCCATTAAACAACTAAACTTTACTTAACTCAAGTTGAGATGTATAATATACGCTAAAATCGTTCCTTTTTTGAATTAAACCGCTAAAAAACGGTTTATAAGCGAAAATTTCGAAACATTTAACTCATCAATCATCGACTGTTAGATGAACCACAAAGGGTTTGTACTCGATGTGAGTGGCAATGCTTGTTGAACACTCTCGTGCACTCTTCAGCACGCAGGGAGGAGGCTAAATGGATAACATTGTATTTGGCATTGGAATTACTGCATTGGCAGGAGCTCTTGCCACAGTGGCCGGTGCTGCGGAAAATACTGAATCTGATATCGGTTCTCAGGGAGACCCCAACTCGCAGGTTCAGCTTGCTCCGCAGATGGGCTATCTGCACCGCATATTCAATAAGGCGGTCGCAGGCGAGCCTCCGGCATGGGGGCTCTGGATTGCCCTTGGGGCCGGGATTTCCTGGGCTTTCATGGCAATGCAGATCAACCCGATCCTTGCAATCGTTCTCGGTTGTATCGTGGCGACCCTCGTTCAGGGGGTTTATGCTACCACGGCATATCTGGGCAGGACTGCAAGTCTCGCTAAGTTTGGACAGCCGGTCTTCGTCGATATATTGAAATCGATGACCACCGTGACCATGGCACACGCGTTCGTGGCGATATTCACGACCGTTACGATGTGTCACCTCATCAATTCCGCACTCGGACACCCGTTCCCTCTGCCCCTTCTGGGCCTGGTCTGGGGTATCGCGCTGGGTGCAGCCGGATCCGCGACCGGTAACCCGTTCTACGGGAAAGAGCGGCAGTATCAGTCACAGAAGTTCGGTGCCGGCGTCCCTATCGCCGCATCGGGTAATATCGTCCGTTACGCAGAAGCTGGTGAGAGGAACTCGCTCGACAACGGCTGGTTCACCGCCAAGCTTGCAGGTCCCGCATCAGGGGTCTGCTTCGGTATGATCGTGTTCCTGGAGATCTGGCGTACCGTTCTGTTCGAACCGATCGCAGCCGGATGGGGTGCGATCGTCGTCGGTATCATCCTTATCCTGATCTTCGCGGTCATCGACCGTTACGCAGAGGTCTGGGCACGGAAGAACTACGGACCCTACACTGCCCCCAAGAAAGAGGAGGCATCCGAATGAGCGCAATTGGTGCAAAACCCGCCGCGGGCGGATCACTTGACCCCAAAGCAGCGATTATCGGTATCATTATCCTGATTATCATCATTGCACTGGCATACGTGCTTGTCGGGGCTTCGTTTGCCTTCATGGCGCTCATCGGTATCATCATCGGAGGTATCCTGATTGGGTTCGGGGTGCACTTTGTGCCGGTCGGCGGAGCGCCGGCCGCGATGGGACAGGCTCCAGGTATCGCCACCGGTGTTGCCATGCTGGCGGCTGGTGCCGGTCTTGCCGGTCTGTTCGGCGGGGCATGGGCCTATGCGGCAGAGACACCCGACCTGGTAGTCTCCGTTGTCACCGGAGCTATCGGCGGCGGACTGATGATGGCTATCACCTGCTTCTTCGTGACCTTCATCTATGTCTACGGCATGGGAATCCCCTGTGCATCCGGTAAGGTCCTGAAAGACCCCCTTACAGGCGACACCCAGCCCGAATATAAGTCCCAGGGTACCGAAGGACACGGTCTTCCGTTCATCTCCTGGGTCGGCGGTGTCGTAGGCGGTCTCTTTGGCGGCGCGGGCGGCACGCTGATCTATATCATGCTCCTCGACGTCTACAAGGGAGCACTGCCCGGTATGATGGACGCACAGGCAGCCCAGATCCTTCCGATTGCAATATCCCTCGCGGGTATCTTCGCGGTCGGTATGTTCCTGGTCAATGCGGTGCTCGCAGCCTACAACATCACCGGGACCATCGAGGGACCGCACGACCCCAAGTTCAAGCGTTTCCCCCGGGACATCATCGCTTCGGCCGTTGCCTCTGCAGTCTGTGGAATTGTCGCGATCATGATCGTCGCAATGTGAGGTGTGAAAAATGACGGTTAAAGTAGAAGTAATCGAAGGCGGCGTTCCCCATACCAAGATCATGATTGGCGGGCTCATCGTCGCGCTGGTGTGCATTTACCTCACCTACGTGAATCAGCTCACCGGGATGCAGGGATTCGCATTCTTCGGGGGCCTGGGTGCGGTTGCAGCTATCATATGGGGCAGCCACACAATCAAACACCTGTGCAGCTACGGTATCGGTACCGGAGTTCCCTCCGCAGGTATGATGGCATTCGGGTCTGGGGTTATCGCCATGCTCTTTGCCACCAAGTTCGGAGTGGCCGCTCCCATAGTCGCGATTATTATCGCCGCTATTATCGGTGCGATCCTCGGTTACCTGGCAAACAACGTGCTCTCGATGCACATTCCGGTAATGATCCAGTCTCTTATCGAGATGGCGATCATCGGGGCGCTGACCCTCATGGGATTCTCCGCGATGATCTCTGGTTCGTTCACGTTCAATGCGCTGACCTCAGGCACGGTGACCATTCTCGGACTTGCGCTTCCCAGCTACCAGGTCTCGCTCATAGGTGGAGGAATTATCGCGAGCATCTTCATGCTCGGAGGTATCGCAATCCAGCACCCGTTCAACGCCTGTCTGGGGCCGAACTGGACTCAGGACAGAATGCTGACGCTCGCTGCGGAATGCGGGTTCCTGTCCATGATCGCCGCGGCAATCATGTCCCTGGCATTGATCGACACTTACGCGGCCCTGATCTCGCTGATCATCGCAGTCATCGGGTGGTATTACACCTATGTCAAGTACCTCGCGCTCTCGAAGCGTGACGCGGCAGGCTGGCTCGACTCCAAGCCGATTCCGGAACTGGAGGGACACTAATGTTCGTCGAAGCACTTCCCGAATACGGGCTGGTCGTCGACCCGATGGTGGGCATTGTTTCCACCGCGGGAGAGTCGATGGCTCCTGTCCTTGAGAAAGTGGGCGAACTGGAGGCCATTTCGGGAGACCTGGTGAACATGCTCTCAGGAGAAGGTAATTTCCTGGCATCGTTCCCCGGCAGGGAGAAGTCACTCGTAGTCGCGGGTAACATGACCGCATTCTGGTACGGAATTGCAATCGGGCTGCTAATCGCAGGAATATTCGTATTCCATCTGATTTGAGGTGAGAAAAATGGCAGAAAAGAAATCACCGGCAAGCGGATGGCCGATCGTCCAGGGAGACTTCCACTCAGGGGATCCCAACAGCCCGGTCGCAGTCGTGACCATGGGGTCTCACCTTGACGAGAAAGGCATCTGCGATGCAGGAGCTGCGATCTGCGGTTCCTGTAAGACCGAGAACCTCGGTCTTGAAAAGGTCATCGCCAATATCATCTCCAACCCGAACATCCGGTTCATGCTCCTCTGCGGTACCGAGGTGAAAGGTCACCTCTCGGGCCAGACCCTCATTGCACTCCACAAGAGCGGAGTCAAGGAAGGCCGTGTCGTGGGAGCCGAAGGCGCAATCCCCTTCATCGAGAACCTCAATGCCGACGCGATCAAGCGCTTCCAGGAGCAGATCGAGGTCGTCAACATCATGGAATCCGAGGATCTCGGCGCTATCAAGGCCAAGATCGCGGAACTCACCGGAAGAGATCCCGGAGCGTTCCCGGCGGATGCCCTGGTCGTGGAGGTCAAGGAAGCGGCAGGTGCGGAAGAAGCGACGGGTGAGGTCAGGCCGTTATCCGGCGAACTGGCGTTGGTCCATGCACGGATGAAAGTAATCGAGAAGATGGTGGTGAATATCGGCTACCGCGACAAGTTTGCGGCAGGCGTATATTCAGGCAAGATCGAAGGGCTCATGATCGGGCTCATCGTCTCGTTTGCCATCATCGGATTCATACTGATGGGGTGATCGGATCATGGCAGAAGAAGGATCAAAATCGGCAGGACCTATCAGAATGGTCGCAATTGAGAACATGGTGGAGAATATCCGCTATAAGGCACAGATATTGGCAAGGACCAACAAGTTCGACTCTGCAATCATGGACTCGGGAATCGTCGGGTTCATCGCAGGGATCGTCGTTGCACTTGTGCTGATCGGTGTGCCCGCCCTGGTGATGTGAGGTACCACAATGGCAGAAAAGAAATCACCGGCAAGCGGATGGCCGATCGTCCAGGGAGACTTCCACTCAGGGGATCCCAACAGCCCGGTCGCAGTCGTGACCATGGGGTCTCACCTTGACGAAAAAGGCATCTGTGACGCGGGAGCTGCGATCTGCGGTTCCTGTAAGACTGAGAACCTCGGTCTGGAGAAGGTCATCGCCAATATCATCTCCAACCCGAACATCCGGTTCATGCTCCTTTGCGGTACCGAGGTGAAAGGTCACCTCTCGGGCCAGACCCTCATCGCACTCCACAAGAGCGGAGTCAAGGAAGGCCGTGTCGTAGGAGCCGAAGGTGCAATCCCCTTCATCGAGAATCTCAGCGGGGACGCAATCAAGCGTTTCCAGGAGCAGATCGAGATTGTCAATATCATGGAATCCGAGGATCTCGGCGCAATCAAAGCCAAGATTCATGAACTCCATGAGAAGGACCCAGGGGCATTCCCGGCCGACGCCATGGTCGTTGAGGTCAAGGAGGCGGCAGGCGGAGTAGAAGTCGCTGCAGCAGGCGTAAATCCCCAGTTCCTGGAGATCGAGAAGCGGCTCGACAAGATCGAGAAGCAGCTTGAGTTCGTTGATGCAGAAGTGGCCCAGAGGGTAGGCCGGAAGATCGGAAGAGATATCGGTATACTCTACGGGCTCGTCGTAGGACTGATCGTATTCGTCATCCTGCTTGTCCTGCTCCCGAAGTTAAGTACGATTATGTAAGGAGGTGTGAAGAAATATGTTCAGGTTTGAAAAAGAACAGCAAGTCTGGGACTTCAATGGCACCATGATTGGTGGCCAGCCGGGTGAGTACCCCACCGTGCTCGGTGCATCTATCTTCTACAACAAGCATGAGGTAGTGCTCGACGACCACACCGGCAAGATTGACAAACCAAAGGCAGAGGCACTCTGGAACCGCTGCCAGGAGCTCTCCGACATGACCGGCATCCCCCATTTCATTCAGATCATCGCTGAATACGGGGTCGCCTTCGAGAGCTACTTCTCCTGGTTTGACAGCATCGACAACAAGACCGCATTCCTCATGGACTCTTCGGCCCCGGTCGCACTTGCGCACGCGTGCAAGTATGTGACCGAGGTCGGACTGGCGAATCGGGCAATCTACAACTCCATCAACGGGTCAATCCCGCCGGAGAACATCGAGGCCCTGAAGAACAGCGACGTGGACGCAGCCATTGTGCTGGCGTTCAACCCCGCCGACCCTTCGGTCGTAGGCAGGGAGAAGACCCTCGTAGAGGGCGGAGTCGCAGGCCAGACAAAGGGAATGATACAGATTGCCGAGGAGTGTGGGATCAAGCGGCCCATTCTCGACACTGCGGCAACTCCCCTCGGGCTCGGCTCGGGCGGGTCATACCGTGAGATCCTCGCCTGCAAGGCGATCCACGGGTACCCCACCGGTGGTGCCTACCACAACATGACCGTCTCCTGGACCTGGCTCAAGCGCTGGAAAGGTTCCAAGAAGAACCCCTCGAAGCTGGCGGAGACCCTGAAAGGTAAGGACCTCTACACCGAGCAGCTCCTGCACCACTACCAGGGCGGCATGGACGGTGTCATCCAGGCGGCATGGTCCGCACCCGATATCGGCTGCAACATGATCGCGAGCACCCTCGGTGCCGACCTTATCATGTACGGTCCTATCGAGAACGTGGAAGCCATGATCACTGCCCAGGCATACACCGACATCGCAGTCCTCGAGGCCACCCGGCAGATGGGAATCGAGTGCAAGGCTGAGAACCACCCAATATTCAAACTCATCTAAAATTTTTTAAAAAACATCAGGTGTGGAACTGCCACTTTCACCCTACGTGGTATCTTTCTTTTTATTTTCGCCCCCCCAGACTGAGGTATGACTCCCGGAGAACCGGCTCCCCGGAGCGTTGCGGAACGGTGGGCCCATGGCGCCAGGGCGCTGCATAACGCCGATAGGAGCTATGCCAACCTGCTCGCAGGTATCCTCACCCGTTCTGGAAAGCCGGCCTCTCCGCTGCCGGAAGATCCCCTTGAGGAGGCACTGTTGTTGCTGTTTTCGGAAGTCGCGAAGAATATTTACCCGGATCAGCCTGAAACACCGGATAGGAGATCCGGAGAACTGGCCTGATTAATCGGACGATTGGTGCCAGTGTAATTCCAGACCGCCACTGTATGCTTTTTGGAAGTGGGGATGAATTCTTTCCGGTTCGCTGCCAGTCCCCCCCTGGAGAAGGGAGGAAGCCGGGCCCGGCAGGTTGGCGAGCAGGAATGGAGATCTGCCGTATCCAGGAGGGCGATGAGGGCAGTGAGAAGAAATGTAGGGACACCCTCAGGCCTGCTCCTCGCAGTCGCAACGCCCCGACGGAATATTCCCTACCGTCTGATGCCCAAGGATCGTTTTTTGCGGATTATTTTTGAGCAATACGAAACAGGATTAACATTTTACCCGGATATCGCGGCGGCGGCGAAGACCCCGGGAACGTCCCGGGGGAAAATGTTAAAAGACCTGAAATAGATGAAAAATTTTTCAATATATACCGTATAATGCAATACGCTAATTCCGCTATCGGTACAAATTGTCAGCATAATTTTTCGGAATGAATGGAGGAATCCTTCCCGACTCACGGAAACAGGGAGTAAAAATCCGGGATACCTCGGAAAGGTTGCCGGAATTGACGCAGAGACTGAACCTTCAGAGGGAAAAATCACTTTTAAATTTCAGGAAGAAGCGATCGTTGGACCGGGTATTACGCGATGAACAAATAGCGACATACTGTTTTCAATGGATGCCACCAAAAAAAGGGATGAGAAAACTCACGGAATGTCAAGAGGATCGAAGCCCTGCTTGTAGACTTTTCCGTACACCTTGGAGATCTTCGGATCAAGGGCACAAATAGGACACGTGTAGTCGTCAGGAAGGTTTTCGAAGGGAGTCCCCGGTTTGATACCCCGGTGCGGCTCCCCTCTTTTCTGATCGTAGACATACCCGCACACGTTGCAGATGTATTTTGTGGGGATCCACTCCTCGAACCCGCCTTTTCCAATCCTCCCTTTTCCCTCCATCCCGCATACCGGGCACAGATAGGTATCGGGCAGGTCTTCGAACTCCGTCCCGGGGGGTATCCCGTTATGCGGCTCACCCCGGAGAGGGGAATAAATGTATCCGCAGATTACGCACTTATAGCGCCTTACGCTGGTCATTCACTTTTCCTCGATCGAACTAGTATACCAGAAGATGACTGATAAAGATATGCGTCACGGAACCACCAGGCCCCCCTGTCCGTGCAGGGTAGGACAAGGGAACATTTATTCCCTTTCCGCTCGACGGGGACGTGAAGGTGTCCGGAAAGCATGGGTCTTTCAAAAGGGGTCGTACTTTTATCAATCCTGCTGATAGTGGTCACCGGCATTTACCTCGTCGACCTCTTCGGATTTCCCGGATCTCCGGGGAGTGGGGAGGTTCCGGTGCTTCCCGCGGTAGAAGTCCGGGAGTACATGGGAGAACGTCTCGATTCGATAGGGGCATTTCGTGAAAATTCGATAAAGGGGCCCCAAAACGTGAATATATCCGCATACCGGCTGGAGGTAAAAGGTCTTGTCAGCCCCCCGCGTTTATACACATACGACGAGCTTATTACAAGGTTTCCCCACTACAGGAAAGTAGTGACACTTCATTGTGTAGAAGGATGGGATGTCACCATCCTGTGGGAAGGAATTCTGGTAAAAGATATTCTCGCTGATTCAGGGGCGGATCCTTCGGCGGCAATGGTTATATTCCGTGCCTATGACGGGTACAGCACCTCCCTCTCCCAGTCATACCTTGATGATCAGAATATCCTGCTCGCGTACAGTATGAACAACGTCACGCTCCCGGCCATTCGCGGGTATCCTTTCCAGCTTGTCGCCGAAGATCGCTGGGGATATAAGTGGATAAAATGGGTCACTTCGATGGAAGTGTCAAACGACCAGAATTTCAGGGGATATTGGGAATCAAGAGGATATTCCAACCTGGGATACCTTAACAGGAGTTTCTTCGGGTTATGACACCACCGACAATTCACACTGAGCAGCCGGTGAGGCGTGGGTCTACTCCGGGAAGAAGGGTAAGAAGGATGGTCGCCTGGCTGCTGTTCCTCATGACGGTTCTTGTACTGCTCACAGGATTCGGGACCGGTGAGGCCGCAATTGTCGGTCAGCTGACAGGGGGCCTGCTCGGGAAAAGCATCGCGGAACGGATTCACATCTATCTCTGGGGGCCGTTCATCATTCTCCTTGTGCTCCACATGAGCCTTTCGCTCTTCCCCGGGAGATGGTGGCGTTCGGGCTGATCGCCAGGAAGACTAAAGGACAGTGGTTGTATGCAGAAAGAATCATTCTTCAATGCACGAATCGAGACTATGTCCCGGGACGAGCTCGACGGGCTCATTGACGAGCGGGTAAGGTACACCGTCCGGTATGCCTCGGAACATTCCCCATTTTACAGGAAATGGTTCTCCCGTCATAATCTCGACCCGGGCTCGATCAGGGAACACGAGGATCTCCTCGAACTTCCTCTCGTATCCGCGACCATGATAAGGAAGAACCAGCCCCCGGAAACTCCGGACTTCGAGTTTCTCTCGGCGGAATGGGACCAGATCTTCACCATCCACGAGACCAGCGGGACCTCGGGGACCCCGAAAAGTTTTTTCCTGACCTGGGACGACTGGATAAGACACGCCGAGAAGTATGCCCGGATATTCGTCTCGCAGGGGTTCGGCCCTGGGGACAGGGTTGTGGTCTGTTCCACCTATGGAATGAATATTGGTGCGAATACCATGACTCTCGCCGCCCGCGACAGTGGCATCACCATCATTCCCACCGGAAAGTGCAGCTTCCCAAGCAGAATCCTGCGTAATTACCGGCCGACAGGAATAGTGGGAAGCATATTCAAACTGCTCCATCTTGCACGCAGAATGAGTAACGAAGGATACAATCCCCGCGATTCCTCAATCGAGCGTTTAATCGTCGGAGGAGAAAGTTTTGCGGAAGAGTCCAGGGCATATCTCTCTGAACTCTGGGGCAGGCCGGTATACAACACCTACGGGAGCACCGAGGGGACCATGTGCGGAGAATGCACCGCTCTTACGGGACTGCACGTGCCCGAAGACCTGGTCCATCTCGACGTGTACGATCCCAGCCTGGAGAAGTTCGTGCCCGACGGCGAATGCGGGAGGGCGGTACTGACCACCCTGATACCGGCAGGAGGCCGCTCCGGCACCCTCCTCCTGAATTACGACACCGAGGATACCACCGTCGTCATCACCAGAGACCCCTGCCCCTGCGGAAGGACCCATATGAGGATCGTGAACCCCCAGCGCGAGGCAGAAACTTACTGGTTACTCGGAACACCTGTAAACAGGGTTGATATCGAGCGCGGGGTCTTCCAGCCGGACAGCATGGAGTATCTCACCGGAGAGTACGAGGCATTCATCTACGGGCGGGCGGACGAAGACGAAGTGACGCTCAGGCTGAGCCTGGAAGCACATGATCCCGATCAGACCGACAAGGTTCTGGTCAAAGACCGGTTCCTCGCAGCTTTTTTTGGATCCAAACCCGATCTAGCCCGGGCATATGGTGAGAATCTCGAGATACTGTTCAATTTTACTCCTCCCGGCGGACTCGAGCTGTACCAGGTCCGGGGAAGGCCGAAGAGGTTCGTAGATCGGCGTGACAATGCCTGAATCAAGAGCAAAATGGGTTATATTTCTCATTTGAACCTAACAATAGTGGCCAAAAGTGAAACTATTTAATCGATATTGTCTAATATTCTATATGCTCTCTGATATGTCACCTGGTTTTTTTTAATGCCGGACACCCCCAGAATCTGGCATCAACCCCCCCTATCCAAAAAAAACAGGTGCGCCATATCAGGAGCATCTTTTTGCAGTTCCGGATAATGTCCGGCGTATTTATCCGTTCAGAGCGCAATTTCATTAGTAATCTCGTATGCAGGACATACTGACCCCCCTGATTTACTCCTTCTCTGCGCTGTTCGTCATTCTCGATCCCTTGTTGAGCGTGCCGATCTTCACTTCGATGACAAAGGACATGCCCGCATCGGAGGTCAATAAACAGGCATTGATCGCGGTAGTGGTAGCGGGGGTGCTCATGTATATATTCCTCTTCTTCAATTTCCTCATCTTTGATACGCTGGGCATCACCCTGCCGAGCTTCCAGGTTGCCGGGGGTATCCTGCTGTTTATACTCGGTATACAGATGGCACTTGGGATCGAGATCGGCCCCTCGCACAGTCATTCCCGGACCGCGGCAGGGGTGGTGATCGGTACCCCCCTTCTTTGCGGACCGGGGGCAATTACTACCGTACTTCTTCTCTCGAGAGACTATGGCACACTGGTCCTCGCGCTGGCAATTGCGCTCGCCCTTCTCGCGACCTGGATAATTTTAAGGTTCTCCGGGATAATCCAGCGGGTGCTCGGTGACTGCATTACCGACATCATGGCCAGGGTGCTCGGGATGCTGGTGGCGGCTATCGCGATAAAGATTATTGCGGACGGGATCACCGGTCTTTTTTAGACGTGAGTTTTTTAGGGAAGATACTCGTATTCTCCTTTCGGAAGTGATGTATGACCATCGAAGACCTTCTGGGATATTTTTTCTATGACCGTGAAGTGCTTGACCGCTCGCTGACCCGTCCGGTTGATAAGAGGATCCTCTGTGACCAGCAGGTACCGGGACTCATTGGGAATGCGGTGCTCTCGGCCGTGCTCCTTGACCTTCTCTACCGCGATGGGATTGATGACGCCGCACGACTGGCCCGGACAAGAGATTCAATCATGAAGAGGGAGATCCTTGCCGCCGTAGCCGAGCAGCTCTCGATATGGTCGTTCATCCGCGAACGTCCCGACGAGATCGAACCGGCGGGGGAGATTAAGAGCGCGATTCTCGCAGACACCCTGCTCGCGATCATCGGAGGTGTGTTTATTGACGGGGGCTACGAAGCCGCGGAACAAAGGATAAAACGCTGGTTCTCTGAATACCTTCCCTGAAAACGGACCTGCTGCTCCCGCAACCGGGCGTCGGGGTACCCCGTCGAGAGTTCCAAGTAAGAACACCCCAAAAAAGGATATAAAAATTCTTTGTTCCCGGATTAATTCCGGAACATGATATTGTAATTCATCGTTTTTGCTCCGAAAAATTTCTTGCAGAATTCTGCAGTCTTTTCCGGGGCATATTCCTTGCAACTGAAAATATCCAGGTATGCCGAATTGGTCTCATTGGCAAAGTGGCCTGATATGAGTGATGTCTCGATCAGCTGGGTCATGGAATATCCTGCTACGCGCTCGTTAGGGCCGAAGTGGATTACAGTGGGGTCCCCGAACCTTTTCATCTCGATCAGGTCGCAGAGCTCGATGATAAATCTGCGAATTGAATCCGGATCGCGAATGGTCTCGGGGTTGCAGTCCTTGAGATCTACACCGGTGCACAAACCCCAACACTTCTCCTTCTTAAACTTCTTGATCACATCTTCGTCCTTCATCTTACGGACCATTACTTCATGTTTCATGTCAAGCATTGTCATACTCCCACTATAGTTCGGTCACGAACTATTTCTTAGAGGTTCGATGTTCCAAATATAAATCTTATTGTTGCAACAACAGCCGGATAATCGATACTTTTGCATATGAAAGGCGCATTCTTGCCAAATCTTGGAAAAATAAGACAAACGATGAGGTATTTTGATTCCGGCCGAATTAAACGTTTTAATTGTGACGCGCGCCAAATTATTCAGGATTTGAAATAAAGCCGTACCAGGCCTTTTTGACCGATCTCAAAATAAGGATATATGGGGGACCATTGCACTAAATACATCTTTTCAGGTCGTCTTTTCGTGCGCAGTATACTTCGACCATGTGATGGGGGTGATACCTGGTCTTGGCCTCCCGCAGTCCCTCCACCCCCATGTCACTCTCCCGGTTGATAAACTCGAACCTGCCCAGAAGTGCGGTGGCGGCTTCTGCATTGATCGCCTTGTAGATCCCCTCGCAGTCAGGAAGGCCTTTTTCGAAATGCACGACGGCAGTGGAGGGACTCAGTTCCTCGTAAAGTGTAATCGCCCCAATCTTGCCCACGACCCGTATGATCAGCCCGGAAAGCCCGAGCTCCTCGTAGTGATCCAGCGCAAAGAAGACCGCATCTTTCTCATAGCCGAGGAAAGGGACGGAATCGCAGTCTTTCCACTCGCACCACTCTACGAGGAAGTCATGCACCTCTCCCAGGGTACCGGGTGAGATCTCCTCGACAACAGGTGAACAATTCCTCCTGAACCGCGAGAGCTGCCTTCGTATGGTGAGGTATTGTTTGCCTGTAAGTCCCGCGAGGTCGTCAGTGCGGTACACGTACTCAAAATAATCGCGATCCGGGGTTAACTCGAGGTCCGGGTAGAGCGTCATTATCCACGCTCTCGTCTCTTCATCGACCAGGACAAGGGGGGTGTCATCCCCCTCCGCTATCGCCAGTCTGATAAGTTCTTTCAGCAACGCGGGGTCTCTCGGGCCTATCGGGGGCCGGAATTTTGTCTCTCCTTCAATCGTGCTCGCCAGTATAATGGCCCCTTTTTTCCGTGCGAATTCGTAATGGGCGTATGAATTCCAGCAGACCATGTTAGTGAATGTATTATCGCTATGGGTCTGCGGATATCGTGCATAATGTGCCCGGAACAGGTCCCGGTCTTCCAGCGTTACGGGTAAAAAATCCTTACGTGTCAGCATTTTTTCAGTCCATCCCAGTATAGCGCATGGGAACGTATCCGGTCATGGGGGAAAAGCCGTTGGGCAGATAAAAATGTTCCGTCCCCGGTTCTGCAATGAGTGCGATCCAGGTGATACCCCGTGCGATACAGGACTCGACAAGCATCTTTACGATTCTCGTCCCGATCCCGAGGCTCCTGAACCCCGGCAGCACTACAAGATCCTGCAGGTACGCATCAGAGATCCCGTCAGAAATGGCCCTTCCCATACCGATAGCCTTGCCTGTTTTTTTGTCAAGCGCAACGATGAATACGAAACTTGAACGTATAAGCCCGGGCAGTTCCCGGGAATCGTACTCTTCCTTCCACCAGCCGGCAGCCCGGTAGAGGTATTCGATCTCGACGGGGTCCCAGGAATCGACATCCCGCAGTTCGAGTTCGTATACTCCCTCTCCCATCTGTCACCGATCCCGTTCCCGATATTTTCAGAGAGTATGTTACCACTTATCAGATATAGGGTCATCTGGAAGTTCGTCCCAGTATTCCGGAGGTATCCGGGCTTTATCCTGACCCTGCAGATAGAATGCCATCCGGTAACAAGAGCGGGCATTGGCCAGATCACCCTTTTTACAGAGGAGATCGCCTTTCAGTATCCATGCTGCGGCGTGGCGGGAATCTTCCGCCAGCGCATGTGATACTTGTCCCCACGCCTGGTCGTACATGCCCATATCGTAAAAGATTCTCCCCCTGCAATACAGCATCCCAGGCCCGTTGTTCTCCAGTGCGTACGCCCGTTCATATGCGGCGAGTGCTTCGCGGTACATACCTGCCGCGACGAGGTGCTCTCCACGGGCATACCAGTCGTCTCCTAAACGGAGTTGGTGCGAACAATCCTTCCCCTTCCTTCCGCGTCCCGATCGGTGGGGAAATAAGATTCCGGCACCCGCTCTCCGGGAGAAGATGAGGCTTAGAATGAGCGCGATACCCACGGTCACCACGAACACAATCCCGATTGGAACCCAGGAAGCATCCATACCTCCCAGTATGCGGAAAGTATCTTCCAATATCTCGTATCCGGTCTCAATACCTGTATCCATAATCATGCACAGCGGTCAAGATCGTTCGGGTGATGGGGGAGCATCGGCTGAGTCAGAATGCCACACTACATAATACTCAACCTTCATATTGATACTGGATAGTATCGGCATGAAGCTGTTAAAAGAGATCCTGATCGTGGAGGACGACGAGATCATCGCCAGCCTGATAGAGAAAATCCTCCGCAAAAAGGACTATCTGGTCACTGGGGTCGCGAAGTCCGGTGAGGACGCACTCACCATGGTGGCCGAGCATTTCCCGGACCTCGTCCTGATGGATATCGGGCTTAAGGGGTCGATCGACGGGATATATGCTGCCCGGTACATCTATAATGTATTCAACACCCCGGTGCTCTTCATCTCCGGCCAGATAAGCGATGAAATCTTTTCCCGGGTCAAATATAGCGACTGTTACGGGTTCATTACCAAGCCGTTCAATGACAAGGCGATGCTGGCGAATGTGGCGATCGCCATTCATAACCATGAGCTAAAGAAAAAACTCCTCAACAGGGAGGAGAATCCCCTGCGCTCGATAATGTCGGTGCTGGATGGGATCCTTATCACCGATAAGAAAGGGCGGATCCTGTTCATGAACCCGTATGCCGAACACCTTATCGGGGTTGACAGGAGAAGTGCGGTATTAAAACCGTTGAACCGCCTGATGATCCTCATGGATATCAGGAAGGGGGAAAAGATCGAGGACCCGGTCAACGAAGTGGTGCGGGAGAGCATGGTCATCGGTATTGAAGGGAATCTCGCACTTGTCACCAGCGCGGGAAGAAGGAAAAATATCACGCTCCGTGCGTACCCGCTCACCGATCACTGGAACGAGATGATCGGGGTATTCATCAGGCTCCATGAGCTCTCTCCCACCGAGAGAAAACTGGCGGATCCCTCCGGACTGGGCTGATCATTGTAAGGATGCGAAACGAGGAGCGTCGGCTGCTTAGATTATTGTTCTTCCCATTCAAGACCCTGTCCTCCGGAGCCGGTTTCCCCATACCACTTTACCTCCTGTTGAAGACCTCATTTCACATTTCATGTAATAAAAATCCTTAAAAAAAGAAAAAGAAAATTTAAAATGGTCTTTCACTGGAAGGTCTCTGGCAACAGGCCCGCTGGATATATATACCGCGAAGGGAAAGGGGAGTATATACTCCCGGCGGGGTTCTGGTGGTGCGGAAACCCGCCCTGTCAAGGTGGCATCTTCATGGCAAACAAGACGTTAAGAGCCCTTGCCGTCGCAATGGCACTGATAATGACCGGATCGTATGGATGCGTCATGGCTGCGGATTCGATCTGCCCGTTCGGACCATCGACTCCCACTGGACCCGTCTCTCCCTTCCCCGCTGACTCCGGGCAGGCCGCTGCCCCGTGTCCTTTCGAACCGACTACTCCTACGGGACCCGTCTCTCCTTTCCCCGCTGACTCCGGGGCGGCCGCTGCCCCGTGTCCTTTCGAACCGACTCCTCCTACGGGACCCGTTTCTCCATTCCCCGCTGACTCCGGGACGGCCGCTGACCCGTGTCCTTTCGAACCGACTCCTCCTACGGGACCCGTTTCTCCATTCCCCGCTGATTCCGGGCAGCCCGCTGACCCGTGTCCTTTCGAACCGACTACTCCTACGGGACCCGTTTCTCCATTCCCCGCTGACTCCGGGCCTGCACTAGTGCCGATCTGCCCATTTGCGGGTACCTCCGGGCAGCCCATGACGTACGGCGTAACGGCAGGCGCCCTGCCGGGCGATCTGGACGGTGACGGATTTTATGAGGACCTGAACGGGAACGGAAGAATCGAATTCCTCGACCTTCTCCTCTTCTTCGACCAGATGGACTGGATCAGTGAGAACGAGCCGGTTGAGGCGTTCGATTATAATAATAACGGGAGGATCGATTTCGTCGATTGTATCGAGTTATTCAACAAGATTTAAGGATTTGATCTTCGCGATTTATCGCGATTTCTTTTCTTTTCTTTTTAAAGTAGAAAAAAGAGAATCTGCAGGATTTCAGGTCCGGATCATCCGGATGGCGGTATCCACAATCGCACCAAGTTCCTCGACGCCCCAGCGCTCGGAGTTCAGGACCATATGGTACGGAGAGAGATCGCAGATATCGATATCATAATAGGTCCGGTACCGCTCCGCTTCGCACTCTTCGCGCTGCCTGGTCAATTTCTTCGCGATATCCAGGTTCTCGATCACATCCCGTGCCAGGATCCTCCTTACCCGGCACTCAAGAGAGGCCGTGAGCCATATCTTCAGCTCGGCTTCCCCGATGAACCATCCCGAAAGCCGCCCTTCGACGATGATGTCATTCATCTGCCCGGCAATCTCCTTCTGGCGTTCATCGATCAGCCGGTCGATGGACGGATCCTCGGAAGCCAGCCTGCCGAACTCCACGAGGTCCATCTCCTTCTCCTTCGCCATCTGGCGAAAGACTTCTCCGGCCGATATGAGTTCGAGTTTATGCTCCGCTGCAAGGTAGCGGGCGAGCGAGGTCGTCCCGCTCCCGGGTAACCCGCTCACCGTGACCCGCATCAGATGCCCCCGATATTCAGGGACTTACGGACGATCTGGCTCAGTGTGAGCGAACATATCATGTACCACAGTATCCAGGCCGGGACGGGTCCGAGCACCATGGCGGAGAGGAGCTGGGTGCCGAAGAACGGCATGGTGATCTCGGCAGGTATTTCAGCCAGCCTGAAGAGAAGCCAGAAAAATATTGGAACCGAGATTACCAGGATGTATGCCATCGGCTTGAACTGCTGTTGGGACATCTCCAGCTGTTCCTTCATCATCCGGTCCCGTTTCGCTTCGAGCTTCTTGATCTTCTTCTCGTCCTGGGAAAGCTGCGCTTCGCGGAACTCCTTTTGGAAGTCCTTCATCTTCGCCTGGACTTCCTGCATGTGTTCATAATCGATGGTATATTTCTGGATCAGCGAAGAGTACAGGGCGGTCACCGTGGAGAGGATGACGATAAGAATATAAAACGGCACTTCCCCGACCAGAGGTCCGAAGAGCGCATCCATGAAGCTTCCCACAGTCTCCCTGATGGCAGGGATGCTGTAGGATATCATCATCACCAGAAGGACCAGGATGGCGATATACCCGCCATAATTTTTCTTTGCCATTGGTCACCTGAGCACGCTTGCCATATCCCCGATGGCCTGCTCGAGCAGATGGTCAGCGTTTGTCACCATCCGGATAGTGCATCCGGTGATCATGGCATAGGATGCCCCGATGGAACGGTTGAACTGTTGATGTTCCGCGATTCCCTTCGAACCTTCCATGTCCCTGGTCCTCGTCTCGTCGCTCAAGCGCCGCATCAGGATCTGGTCCTCGTCTGTCTCGACCAGTACGATGGTATCGGGCATGAGTTCCCGAAGGACCCATTCCGGCAGGCCCGGGAGGTATCCCCGGGGTGTCTTCACCGATGCATGGGTGTCGATAAGCACATTGCCGCTTTCCCTGGCCATAGCCCTGGCGGCCTCCTTCTGGAGCCGTTTCTGGACCTCGCGGTCAAGCTTCCTCATCTCGTCCCTGTCCGAAACCACCCCTTCCTTCTTTGCGACCTCGAACATGTACGTGCCGAAGTTGAGAGACTTGTAGGTCACACCCTCATCTTCGAGCATTTTCAGAGCGCCATTAACCACGGTGGTCTTCCCCACACCGGGGACCCCTGTGACGATCACTCTCCTTCCGGTCATGTCATTTCCTCCTTCCCAAAGATACGCCCAACTATGGACATTCGATTATAAAAAGTCAATTCCAATCGATGTATAACATAAGAATTCAGGAAATATAAATGATCTTATGCGAGCGTGCTGCCTTCGGTAAATCCTTATTCCATCGCCAGCGAACAAAAATGCCGGGGTATTGCGATGTCCCCGCTAAATTCCTGGAAATCGCGTGGAATGATGAAAAAAAGAGAATTGAGGTTATTCTTTCCCGAAGAACGTCCGCATGAACGGGTACATCTCCATGATCTGCTGGCTCGCGATCTCCTCGTAGAGACGATAGGTGATACTCACCGTCAGCAGCAGCCCCGTTCCGCTTACCGCCCCTATAACTCCGAAGAGGTTCGCAGCCACCGAGAGCAGGCCAATGAAGACACCGCCGATAACGGTGACACGGGGGATGTACCGGTCCAGGTACTTCTCCAGTACCTGGGGGTTTCGGCGGTAGCCGGGGATCGACATCCCGCTGCTCTGGATCTGCCGGGCAACGTCTTTAGAGTCGAGACCTGCAGTCTTGATCCAGAAGAGGGCGAATATCGCACCTCCGACCACCATGAAGATCACATCGATGCCCAGGCGGAGGATGATCTCCCAGGGCGCATGCCCGAGATCGGTAATCCACCACATCCAGTCCTGCGGACCGTTGACCGGTGCAAGGTACCACATGAGACCGGAGACCGGGGTCTGTCCGTCGTAGGTCCCGAAGATGGTAATCCCGATGTTGTTCAGGAAAAGCCCTATCATCTGGATGTTCGCCTGGAGGACACGGACGAGGATCATGGGCAACACGCTGGCATAGATCAGTTTTACAGGGAAGCGGGCACGGGCCCCCCTGACCTGGGCGTGGGCCAGGGGGATCTCGATCCTCGTCGACTCGACGTACACGATGATCAGGAAGATCACTATTGTACTGACGAAGGCGAGCATTTCCGTACCCATATACTGGAGGAAGTTCGCACCGTCCGCCAGTACTGCAACGATTCTCGGGAAGAACCCGAAGGGATAGAGATCGTTGACCGGGGCCCAGTTCAGGAACCCGTTGATCAGTGCCTGGGATATCCCGGCAATGATGAAGAGCCCTACTCCCGAACCGATACCCCACTTGGTCACCACCTCGTCGAGGAATACGATCAGCAACCCACCGATGATGAGCTGAATAAAGATGAGTAACGAGACCGCGAAGAGATTCCCGCCAAAGAACATGTTGGCGATCACCGGGTCGGGCTTCATGAAGCCGCCTATCAGGTTGGGTGCGGCTTCGACGATGACCATGACGATGATAAGGATCTTCTGCAGGCCCATGTACATGACCTGGCCCCGGGCATCAGAGGTATCGATATGAAGGATGTCGGCCCCTTTCAACAGCTGCAGTACGATGGATGCAGTCACGATGGGCCCGATACCGAGGGCCACCAGGGACCCGCTCGCCCCTGCGAGAAGAGCCCTGAAATATAAGAAAATATCCTGTGAGCTCGGGTCAAGCCCGAAGAGGGGGATATTGGTCAATGCAAAATAAAGAACCAGGATGCCTGCCGTCCACATCAGCTTGTTCTTGAAATGGACATGCCCCTCCGGTGCCTTCACGGTAGGCATTTTGGCAAGCAATGGCTCCAGTCGGTCCAACAGCTCTCCCATTGTTATTCACCTGAATGGAGGTCAGATGGTCAGTGCCTGACCACCCATCGCCTCGATCTTTGCTTTTGCCTGCTCGGAAAACGACCTGGCAGTGATCTTCATCTTCTGAGTGACTTTTCCGCTGCCAAGTATCTTATCGATACCGATCTGTGCCGCATCGATGGCGATGACATCCCCGTCCCTGGCCGCTTTACCTTCAGCAAGGAGCTTCCCCGACATCTGGTCGAGCAGGCCGACGGAGATTGCATTGACATCATTCCCGGTCTTGTTCACGAAACCATGCTTCCCGTTGTGGACCTCGTCGAGCAGGAGATAATGGGTAAAGCGGTGGTCTCTGTGACCTGCTCTTCCCCTTCCTCCCCTGTTGCCGGCGCCACGCCGGTTCTTGTGGGTCCCGCCCCCGCAGGTGCGTGATCCCCGGTATTTTGATCTCTTATTGACCGGCATCCCCTCACCTCATCTTATACAGGAGAGAGTTGATCTCTGTCCCGTAATAGCCAAGCGCACCACCCTGCGAGAAGGTCCGCTTTACGGTCTTGTAGCCTTTACGCGGGGGGTGCAGCCTGAGCACCGGTTTTAACCCGGGCATATCGGAAAGCCTGCTCTCGCCCGTTGCAAGGGACTGGGCAAAGTCTGCGATATCCTTGTACGCGGAGTTTGCCTTCACGTACTCGTCGGTGAACGGCTCGTCACCCACGATGCGTCCCCTCGTGCGGAGGATCGTCTCCACGGTGGCCGCATCCACCTCGCCATAGGCCACGAAGTCCTTCACCTTGCGGATCATGCCCAGGTACTCCGGCGTATCCGGGACGATCACGCAGTGATTTACATGGTGCAGACGGAGCATCTTCAGCGTGTCCTTGATCTCCCTGCGGGTATTCACCACTCCCCTGACCTGCACGATGGCGTACATTACTGCTGACCCCCGATCCGAATCATGTTGGTGGCCTTCAGTGCATTGAAGGTGGCCTTGGCGAAGTTTATGGTGGTCCTGGTCTGGCCGCGGGAGAAGGTCCAGGTATCCTTGATACCTGCGAGCTCCAGCACTTTCCTGCTGATCTCTCCTGTTACCAGGCCGATACCCTGCGGTGCAGGCTTCAGGGTGACACGGACGCTTCCCGCCGAGCCCTCGACCTGCATGGGGATGGAATGATTGGTCCCGCACCCGCATTCCCAGCTGCCGCATCCTCTCCGTACCTTGATCAGGTTGGTCTTCGCATCGGTGATCGCCTTCCTGATCGCGTCCCCGACCTGGACATCCTTGCCCTGGCCGAAGCCGATATACCCGTTCCGGTTGCCAACCACTACGACGGCGCGGAATTTCACCCGCCGGCCGGAGTCGGTCATGCGCTGGACCATCTGGATGTCCAGCACCTCATCCTCGAGATCGGGAAGGAATGCATCCACGATCTGAGGTTCCTTGATGGGTTTTCCGCTCTCCAGCACCTGGTCGATGCTGGTGAACTCACCAGAGGCGACCATTTTTCCAAGGCCGGTGAGTGGAACCCATTCTTCCCTTTCATATGCCATATTACTCCAGCTCCTTCATAATGGCGTCAATCGTCTGTTCGACATTTTGCACCAGGTTCCCGGCACGTTCCGGAGCGAATTCCGCAATGACCGCCCCTTTCAGGCGGCTCTCGTCCGGAAGGATCTCCTCGCCGTAAGGTAGGTCAAGCCCGGCGTCCACCGCACCCTTCAGGGCGGCGAATACTTTCGCCCCCTTGGTTGCGCGATGAAGTCCGATGTCCAGCACTGCGCCCTCGCATTCCGCATTGAGCGCTTTCACTGCAAAGAGCATCCCGGTAAGGTATGCTGCAGGGGTGCCGGATGTCGATCCGGTATAGCCGTATCTGGCGAGCTCGGAGGAATGGGCCATGATCATGGTCCGGTCCCCGTCGAGTTCCGCGGTTACCAGGTGAATGGTAATGTGCCGGTTTGATTTCCGGACCACCATGCGTGGCCGGTCGGAGACCACCAGCTTGGTCCTCCGGTAGTAATTCGTTCGCCCTTCGCGGCGCCGGCGGAAAGGAACGAAATATCTTGGTCCTGTTGCCATTTACTTCACCTTCCCGGCTTGTAATTCGATCTGGGCTTTAAGATGGGCCACGTTCCTGAACTGTCCTCCCGCCGCCTTGCGATAGAGGATGCGGTACATGTGCCGGTCTATCTGCTGGGAATCCCTCATTTCCGCGAGAGTTTTCCTGATCGCCCTGATCTTCTGTATCCACTGGCGCTTGCTCGGGTTTCTTGCCCCTGCCGCGCCTTTTCTCCTTCCCGGGCCTTTCCGGTGACCGTAAGAGCGCTTTGCGATCTTGGCCCGGGCCCGTCCGCGGCTGTTGCCACGCGGCTGGCGGGCGTCGATCGCGCCCTCGTCGATCAGTGCCCGGACGTCTTCACGTGAGATTGCGTTCTGGATATCCGCGGCGCGTTCGGGATCGAACCATACCCGGTTCATCCCGCATTTCAGGAGCGAGGCCGCGAGCCTTCTCTGGTTGGCCGCGTCAGTCATTCTCTGACACCTCTTCTGTTGCCGCTTCAGCGACCGCGATCTCTTTCCGGTTCAGGACCCTGAGGCCTGCCGAGAGCGCCTGCTGCTGGATCTCCATCCGCTTTCTGTTCCCCACGCTTCCGCCGATCCTGACGGCGAAGGTCGCGGGGTCAAGGCCTTCCAGCTCGCCGGGAGAAAACACCAGTACCTCCCGGTACCCGCTTGGATGCATTCCCCTGATCGCGACCGGGCTGCCGAACCCGGGGGTGGGAAGTGCGCCTTTCGCCTTTTTCTGGCGGCGTTGTTTATTGTGGAGCCCGCGGGGCCTCCTCCAGGAAGCGGAGAGCTGCTCCTTCTTCCCGAAGCCGTCCCTCTTGAACCTGGCTCCTTTTGCCGCCCGTGCCCGAATTAGTCTTCGAATTTCGTCAGCCATTCTTCCTCACCCCTTGGTCACGATATAAATCCCGTCCTGGAAGATACGGGGGTCCCGGTAGCGGATCTTGGTGGCGTGCTCGATATTCGCTGAGCTGATTCCTACCTTCTCCTTGTCGATCCCGGTCAGCACGACCTCGTCGTTGCCGATGTTCGCCTTCACTCCTTCCTGGATCTGGGCGTAGCGAGCCTTCTTCTCACCGAGGAAGTTGACGATCTCGAGGCGGTTGCCCTGGAGTTTGAGCTGGATTGGGAAGTGGCTGTATACCACCTTCATCCGGTACTCGAACCCCTCGGTCACCCCGGTGCACATGTTCTTCGCATGGGCAGCGATGGTTCCCACCATCGCAACCGTTCTCTTCCTGTCGGACTCGGTCGTGATAACGACCTCGTCCCCTTCCACCCTGACGGTGATTGCCGGGAACCTTACGTTCCTCTCAAGCTGGCCCTTGGGCCCCTTGATTTTGAGCATGTTCCCCGCGATCTCGACTGAGACGCCTTTGGGGATTGCAACGGTCCGTTCTACTGTCATCGATCCACCTCAGTAGACGTACCCCAGCAGTTCGCCGCCGATACCTTCCTTCCGGGCCTGCTCGTGAGTGAGCACGCCCCTGGAGGTGGAAAGGATCAGCATGCCGAAGTTCTTCCCGGGGAGGTACTGGACTTCCCAGTATTCAAGCTCAGAATGCTGCACGGAGTAGCGGGGGGTGATCGCTCCGCATTTGTTGATCTTGCCGTTGAGGTGGACCAGGAGCTGTCCGCCCCGGCCGTCCTCAATAAACTCGAAGCCGTTGATGTATCCCCCGTCCTGCATGCAGCGGAACATCGAACCGAGGAGTTTGCTGGCGGGCTCGATGATGCAGCTCGACTTGCCGCCGTCTGCCGCATTCTTCAGGGTACACATCCCATCGGCGATTGTATTTTGTCTTGCCATGACCAGATTCACCTCAGTTCATCTTTTTAAAGCCCATTTTGGGGGCCCATTCACGGAAGCACTGGCGGCAGAACATGATATGGTATCTGCGTACCAGTCCCTGTTTCCGTCCGCACATCTTGCACTCCTGTGCCCCGCGGCCGAATTTCTTCGTTCTCTCTCCGCCCATCATCGCACCTCCACCTTGTACTTCTCGTTTAAGAAGGCGATCGCGTCCTCTGCACCCACCTGCTGTTTCTGGGGCAGTTTCTTCTGCTCGATATGGCGCCGTGTTATCCTGATGCCTCTCCGGGCGAGGACCACGTTGATGTCCATCCCGAAGATCCCAATCTGGGGATCGTACGACATTCCCGGGAAGTCGGTGTGCTCCTCGATCCCGAAGGAGAAATTGCCCATCCTGTCGAACTGGCCCGGGAAAATTCTCCGTTCAACGATGTTGAGCGCAGTTTCAAGGAATCCTGCGGCCTTCGCCCCTCTCAGGGTGACCTTGCACCCGATGGGGCCTCCTTTGCGGATCCCGAACGCGGGCTGGGTCTTCTTGGCAATGCTCTTTACCGGCGTGTTCCCGGTAATGGCCTTCATGATGTCGATGGCGTTGGTGAGCTTCTCTCCGCTTTCACCGACACCCATGTGGACCACTACCTTGTCGACATACACCTGCCGCATCGCGTTCATTCTTCAATCCCCCATTCGGTCAGCGCCGGGGTCTCGCGTCCCACCATGTAGATGTACTCGTCGATGGTGTCGAAGCGGTCCCCGGTGGACTCATCCACGAGGGTGACCCGGTTGGGTACGCTGCCGGCGATCTTATCGATCGTCACGATCCGGGCCACTTTCCCGGAATGCTTTCCACCGATGACCATGGCCATATTGCCCACTGCGAAGGGGAAATGGTCCATGATGGCGAACCGGTTGTTCTCTTCGAGGGAGATGACGACCGAGTCACCGGGTTTGTACTTGTTGTCCGCGAGGATGTTCGCACCCGACCGGAGGTTGAGCTGGACTTTGCCGCCGGGAACAATGGTCTTGTTCCGGATCTTGGCAAGCCTGCTCTTCGCCGACTCGGAATCGATCTCGATGGTCTTGTGCCGGCCCTTCTTGTCGCGAAGGATACGGTAATATTTACCGATTGCGGGAATTGCGATGATATCGAAGATCCCGATTCCCATCTTCGGGTCCCTGCAGGGCTTGCCGTTGATGATGACGTCCCGCTGCCCGAGGATCTGCTTGACCTCCTTCATGTTCCGGGCCAGACCCATCTGGTCGCGGAGCCAGACCGCAACGGGCAATGCATTCGCGTTGTGGGGCCCGGGTGCGGTCTTGGTGATGAACTTGGTGGCCTTCTTGGGCACGTGCCATGCATCGGGGGCGACGAGCCGCTTGAGATGTTCTGACATTATGCACGCTCCCCGAGGTTCTGTGCTCTCTTCGGGTCCTTGAGGTTCAGTTTGGTGATCTTGACGTTGGAGGGGTCTATCGGCCGGGGAACTTCCGTTCCGTCCGCCTTATTGACCGAGACTCCCTGTACGACGATGCGGGACTTCCCCACGTCGACCAGGTCTACCACACCCTCGGTTCCTTTCGACGAACCTCTGAGTACTTTCACCGTGTCTCCCTTCACTACCCTGGCGCTTCGCGTGCGGTACTGCTCGCGAAGCGTGGAGTCCAGGGGGGCGGAAAGGAATTTGCCTTTCATGTGCAGAGGGGCCTGGTAACGGGCCTTTCTCTGCTTCCTTGGCTGACTGCTCTCGATTCTTACCATACTTTCCGCCTCACACGATGATGGTCGCAAGGGTACCGAGCTTGGGAAACCGTTCGGCCACTTCCCTGGCGACCGGCCCCTTAATCTCGGTCCCTCGCGGCTCGTTCCGCTCATCTACCACGACGACCGCATTGTCCTCGAAGGAGACCCTCATACCGTTCGGCCGGCGGAATTCTTTCTTCTGCCGGATTACGACCGCGCGCACAAGTTTTCTGCGCATATCGGGGGTTCCTTTCTTCACGCTCACTGTCGCAAGATCGCCCATGCCCAGCTTGGGCTGCCTGCGGCGTACGCCGTGATACCCGAAGACGGAGACTACCTCCACTTCGCGGGCGCCGGTGTTGTCCACACAGGCCATCCGGGTCCCGGTCTCGAGAGCCCGGGGGATGGTTGACTGCTTCGCCTTCATGAGGCCTGCACCTCCACAACCACGAACGTGGTGGTCTTGGAGAGAGGGCGGCACTCGGCGATCTTTACCATGTCGCCGACCTTCGCCTGGATGCAGGGGGTGTTGTGTGCATGGTATTTGGAACTCCTCTTCTCGTAACGGTTGTATTTCCGCACGTAGTGGAAGTAGTCCCGCTGCACTACTACCGTCCCCATCATCCGGTCGCTCACGACTTTACCGGTGATCACCTGGCCGCGCACCGGTAAAGTGCCGTGAAACGGACAATTTACGTCTTCGCACGCCTGCTCCGGCGCCTTGACGTTTAATCCGATGTTAGTTGCCATTATTTACCTCTGGTTTTCAGCTGCAAGTTGATCCGTTTTTCAGGTGCCATGACCAGCACGGAGCCTTCTATCTCCACCAGGACCCCATCGGGGAGCTTCAGCAGGAAAACGGTTCCTTTCTTCTGGATCCGCCTCGTTCCTGATTCTCCCGCGATGACCAGCATGTTCCTGGTCTCATCGACGATCCGGCCCGAAATCCCTGTTACACAGGGGTTGCTGGCTCCCGTTACCAGAACATCAAGCCCGATGAGTTCGTGCCGGTGGATGTTCTGGGGGGAGATCATGCCTCCCGAAACCTCCTGTTCTTCTCGGTCATCATGCGGGCGATGGTCCGCCGGAGTTCCCGGATCCTTCCGGGGTTCTCGGTGGCGCCTCCCGCGCTGACCTTCCCGTTGTGCTGGATGAGCTCCATGCGGAGCTTCTCCATCTGTTCCTGCAGCTCCACGTCAGAGAGCTGCTGGACGTCTTTTGCGCGAAATATTGCCATTTAGCGCTCCTCCAGGTATTCTTCCTCGGGGATTGGCGAGTTGTCCAGGTCAATATCCTCGTCAACGTCCTCGCCCACGGGGGTGACGACAATCTCCGGGCTCGGTTTTTGTTTCTCCTTCGGGAGGTCTTTGATCTCGAAGTGGTCGGGAAGTACGGAACCCGGCGGGATAATCTTTACCTGCACCCCGATGACTCCCAGTTTCTTTACCGCCACCGCGAAGCCCTTCTCCACGATCGTGTTGACCGGTTCCCCGGAGTGCTTGATGTACCCCTGGGTGAACTTCTGGGTCCTCGCCCGTGCACCGGTGAGTTTCCCGGCGATGATGACTTCACAGCCGAGCGCACCCGACTCCATTACCCTGCGGATGATGCTCTGCCCGGCCTTCCTGAAGTACCAACCGCGCTCGAGCGCATTCGCAAGCCTTTCGGCCATGATTTGGGCGTTGAATGACGGGTTCGGGACCTGCTGCACCTCGATCTGGGGAGACTCCACGGCAAAGTCGGTCGCAAGGTCCTGGGTCAGCTGCCTGACGACCTTTCCGCCCTTCCCGATCACGATACCCGGCTTTTCTGCAAAGATGGTCACCTGGGTCCCGAGCGGGGTGCGCTGGAGGTCCATGCCCCCGAAACCGGCCCGTTTCAGTTCCTTCAGGAGGTGGCGTTCGACAAGGGCTTTCTTGACGCTTTCGGCCACGAATTTCCTCTCTACTGCCATATCACTGCACCTCCCGTGCGACTATCTCGATGTTCACCGTTTCCCGTGCCTTGGGGGTTGCCCTGCCCATCGCCCTGGGGAAGAACGCCTTCATCCCCCGGCCGCGGTTGGCGGATGCATGGATGATCTCCAGGTTCTCGGGGTCGAGGCCCAGGTATTCGGCATTCTTCTCCACCGACTGGAGGAGCTTGATATACGCCATCGACGCTTTCCGGGGGTATCTCCCTGCGTCCCATCCCGAGAGGCCCTTCTTGTGGGAGACGTTCCGGTTGAACCTCCGGAACGGGATGGCCTTCTTCTGCGCCACAACCTGGTTCAGGTACTCGATCGACTCCCTGGTGCGCCTGTTCCTGATGAACCGGGCGATCTCGATCGCATGTTTGGGGGAGATGGGGAGCTCGTTTGCTTTTCCCCGGGCTAAGTTGTCCCCCTCGAATACTTTGGAATATGCTACTCTCGCCATGGTCATCACTTCAGGGGCACGTACTTGCTCGACCTGGTAGCCCCGATACCGGCAGACCCGTGTGCAACTTTCCTCCTGGTGAGCGCGAACTCGCCGAGATAGTGGAAGACCGCCTCGGGCTGGATCTCGACCTTCATGAACTCCTTGCCATTGTAGATCTCGACCTCTCTTCCCACCATCTCCGGGAGAATGAGCATGCTCCGGATATGGGTCCTGATCTTGTGTTCGCCTTCCCTGAACTGGGAAAGCAGCTGCTCTTCATTCCGGGAGAAACCCCGGATCATCTTTCGGCGGGCCCGGCTCGGCATTACGGCCATAAGTTCTTCCCTGCCCATATTGCGCAGGTCTTCAAGCCTGAACCCGTGATAGGTGAATTCCTCACGCCGTCGCGGCAGTCTCTTCTGTGTCTTCTTCGCCATAAGCCACCCTACCTCTTGCCTCGCCCGGTCTTACGGGCCGCAACATGCCCGACAACCCTTCCGGGGGATGTCCCCCTGGCAACAGTCTTAGGCCTGCCCGGATGCTGGTGACCTCCCCCGCCGAACGGGTGGTCGATCACGTTCATGGCCACTCCACGGACTCGTGGCCAGTTGGATGCGGTGTTGCGCATCTTGTGGTACTTGTTCCCGGCCTTCACGAAGGGTTTCTCTCCGCGCCCTCCGCCGGCTACAATCCCGATAGTTGCCCTGCAGCGGGCGTTGAACCACTTGGTCTGGCCGCTCGGCATCTGCACACCGACGCGGTCGCCGGTCTTGTCGACGACCACTGCCTGGACCCCGCTGGCACGGACGAATTTTCCTCCGTCATTGGGCCTGGCCTCGATATTGCAGATATACGCCCCGGTGGGGATTGCACCGAGCGGAAGGGTGTTCCCGTTCTTTACCTCTGACCCGGGCCCCCAGGAGACCTGGTCCGAAAGTCCGATCCCTTCGGTGACCAGCATGTATATCTTCTGTCCGTCCTCGAGCCGGACAAGGGCAATCGGGGTGTGACGGGCCGGGTCGTGCTCGATGTCGATCACCGTACCCTTCACCATCTCGTCCCCGCTCCCTACGTGTCTGAGTGCGGCCTTGTACCGGTGGGAAGGAGCCCTGTACGTTGGACCTCCTTTACCCCTGCTTTGTGTTGTAATTCTATGTCCCATGGCTCACACCTACATTATGCCCAGCCGGCTGAGAACCTCTTCAGCGGCCTTTTCGTTCGTAAAGCTGATGATCGCCTTTTTCTCTCCCTTCGCGGTCATGACGGTCCTGACGCTCTTGACTTCCTGGCCGAAGGACCGCGTGATCTCCTTTGCGATCTGGCTCTTGGTCGCTTCCTTGTCGACCAGGAACTGGAGTTTATTCTGGGATTCGAGCATCATCATCGCTTTTTCCGTAACAAACGGATATTTCAGGACCATTTCACTTCCCTCCCAGTTTCAGAAGCGCACTTTCCGTCCAGATCGTCAGGCGTCCTGCCTGGGTTCCGGGCGCAAGGTGCTCGGTATTCAACTGGCCGACGGTGACCGCATCCACTCCCGCCAGATTCTTCGCGGCCCGGAGCGGCTGGTCTGCGGTGACGATCAGCAGGCTCTTCCGCTGCTTGAATCTCCGGCCACGGAGCTTGCCCCTCCCGGCACGGACCTTGCGGCTGACCTTGGAACGTTCCACATCGGCAAAGACTCCTGCCGCGGTCAGGGCGTTGATCACTTCGGTTGTCTTGGAGAGCTCTTCGAAACGGTCTTCGAAGATTACCGGCACCTGACCCTCATAGCGGTGACCCCTGGCCTGGATCAGGTCTTCCCTGATGCTTGCCGCCACTGCGGAACGGAGCGCCTTCTGCTTCTCCTTCTTGTTGATATTCCGGATGAGGACCTTCTCCACCTTCGGGGGGTGGGCCTGTCGTCCTCCCTTTGCCTGGGGGACTTTCGCCGCCCGGGAGCTGTTCTTCAACCTGGGGACGTGCGAAACGCCTCTTCCGCTCCCCCACCCTACCGCGGAATGGTTAATCCCGGCATAAGGGTAGGTTCCGTGTGGCTGGCGCCTGGTGCTCTGGAGTGCCAGCACGGCCTTCTTGATCAGGTCGGGGCGGTATTCTTCCGAGAACACCTCAGGGAGCTCCATTTCCTTCGCAACCGACCCGTCCAGTGCTCGTACCTGTACATTCATTGCATCCTCACCCCTGCTTGCTCTGCATGCTCACGTACTCGATCGTGGGCTGCCGTGCGACGTGTTCACCCTGCCGGACTCCGGGCCTGATCCTGATAAGCCGCTTGATCGGTCCGGGAATGGATCCCTTTACCAGCACGTAGGAGTTACGCACAAGTCCGTAGTTGATGAAACCGCCGGCGGGGGTGATCTCGTCACCATTCTCTCCGACTTTCAGGATGCGCTTGTTGAACTCCGTTCTCTGCTGGTAACCCATCTGTCCCGTCTGGGGGACCTGCCACCGGATGTGGTGGGGGGTCCAGGGACCGAGCGTGCCGACGTGGCGTTTCTTACCGCCGCGGGAGTGCTTCCGCTTGCGGACCGCAACTCCCCAGCGTTTTACAGGGCCCTGGGTCCCCTTGCCGGTCGTGACCGCGGTGATGTCCGCGTAGGTTCCCGTCTGGATCGTGTTGCCAAAGGATACCTCGTTCCCGAGCACCCCCAGTGCAAACTCGAACTGCTGGTCAACGGTCCCACCGCCGACGCGTATCTCCATCAGATCGGGGACCTTCTTGGGAACCCCTGTGATCTTCTCCGGCTGGGTGTGCATCAGGGCATAGACCTCTGCGACCTTTCCGGCTGATAACGCATCCGTGATTGCCTGCTTTGCCTTCGCGCTGTCGTATTTCCGGGGCATGCAGATACGTCCCGCAAGCGCCGGGTCGAGGTTGTCGGCCCACAGTTCGGTCAGCGGGTGTTTTCCATAGGTGTCGCGGGAATACACACGGATCGCGGCAACCTTCATGGCGGGAATCTCCACCACGGTCACGGGGACCATGATATCTTTCCCTTCCGTGGGGCTGTTCTTGTGATCATCGACCATGATCACGTGGGTCATCCCCACCTTGTACCCTGCAAAGCCCTGAAGCATCGGGGCCCCGGAAATCTCCTGCCAGGACTGGTACTTCGGCACCTGGCTTTTGGCTCGTTTCCGGGGGCTGAATGCAAGGGATCCCCTTCGTGGCCTGTTTATTTTCGGCATGTTCCAATCATCCTTCTGATTGCTCGTCCGGATCCGCCGGGATATCATATATCCCCGGATCCTGTCTTTTCGAACTACCGGAACGAATGTTCCGGCTGAACCGAGCGTGAGTGGTCCCCGGTCGGGGGTCGAGCGACCCGCGAAGAACGAAAATGAAAGCGCGGGGTCCTTATCGGACCCGGGCTGCCGCACGGGACAGCCAGGGTCTTCTCCCCGCATGCTCCATTCCGATTCCTTCCATGGAATCTTCTGGTCAATTATGCCAGACTACCGGTCTCGCGAATAGATCCTGATTTATCACGCGTATTTCCTCTCGGAAACGCGGGCTCGTACCGTGAAGGTTTACGTCCACCCTTGCGTGATGTCAGATCCACCATGTCAGCCCGTTGTGAGTATGTCCCACAACTCCGTCTCGGCAGCCTCCTCCCAAGAGGAGGCTGTGCCGCTATGAAACCCGGGTCGGAGGTGCTGTCCCGCGCAGGTGCTTCCAGGAAGGAAATTCATCCATTTCTCCTTCCGAAGAAGCATCGGGGCGATACAGGATATCCCACGTAACCCCGGCCTCATATAGGCTTCCATAGAAATAGACGATATTTAAATATAAACCTATGTAAGCATCCGGGAAAATATCGGGAATTGCATGAACCCGGGGCAGGGTTCAGCCGAAATAGAGGTCCCCTTCCTCGTTGATATACACTTCAATATTTTCCCTGATGTGGCGCGCTTTAAAGCGTTCCGGGGACGATTCCCTGAGTTTGTTGATCAGGGAGATCGTGTCATACTTCACCTTTATACCCAGTTTCGCGGCTTCACGGTAGATAAACGGCGCAACCTCGAGCAGATCGGATCCCGCGGGTATTGTGCAGAGATGCGTGGCATCAAGCGTATAGAGAAAGTCAAGGGTTTCCTTTGCCCTCCTGATGTTCTCCATTGCGGACTTCTCGATCGTACACACGTTCGCTTTGGACGTGTCGATTATATCCGCTATCTGTTGTTGTGTCAGACCCTGCTTTCTGTACCTGAGCACCTCCTTCTGGCGATCAGTGAGCAGCCCTTCCTTCATTATTACCCTTTAGGCATGGTAAACTTAAACACTTTTCGTTAACTTCGGGCGTACACGCCCCGGCTACTCCCTGCGTGCCATGGCGTCCCGGTGTAATCTATCGGAATCCAAAAAGACGTGAAAATGCAATGAAATTTAAAATGTGAAGAGGATTTCAAAATATTTATATGTGCACGTGCGAATAGTTGACTGTTATACCCAAAAATTTTGAGGTGTACTATGGTAGTTAAAGTTGGAGTAGCTAAATTAGGCAATATTGCAAGCGGTGTCATGGCAGAACTGCTGCTTGACGAGAGAGCTGACCGTGAGGACATGCAGACCTTCATGGCGACCAGCGGCACGAAGCTGCAGCCCGAAGACATCGACCGGGTCGTCAACAACATGATCGCCTGGAAACCTGACTTCGCAATCGTGGTCTCCCCGAACGGAGTCCTTCCCGGACCCACCGGCGCCCGGGAGCGCCTTGCCGCGTCCGGCATCCCCTGCGTAGTCATCACCGACGACGTGACCACCAAGAAGGAGTGGGAGCAGATCAAGGAGAGCAAGTTCGGGTACATCATCATGAAGGCCGACGCCATGATCGGTGCACGCCGGGAATTCCTTGACCCCGTCGAGATGGCAGACTACAACGGGAACCTCGTAAAGGTCCTTGCTCTGACAGGAGCCTTCAGGAAGCTGCAGGCCGCCCTCGACCAGGTCATCGACCAGGTGAAGGCCGGAAAGAAGGGAGCCGACCTGGTGCTGCCGAAGATCGTCATGACTTCGGACAAGGCGGTAGACGGAGAGTTTTCCAACCCCTACGCAATGGCAAAGGCACGGGCTGCCTATGAGATCGCCCAGTCAGTTGCGATGGTCAACGTGAAGGGCTGCTTCATGACCAAGGAATGGGAGAAGTATATTCCCATCGTCACCAGCGCCCACGAGATGATGCGGGCAGCAGCGGTCCTCTGCGATGAGGCCCGGGAGATCGAGAAGGCCGGCGATGGCGTGGTCCGCAAGCCCCACAAGAAGGACGGCGTGATCGTTGCCAAGACCAAGCTGATCAGCAAGCCCGAATAAAACGGGAAAAAAATATTATCCTATTTTTCGAAAATTCGATCCCAGTTCTTCCGGGAGCGTAAGGATCACCGGTTCGAGATGGAGCCGTTCCATGAATGCGGTGTCCGCGAGCGACATTCCATTCGGATTGATCCTCGATATCATCGAGGAAAATGCCCGGAAACTTCCATCGCCCCGATGAGAATCGAAGAACACCGACATATTAATGGAGTGCGTGCCCTGCGTCCGGAAGTATTCGAGCACCCTGATTATCCCCTCGGCGAACTCTACGACATATGATTCGAAATCTACGAGAGAGGCAACCGGCAATATCCCGCGAACCTCCCGTTCGCCCTGCGGGACAGCCGATGCCAGCCAGGTAATCTCGTCCCCGAAGAGGTACCGTTCCGAGTCCTTTTCACCTTCGACCAGATCTTCCCAGTAGCAGCGCCCTGTCCTGACCCTGTACCGCGTGGAGCCGAGAAGATATTTCTCTGCAAGGACGGTGGGGCGTCTGTCCACCAGGCCCTGCAGGTGCGGATGGGCGATGCTCGCCCCTGCCGAGGGGAGGTAGTTCCAGTTTATACTCGGGTAGCCCCTTGCATCGGAAAGCGATCTCACCTGGCCGGTCAATGCGTCGGCGAGCTGGCGGACCGTGAAACGATCGACAAGGTGGTCACGAGTGATGACGGTAACCGTGTGCCATTCCGCGAACGGGAACAGGTTTGGAAACGTGACACTCTCCCCCACGAATATCCGTTCCCCGTTTGGGAAGGTCGGGGTGGCGGTGAGGATCTGATCTTTGCAGAACGGACACCCTGCCTGGACGGGTGGGGGAACATAGGGCGCGTCGAGACCTCGCTTCAGGCGCCCGGGGGAGATCTTGCACCGGAGACCGGTGAGGTGATCTTCCCTGAACTGGAGCACACCTTCGGAGTTCCTTATCTCTGTAATCGAAAACATCAATTACTCAAATAGATGGGTGGATCCCACAGGATAAAAGCAGTTTTGGAAAAATAGAGGGATCCGAATTCGGGCCCTCTTGGTCTTATACGACGTACTTGCCCAGCAGGCGGATGGAGTTGATCATGTCGGGGCCCAGCGGGGATCCGAAGATGATCTGGGTGACTCCTGCCTTGGCAAGGTCTTCGCACTTCTGCTTTACCGTGTCGGGGGTTCCCGCAATGGTGAAGGCATCGACGGTCTTGTCGTCGACGTTCTCCCCGGCAGTCTTGAAGTCGAACTTTGCCAGGGCGGCCTTGATGTTCGCCACCTTTGCGGCGTCGAGGCCGTGGCGTGCGATCAGGTCGGGTGGAGACCCGGCTGCGATGAATGCCGCAACGATCTTTGCCGCGTTCCTTGCCTTCTTCTCGTTCATGTCGATGGACATGGCGGTGTAGGCACCGACGTCAAAGCCCTTCTTGCCGACCTTGTCGCATGCGGCCTTGATGATCGGGATTGCGACCTGGAAGTCCTTGGGGTTTGAAGCGTTGATCAGGGCACCGTCACCTACGCGTCCGGCGAGGTCGAGCACCTTCGGGCCCTGTGCGCCGACGTAGATCGGGATGCCCTTCTTTCCGGGGAGGTTGACACCGGTCAGCTTCGCACCGTCGTAGTCGAAGAACTGCCTTCCCTGCTTCTTGACTTCCTCGCCCGCGGTGAGCTGCCGGATCACGGCGATTGCTTCCTCGAGCCTTCCCACCGGCTTCTCGGGCTGGATTGCCAGCTTGGGAAGGGTGGACAGGTCACCGGGTCCGATACCGAGCACCGCACGGCCGTCGGAGATCTCATTGAGGGTGCAGGCGAATGATGCCATTGCCGCAGGAGTGTCGGTAAAGGCGTTCATGATGCCCGGGCCCATCTTGAGGGTGGTGGTGTTCGCTGCGATCATGGCAAGGGTCGGATAGCAGTGGCGGTTGTTGTAGTGGTTGGTGATCCAGGCGAAGTCAATATCCTTTGACTCTGCAAGCTTACACATGTTTACAACTTGCTTGACATTGACATTGCCCGGTACAAATTCTATTCCGTAGGTTACCAAGGTTCGTTCACCTCATGGAGTAGTTATCGAACAAGGAGTTATATAAATTATGATTTAAAGCTCACATTTTGAAAATATTGTCACGGAATCATTGCGAATAACGAACGCTCCAGCCAGATCGGGTTTGGGATCGGGAAAAAAAGAGGTAAGGCGCAATGAGATTTCCTTCACCGGGTGACTTTGCACCTTTCTTTTCCACTCCCGGTTTCAACAGTTGACTCCGGAACGGGTTGTTCGGCTACAATATCCATCGCACTTGCCAGACACTCATTGTCGTCCCTTGACATTTCGGGCCGTACCGGGGAGGAATGACACCGAACATGACCCTTTTGTCCGGGAGACGGCGGCATTTTACCGGATTAACCCGGTTGCCATCAGAAACACTATAATCCTTCAATTACGAATATCTTTCACATTGGAGAACCCTGGCCCCGTTACAGGGTTCTCATGACAGTTGAGAGGCTTTGGACAGATGCAGGTATTGATGGTGGGGTTTGGAGGGGCCGGATGCCGACTTGTGGATCTCTTTCTCGAAAACGATCTCCGTTCAGGAACGATACGCTGTGTTAATGCGATTGCAGTCGATAAAAACGCCGAAAGCCTGGAAAACCTGAAAACAATCCCGGCATCCCAGAAACTCTACTTCCATCCGCTCGGCCTTACCCACCAGGAAGAATATATCTCGACGGTTGTTCCCGAAGAGGTCATCTCCCGTCTCCAGGGCATCGATCCGGGAGATATCGATGCGATCGTGCTTTGCGGTGGCCTTGGGGGAGGGCTTGTAGACGACGCCGCCCGTCTGGTGGCCCACATCCGATCCGCAATGATTGAACCGGTATTCGGACTGTTCACCCTTCCCTGCACCGCCGAGGGCCCTGCCGCATCCGCCAGGGCGGGAGCACAGATCCGGTCCCTCAAACCGATCCTCGACGGCCTGATTCTTTTTGATAACGAGTTCTGGTACCCGCGGGTCAGGGAGAAGGTCGAACTTCGGCAGGAAGCCCTCTCCACGCAGCAGCGGCGTCTTGCCTTTCAGAAGCCCGCACCCCTCCCGGATATCCGGGAAATGATATACAGGGAACTGAACATGCTCATCGTCCGCCGCATAGGGCTGCTCTTCAGGGCGGGCGAGTTTTCCGAGAAGAGCGGGGCCGAGCCCGCCGAAGTGGTGCTCGATGCGGGTGAGGTGCTGAATACGATCCGGGCTTCGGGATTCATCACAGTGGGATATGCGGTGGAACCCGTGGTCCAGGGAGGAGTGGATCTTTCACCCCGGGCACTCCTTCGCCCCGCATCGGTATCAGTGGACGAGGCCTATAAAAAGGCTTCACGGATGGTAGACCTTGCGAAACGGGCGGTGCAGGAAGAGAACTCCGTGCCATGCGATCCCTCGTCCGCCCGGAACGCCCTGGTCCTCATTGCCGGACCCACCCAGGAGATGAGCATGAAGGGATACATGACCATCCGAAAATGGATCGACCGGACCGTACAGGGAGAAGTCCGGGCGGGCGATTATCCGGTGAAGAGCAGCAGGTTCCTCGCGGTGGTGATCGTACTCGCCGGCGTGGAGACTATCCCCAGGGTGGAAGCGCTGTATTCCCTCGCCGACCATCCGGGATCCTTGGGTATCCGGCCTCCGCAATCCACGGGGGATGAAACCGTTATCGTTTCTGATGGTGCAGGGGAGACGAATATTCCCATACCCGGTTCGCCATTGTCATTGGAAAAAGAGTAATTTACCCGTGATCTCCCGGCAATCGGTGAGACCGGGTACCACATGGGACGTTATTTCCGGGAATATGCAGTTCACCTGGCCCCGGCCGACAGGTTCCAGTGATCCCGGGAAAAAAAAGCATCCCCGGAATGCTCACTGCATTATCTTTGAGAACGGAATATTTCCCGCCCCAATCTCGGTCCTGATAGGTATTCCTCTCTCCACGGTGTATCCGATGAAGTTCATACCTGAAAATGAAATAATTGAGAGCCTGTACGGGTCGTATTTCAAATTGAAAGCCCGCGTCCCCATTGCCACCGGGAACATGAACCCTGCGTTCTGCATCTGAGAAATGATCTCTTTTACCTGGCTCTCGGCGGCGGCCGGGACTTCCCGCACGTTTGCGAGTGCGATACCCGTTCCGGTTTCGACGAACTCGGACAGTGAGGTCAGCCCCGCGGATATGAAAAGCTGGAGGGGATCGATTGTAGAGCCCCGGTAGCCTATCAGGTCCCGGAATTCTACAGGATTGCCCCGGTCCATGGCCAGGCGTCCCCCGTAGGCCATCCGTACGGGGATGCCCCTGCGCTGGAATACCCCGTCCATGGTAATGCTGCAAATGGTCATTATCCCGGCCTGGCCGTGCGGAACCCGCGGATCGTTCTCGATAATACGGTAGGAGGAGAAGAAGCCGCACCGTGCGGCTATGATCTTGTCGTAGGTCTCCTGCACTTCCTCGATACGTTCCTCGGGAACAAAGGAGAGGTTGTAGGCAACATCCCCTGTCCCGGTGACAGGGTCGAAGGTGCTGCGGAATGCCAGCCGCTCCAGTTTGGAGATGATAAATCCAATCCTCTCCCCCACCAGAGCGCTCTCCGTCTCCTCCATTCCATAGGGGGTCAGGACTCTTCCCAGGTTGCCCACCTTCTCTGTGAACCCCATGTCATCGAGGTAGCGGAGGTAATACTGAACGGCCCTGTCGGAGAGGACAAAACCCCGTTCGGCCATCAACTCTGAGAGCCTTTTCGCCCCCATCGGTTCCTGGTGCTCCTTCAGGATCCGGAGAATTTCGATATACTTTCTCTCTGTTCGCAACATGGTTCTTACCTTGCTTCTATTGCACCCTTGCTGTCCTGGTAGCGGCCCTCGTACAGCGGTGCGCCATCGGATACCTGATGCAGGATCATCTGCACCACGCGGTCATTCTTACGGAGTGCGATATGCTCCGATCCCATATTTACGAGGCACAGGGTCAGCTGACCCCGAAACCCGGGATCCACGAACCCTGCAGTGATTATCACTCCTCTTCGCCCGAACGATGACCTGCAGCGGAGCGTTGCCGCGAGATCGGCAGGCAGCTCGACCCATTCCAGGCTGGGCACAAGGGTACATGTCCCGGGCGGGAGGATCATATCCTCGGATACCCTCAGATCGTAAGAGGCCGGTTGCTGGCACTCTTCGCCGTAAGGCCTTATCACCAGTTCTCCTTCCTGGCTGCTCTCTCCCAGGCGGCGGACTATCTCGCGAGATGACAGGATCATAGGATAGCTACAGTATCACACGGAAAATGCTTAATATCTTGCGATTCCAAAAGGTGAGAGGATCCATGGGGTAGAGGATATCCTCTTGGGCTTCGGACCCAAGGACGCGGGTTCGATTCCCGCTGGGTCCGCTCCGTTTCTCTCATACCACGGAATCTATTATGTGAAATGTTGTTCCCCGTCTCCTGGTCGTTTCAAAAAAAAAAAATTACAGCCTTCTTCGTCCTCTGCTGTAGGTCCGCCTGTTTTTTAACCTGATGGCGAGCACTACACCGGCTATCGCGATCACCGCGACAATAGCGACTATCCAGAGGAGTCCCAGGTCCATATCCGGCTGCATGTTTACCGTATAACTGACAGAGGTGCTCCCTGACGGCACGACAAGGTCAAGTCCTCCCGGCTGGTAGCCTTCTTTCGTGGTATTGATCACTACCGGCGAATTGACGGTTATATGAGTGGAGAATTGCCCGTGTGCATCGGTGGTCCCGGCTTCCTCCCCGTTGATCAGCACCTGTGCCCCCGGCACCATCTTGCCATCGGGCTCCTGGACATACAGCAGAACCGAAGCCTGTCCGAACCTGATGGGAAGGATCACATCCTGGCCGTCCGACGTTAACATAACCGTGGTATTGGCAGGCTGGTAACCCTCCTTCGCGGCGGATATCAGGTACGTTCCGGCGAGCAGATCCGACACTGAAACCTTACCATACGTGTCCGTGACTGCAGAACCGGAACCGTTCACCTGGATGGTAACCCCGGCGACAGGATGGTTCTCCTGGTCGTAGACCATCACAAACGTCTTATAACGCGCTTTGTCGATGGGTATGGTAATGAGTGCATCCTCTTCCCTGATGATCTCTTTATCCGAATACTCCTCGTAGCCCTCGCGGGTAACCCTTATATTGTAAATCTTGCCCCGGGGAAGATCGAGAGTGATCGCCCCCTTTGAGTCGGTGATACCCTTGCTCACCCCGTCCACGAATACTTCGGCGTCCTTCACCGGGGAACCGTCCGCACTGTCCTTTATCACCAAGGCAAACCGGTCATCCCGGTAAAGGAGAAACTGGACCGATTTCGAGTCCAGCGCCATCTCCACGTCCGCACTTCTCGCCTGGTAATTCGGGGCCCGGACGTTTATAGTATAGGTATCCCCGGCCAGGACCCTGAATTCCGCGAGCCCCTGTTCGTTGGTCTGTTCCTGCTGGGAGAGGACAGGGCCGGTCAGGTACGCCTCGGCCCCGGATATCGGGGTGAGCATATCGGCATCGTAGACCTGGACACTGAGGGTAAGGTTCTTTCGCATCAGTTCGACAAGGAGATTGGTGGCATTCGCTCCCAGTGTGCCGGACCATTCATCATAACCGGTCTTTACCACTTTCACGGTCAGATCCGAGATGCCGGGATGGGAAAACTGCAGCATACCCTCACTGTCGGTTTTTCCCACCGGGGCACCGTCCGCGTAGACCGACGCCTGGGGGATAAAAGTGATGTTTCCCTCCTTCTCGTACACACTCACCGCTACCGTTGTTGCGCCTGCGACGGTGACGATGAGAAAAAGAGAGAGGACCGCAAGCATTGCGGTGTGCTGCATCCGGATTTGCATAATGAGGTATCTTTTTTCCTTCTATATAGGAGCATTGGTCTTTTCCCCCATTTTATATATCTGGAATGTGTATTCAATCAAAAAGAAGGGGTTATTCCCATCTTGATTCATGGGGGACCCGGTCGAGAAGCATCCCTTCGACTACTACCGGCATCAGTCTCCTGCCCTCCTCTATCGCCCGCTGGAGACGCCAGGAACGCTCGGCGAAAATCGTGAATATCGGTTCTCCTGCCTTGACCCGGGCCCCTTTCTTTGCATGGAGAAGAATTCCCGCGCCGCGGTCATGGGGGGCTCCCGCAGATCGTGCGAGGCTGATCAGGGACTTGTTGTTGAGCTCGATAACATAGCCCGTCGCAGGAGCATTGACCACAAACATGAACTCGCCTGAGGGAATATCATCCGATCTGACCCCGGGGTCACCTCCCTGGATCTCTATTATTTGCCGGAATTTACTGAGGGCGTCTCCTTTTTTGAGGATATCCGATGCCATCGTACTTCCTGCTCCCTTTGCGGCCTTTCCCGACATCTCCAGGGCAATGCCGGCGATGGCAACGCTCTTCTGGAAGAGGGAGCCGGGGACCTCCGCCCCTTCGAGAATCTGCAACGCTTCCCGGACCTCGAGATTCGGGCCTATCGCCCTTCCTACAGGGGAGTCCCCGTAGGTCAGTGCCGCCTCCACCTGTATTCCCAGACGATCGCCGAGTTCAATAAAATCTCTGGCCAGTTTCCTCCCCTCAAGGACCGTGGCGACCTTGGCATGAGTCCCGACAGGGATGTCTATCACCACCAGGTCAGCCCCGACTGCAAATTTTTTCGCCATCACGCTGGCAAGCATCTGGCCGCGGGCGTCTATCCTGAACGGGTACTCCTGGATGATGATCTTGTCGTCCGCGGGGGCGATATTTGTCGCTCCTCCCCATACAATGCACCCTCCCACTTTCAGGGTCATCTGCTGGACCTCCTCCGCCGAGAATTCAACCCCGGCGAGAACCTCCATGAGGTCCGCGGTCCCCCCTGCACCGGTAATGGCCCGGGAACTGGTCTTCGGGATTTTCAGACCGCTTGCGGCGATGATGGGGACCACCAGGAGCGAGATCTTGTTGCCGGGAACTCCCCCTATTGAATGTTTGTCTACGATAGGGTGGGAGTGGAACGTGAGGTGGTTCCCGGTCTCCACCATCGCACGGGTCAGATGCTCCACTTCGTCCATATCCAGGGCGTTGATGTAACTTGCAGTAATATACGCGGTGAGTTCTGCCGGAGCAAGGGTGTCGTTTACCACATCCCTGACGATCTCCAGGGTCTCTTCCTTATTCAGGCGCTCCCCGTCCATCTTCTTTTTTATAAACTGAAGGGATGCAGGGCGATCTGCCATCCTGACTTCCACCGTATCACCGTCGGAGAGCCCGAGTCTCCGGTTGGTGAGCTGGTATATGCCTATAGTCCCTTTGGGGATGAGCGTGTTGGTGGTGTCCACAAATGCAGCCACCGATATCCCGGTATGCTCGTTCAACACCTGTACACGGTCGCTCGTGAGGACACCGATATTCTTGGCATCCCCGAGGTTCAGGAGCACCTCGTGGGTGCCGATATCGATGAGTTTGACGGTTAGTTTCATGGTTATCAAGCCAAAACTACCAGCCTCTCCGGGGCGTGCCGGAGAACGCTGCCATACTGTTCATTGGGAAAATCCCTTAATATGTTCTTCTCCTGAACACCCGGACGTAGCACAAATTCTTACAGGGTTCCGGAGACCAGGACAGCCCGATGCCGTACACTCTGGAATATGAATCGGGGCTGTAAAAAAAAGGAAAAATTGTTGGGTTTAGTGCTTCCGCACGATGAGGAATGCCACTGCGCCAAGGCCGATCAGGGCAACCAGTGCACCGAATCCCGGAGTTGTCGGGGTCGGGGTGGGGGTTGGCGGAACGGTGGTCGGCACGGTGGTCACTACGGTGGTCGGCGGGGCAGTCGGCGTGGCAGTCGGGGTCGGGGTCACTTCAACGACGTTGAAGAGCGCGGACGCGGACTGGCTCACGGTGATGCCGGACACGGTCACGATGTACTCATCGGGCTTGAAGGTTGCTGCATCTACCGGGAAGGACCAGGTGTTGAATCCGTCAGTGCCCTTCTGCACCTTTACAGTGCCGGTGGCGCCGCTGAATTCTCCGCTCTGGGTCTTCTGGGTGGGTGCGAAGGACGAGGAAACGACCTCTACGAGGATCTCGTCATCGACGGCCAGGTTGGTGGTTCCGCTGATGGTGAACTTGGAACCGACGGTCTGCTCGCCGATCGGGTTGATCCTGATGGTGGGTGCCTCGATCATGAACTGGAGCTTGGTGTAGGTATCGTCTACGCTCGGGTTGTTCAGAGCCTGGACCAGTGCCTCTGCAGCGTCAGAGCCCTGCAGGCTTCCGGGTCCCTGGAGTTTGAACAGCACAGAGTTCGGGGACGGGTAGCTGCCGAGTACAAGGTCGTACGGTGCGTAGGTCTGTCCGCCGTAGGTGAATACTGCGGTGTTGGGGTACACATCGAAGATGTCGTTGTACATCGGGTGCTGAACTACGACGAAGTACTGTCCGGCTGCCATGTTGGCAGTGACGCCCTCGTTGATCTCCTTGGAGAAGGTAGAGTCAGAGTTCACGCTTACAGTGCTGTAGTTCACGAAGTTCTTGCCGAGGATCCAGATTGCGACACCCGGAGAGGGCTGGCCTTCTGCGGTTCCGTCGACGTAGAACTTGTCACCAGCCGCCACTACAGACTGTGAGGCGGTTGCAGCGACGAAGGGCTTGCGGATGATGATGGATACGGTTCCATACTGGGTGTTGCCAAGGTTGTCCCGGTTGTTGGGGGTTGCAACGCCATATACGGTGTAGGTACCGGCATCGATGTTCAGGTTGGCGGTCTGCCACTTGAACGACCAGGTGTTGTCTTCCTGGACGTCCGCACTGTCGAAGGTGCTTGCGACTCCGTCAACCACGGGGGTCCTGGGGTCGGTCAGCCTGCCGCCAGCTGCGGGGAGGTTCGGACCGGTGATGAACAGGTACACGTTGTCAGTCTCGGAGTCGGTACCGGAGAGCTGGACTTCCTGTCCCATGAAGTAGTTCTGGTCGCCGGCTGCCACGATGGTGACAGTTCCCTTCTCGACAGTCACGTCAACCTCGTCGTTCTTGTAAACGCCGGGGCTGAGCTGCTGCTCGACCTTGATGGTGTACTTCTGATCCTTAGTGTCGGCAGTGGTCATCCACCCGATGGTCCGGGTGCCGCTGTCGGAGGTCAGGATGTATGCATAGTAGTAGGTCCCGGATGCAACACCGTCCCAGTTCGCGGGTACGTCCTGGGCGATGGTCCTTCCATTGCCACCCTCATACTGGTAGGCACCGATGTCAATGGCGGTGTAGCTGCCGGCGGGGGGGTTCTGGTTGACGTTGCTCTGGTCCTGTACGATGAACGGGGGCATGTCGTTCGGCAGTCCGGTCATCTGTCCGGTGCCCTTGATCCACAGGTAGTAGTTGGAGTTGGGGCGCCCGGTGACGGTTACTGAGAACGGGTTTCCACGGACGACGGTGTCCTTGCTCGCCTCGATCTTCACGGTGTCGGTGGCGATGGTAAGGGTCGTGGTCGCGGATACGGTCTTTCCGGTGTAGTCGTTGCCGGAGGGGTCCTTGTAGTTGTCCTTCATGTGGTTGACGTTACACTCTGCCCAACAGGTGTAGACACCTGCCTTGTAGAGACGGGCATTGAGCTGGTCAACTGCACCGGTGTTCCATCCTGCGTAGGGAGTCTGTGCTCCGACCAGGGGTGCAGTGGATACCCAGTAGAACGGCTGGGCATTCAGGTTGACCTTGAGTAACGACGTAGAGATGGTCGTGGTCTGGTAAAGAGCAGTGTACACCGCACCGTCAGAGGTCTTCACCTTGATAGTGATCTGGCCATCAGTCGCGGGGTTGTAGCCCTGCCTGTTGGCAATGGTGTAGAGATTGCTCTCAATCCTGAAGTTCTCGATGTTCCCTGCAGGAACTGCCTTACCGGAAACATCCTTCTGGCTGTTCTGGTCCCAGATCTTCAGGGCGATGTTGGGGTCATTCACATTGAATGCCTGTCCCTGGTTGGTTCCATCCCAGCGGTACCAGTTTCCGGTCTTACCAACGAAGTTGGACGGCGCGATGTAGAAGTCAGCCGCGTTTCCAACAGATATTACTGAATTGGGTACATCGGTGTTCGGGTTGGTTCCCGATGCGAACCAGGCAATCTGTGCGAAGCCTCCGGTTGCATTGACAACGTTTAATCCCTGTTCACCAATGAACACGTCATCGCCCTGATTGATTACATTCACCACGGCCGAGGCCGGCAGCACCAGCAGCGCCAGTGCAAGGCATGCAATCAGTGCAAGGCCTATTCGCTTAGTCATCATGTGAGTCCTCCTTACTCATGTCCAAATTCTGAACGTTCAAATCCAATGCACACGACCGAACCGCATCGACAATGGTCGAATTACGGTTCATTGTGCTCCATACTCCGAATAACGGAATATGATTCAATATTAGTGGAACACTTAATATATCCTTTTTGGTCGATCAGCCCCTGGGATAGAGGAATGTACGGGGAAAAATCGACAATTCGTATGAGGAACGCTGTTTTTTCTGCCCCGGGACTGCCGGCCTGAAGATCACACCAATCCGTCATTGCACGAAGAACGGTATCTCCCACGCGCAGCAACGAAAGGAATTGCAAACACCGTATAATTTTGCTCAATGCCCGGATATAGTTACCTGTTGCGGTATCAGGGATAGCGAGCGGGAGCGGTCCTGAGCCTGCGCCCCCCCCCCGGATGCGGTCCGCAGTCTTTACCTCGTACCTGATCAAGTACCATGTATGAGGTGTATCAGAGCCCCCACCCTTTCACATGCCCATGAACAGGTCATTAAGACGATACTCGAGAGAGGGTGGATCCTCCGGACCGAAGACGGTGAAGATACAGTCGAGGCCGAAGGGGTGGCGATCCGGGTGGAGGAGCCCGGAAGAGAGCCCATGATAAGCCCCTCCTCCCGGTTCCAGAGAAAATTCATGGAGAAATATGCCCAGGACCTGCTGAACGGGTCGGCGAGTGTGTTCGAATATGATTATCACGACCGGTTATTCAACTGGGGAGAGCACCTTGAAAAAGAGGGGACTCCGGTCCACGTGAACCAGATACAGTATATTGTGGATAAACTCCGGGAGTCGCCGGTCAGCAGGAGGGCGATCGCAATAACCTGGAACCCTGCCACCGATGAGACACTCGCCGATTGTCCCTGCCTCCAGCTTGTCCAGTGCCTGATAAGGGAGGGGAAACTGCACATGAAAGTGGTCTTCCGGTCCAACGACATGCTCACCGCCGCAGGGGCGAACATGTTCGCACTGGCAACGCTGCAGGAATATATTGCGGGACAACTGGGGATCCCGTGCGGTTCCTATACACACATTTCACTCGTCCCCCACATCTATTTCAGGAGGGATATCACCGATATCGAGCCTTTCTGCGGGAAAGGTTCAAAAATCAGCCCTATCCCGGAGGTATGCAGGGCGTGCGGGAAATGTCCCTGATCATGCGGGATAAGCCCCTGGAACCCGTGATTGAGGGCGGGAAATCCGGTCCAACCAGTCAGATTAATTATCCTGTATGTCCAAGGAAATAAGGTACATCGGGAAGCCCGGTAGTGTAGCGGTCAATCATGCGAGACTCTGGATCTCGCGACAGCAGTTCGAATCTGCTCCGGGCTATCGCTTTTCCTTTATCTTTTCTTACCGTCTTCACCCTGGGAGTCTGGATTCTCCCTGTCGTCCGGGATTCATGGATTGGACGTACCGGACATTTCGAGGTCCGGCGGTCCGGGAAAAAAAGGCTAATCCCTGGCACAGATCAGTGCCGCGTGGTCCTGGTGATAGGGGGTGAGCCAGACCGATTGTCTGACCTGAAGGCCCCCGGACCGAAGGGCCTCCTCTGCTTCGGCAAGAATATCCGGCGGACTTCTGGAGACGTCGATGCTCCGGGTCTTGAGGACCAGCACCAGATTTCCTCCCGGTTTCAGGAATACCGCATTGTTCAGGGCAATTGAGACCTGCCCGGGTTGGGCGACGTCCTGGTAGACCAGGTCCACCGATTCCATCAGGGGCGCATATTCCATGGGCCTCGTGGCATCTGCCATGATCGGCACGATATTTTTCCTCCTTCTCGCAACTTCCAAAAGATCCTGCATGGGTCGCGGAGCGTACTCCACCGCATACACCACCGAGGTATAATCGGCAACATGGGAGACAGTGGTCCCGTTCGCCGCGCCGAGGTAAAGGACGGTCTGGTCGGGCCTGAGCTCAGGCCCGGCGCCGAGGTAATACATCGCAGCGAGCTTGCTTCGGTAAGGGTCCCAGACACGGTATCCCTGCAGGATGCGCTCGCCGTATACACCCCCGGCGCCCTCCGAGACCAGTACTCCTTCGATCCAGATCATTGTTCCTCTCCCGCCCGGTTGACGGCTTCATCTGCCCTGCGCAGGAACTCCTCGTCCGGAACCCCCCGGTAATAGTCCAGCCGGGCGGCAATACCAAGTTTCGCAGCAAGTGTGCGGGATACCCTCCCCCGTACCCGGAGCGGGGCATTGTGGACCCGCCGATGCTGGAATATTATCCCGTGTTTCGGCGGGGGAGACCCCCCCCGGATATGGGAGAATAGTGCGGTCCGTGCCCCCAGGACTTGGATGGCGCTCCCCGGAAGCCGGGCGAGCTCCTGGAGACCCCCCGCATAGGAGAGAAGTCGCGCCGCCACAAGCCCGCCGACGAGTGCGCTGCAGTTCGGCATCAGCAGGTCCGCCCGTGTGGAGACATCCCGCATCAGGGAGGTACGGAGTTCCCCCATTCTCTCGATCTCGTCAAGCATGGTGCGAAATACACCTCCCTGTCCTCTCCTCATCACCGCGACCATCTTTTTTGCCGGGAGGTTCCGGTATTTCCTGGAGAAATCGGGTTTTTTTACCTTGTACCATTCGGTGAGCCGTTCGGTGAGAAGATTGATCACCTCGTCCAGTTCGTCGAGAACCCTGACCATCTGGAGCAGCTCGATGTCCGGGCGCTGGAAATGCTCCCCTATCTTCTGTTCCGCCATGAAGAAGCAGAGTTCGCGCAGTCTCGCCAGGTACTCATCCCGGGTGGGGAATATCCCACAACGGACCACCATCTCCCATTGGATCGGGGTGTAATGCTCCGGTTCGGCCGCGATCCTTTGCATGCGATCCCGCATCGCGGCAAGACCTCCCTCTGCCGGACTACAGGTCGAGCCTTCCACGTCCCCGAACCAGTATGAATTCATCAGAACAGATGGAAGCTCAGGAAATAAAAAAGTGAATCCCCTTACCTCGGCCCGGGCACCGCGGGTTCACTGCTGTTTCACAGCAGCGGCAGCCCGAACGAGTACAGGATCACTGGCACCGCGACGGCCCCCATACAGTGTACCCTGGGTACGTTCACCAGATCCGGGACAAAGCCCACGATGGATGCGAGGATCAGCACCGCCAGTCCGAAGGGACCGGCAAGCATGAAGCTGAGCAGCACCAGGAATACGATGACGCCGGTATTGAGCCTTTTCCGATCCAGGCCTGTGAGCATTCCGGCCTTGCCTGAGAACCAGATACAGAGTAAAAACGCGAACATTGCAGCGAGTGCGGCGCCGGCGAGCAGCACCGTGACCGGTGGCGGCTCAATCCCCGCGATAGCCGCCATTACTCCGTTTCTGGTCCGCGCCACCGCATAGAAGGCGGCAATGCCGAGGAATGCGTTTGCTGTATTGGCCGCCCCTGTGGCGAGGAGATAACTTCTCCCGTCATCACGGTAATTCACGGCTGACGCGAGAACCGCATTTGCAGTGGCATTTGAGAGGCCGGGGAGCCAGCCTACCATGGTTCCCGCAATAGTGCCTCCCGCTGCACTCCTCCGGAGTTCACGGTCCCCGAGTTCCAGGCCTGAATAGGACTGCGGGGGGACGGGGCCCGGGGCGGCGGTGAGGAGGAGAGGGACCCCGAACAGGCCCGACAGGAGCGGCATCAGGACTGCGCTGCTCTCTCCCGGCCCTCCCAGGTAGGAGAAACCGAACGAGAACAACCCAAGAATACCCGACACGATGAATATACCCCCGCACCACGCGGGAGATTCTTCCCTGAGCACAAGGTATCCCATTACTCCGACCAGAAGAATCCCGATCCCCCAGTCTATGTAACCCTGGACGATGGGGATCACCCCGACAAAGACGAGCACGAGGGGCACTCCTGCAGTCGCGCCGAGCGCGCTCCCGAGCGCGGATATCCTGACCGCCTCCTCACCTTTTCCCTGCATGCACAGTGCATGTGCCGGAAGGACTGCGATTGCCGTATCAGGGTCCGGGACACCGAGAAATGTACTGGGGACCGCATCCAGGAACGTGTGGGTCACGAGTGCGCTGATCATTGCAACCGCCACCATCGAAGGCCCGAATACCGGTACCAGGGCCGCGCCGGCTGCGAGAAGGATTCCTGCCATGGTATTGGCGTGGATCCCCGGGATAAGGCCACTCACCGTGCCCAGCAGCACGCCCACCAGGACTCCGGCAAGGATGTCCCACATTTAAAGCCAGAACGGGAGGGAATGGTGATAAATCAATCGAAACTAATACAGTGGTACCGGGAGGACGCGGGAATGAAGATCGCGATCACAAGGCTCGAGGGAAAAGAGGGCTCAGATAATGCCCGCTGCGCGAAATTCGGCTTTGAATGCTACAGGGTATCCCCCCTGCGGGCCGAGATACAAACGCAGGTGATCGGCGAATTCGTACGCCGGGTGAACGAGGAACACTATGACTGCATCTTCTTTACCAGCGCCCTTCCCGCCCGCCTCGTGGCACCCCTGCTCACCCGCTGGCCGAGGATAATTGCAATAGGCCCGCAGACGGCAGGGACTCTGGAGGAATACAAAATTCCGTGCGAGACGCTCCCCTCCCATTATTCCCGGGCGTTCGTGCCCTACCTTGGAAGCTGGATAAGGGGGAAGAAAATTGGTATCCCCCGTGCGGATGTTCCCAATCCCGGCCTGATAGAGGCGATACGCGATGCCGGAGGAATACCGGAAGAGATGCGTTGTTATGCGCTCATCCCCACGGAAGAACCCCTCGATCTTCGGGGGGCCGACGCAGTGCTCTTCACCAGCGCCATGTCATTTACAAGAGGGGTATGGGAAATGAGACCGGGCCTGCTCGTCATGGCTATCGGGGAAGTTACCGCAGACGCAATCAGGATGGGTGGGATAGATCCCGGGATCACCGGTGACGGGACCCTCGAGGGTACGCTTTCGGCTCTCCAGGGATACCTGCAGAAAAAAGGACACGTGAAAACCCCGTTTCAGAAACGATGACTGACAGGATGCCGGAAATGAATGTTCACAGAGGCTGGGACTTCGGAGACCCGGGGATCCTGGTCGTCGATAAACCAAGGGGGCCCTCGAGCCACCAGGTTACGGCCTGGGTCGGGGAGATTCTCGGCACCTCGCACGTGGGGCACAGCGGGACCCTCGACCCCATGGTCTCGGGGGTCCTGGTGGTGATGCTGGGCAATGCGGTCCGGTTGGCGCCCCTTCTCCTCCAGGAAGAGAAAGAATACATCTGTCTCGCGAGGCTCCACGGCGACGCATCAAGAGAGGAGATTGCGCGGGTGGCCGGCGAGTTCACCGGGAGGGTCTACCAGCGGCCGCCGGTCAGGAGCGCAGTCGCCCGTTCCCTCCGGATCCGGACGATATACGAGCTCGAGATCCTGGACGTGGAGGGGAGACTTGTGCTCATGCGGGTCAGATGCGATGCGGGGACTTACCTTCGCTCACTCTGTCACGACATGGGCCTCGCCCTCGGCACCGGGGGCCAGATGCAGGAGCTCCGCCGCTCAAGGTCGGGTCAATTTTCGGTCGATGATGCGTGTACGTTGCAGGATCTGAAAGATGCCGCGGTACTCGCACGGGAGGGCGCGATATCAGGGCTCAGAAAATTCATCCGGCCGGTCGAAGCCGCGGTGTTGCCGCTTCCCCGGGTAATCGTAAGGGATACCGCGGTGGACGCGATCTGCCACGGTGCGTCACTGGCATGCCCCGGGATTCTCTCCTTCGAGGGGGGGTTCCGGAAAGGGGAAATGGTGGCGGTAATGACCATTAAAGAAGAGCTCGTCTGCCTGGGGCAGGCGCTGGTCTCCTCGAAGGTCTGCCAGCCCGGCGGGAACGGGCTCGTCGTCGCCTCCCGGACGGTGTTCATGAAGCCGGGAACGTATCCCCGCGGATGGACATCGCACCCCCCCCAATCCGGACCCGTGTAAGCCGTGGTTTTGCAGGTGAACCGGGTGTATTGAGATAGGATTAAAAAAACCCGCGCCCAATAGTATGGATACACTCTTCTGCTGAGGTAGTCTAGTGGTAGGGCGCAGGCCTGGAAAGCCTGTGGGGCATTTGCCCCTCGGGAGTTCAAGTCTCCCCCTCAGCGTTCTTTCTTTTCCAGGAGGCCGGTTATCCTGTCCCGGGTGGCGGTCCCATGGAATGGCCCAGTCGCTCGAGTGCAAAATCGAAATATTCAGGGACGATCTCAAACCCCAGGAAATGTCTGCCCTCCTCTTGCGAAGCCACTGCGACCGTGCCCGAGCCCAGGAATGGGTCGAGGACCGTATCACCAGGGTTGCTTGAATACGCGAGGATTTTTTTTACCAGAGCCGAAGGGAGCTTGGTAGGGGTTTTTTTCTTTCCTTTCCAGTATTCCCGGTTAATGACCCAGACGTCTTCAGGATAATGGTCGATCTTGTGAAACGTGTAATTTTTAGGATTTTTTACCGCGAAGAGGATATGATAATGGCTGGTCACGAACCTGTTCCTGGTGAATACCCCGAACTGGTACTTCCAGATCAGGTGGTTCATGGTGATAAAACCGGTATCGTCGAGGGCGGACAGGACGTCTTTTAACCTGTTCCACCCCGAGAAGAGATACATGCTCCCTGAAGGGGCGAGTGCCCGGTAGGCCAGGCCGACCCAGTCCCGGGTGAACGCAGCGTAATTCTCGGCCGGGATCTCCCGGTACCCCTCCAGGACATGCCCCCCGGTCCTGTTGTAGTTAAGCCGCTGTGCCCGGAAATCAATAGCGAACGGGGGATCGGTGATGATGAGATCGACGGATCCCTCCGGGACCCGGGAGAGAAGTTCAAGGGCATCACCCTGGTAGATGCGGTCCCGCTCGAACGGCCCGAGATTTTCGGATTCTCGGGAGAGGCCGGCCGGCAGGTCCGCGACACCCTTTCCGCGGGTCCGGGACGTTCTTCCGGGGTTCATCGGGGGGTGATCCGGTCTCCGCATTCCTTTCCCGCGTCTCTTCCCAGCTCGAACGCCCTGATGTTTGTCTCCACCGTTTTCGCAGGGACCTGGAGTTCCATGGCTTTCCGGAGTGATTCGTATCCCAGGGGGAGGAAATGCGACGCTGCACCCATCATTACCACGTTCTGGGTGAGGGGGCTGCCCGCCTGTACCGCCAGGGCTTCGGCGTCGACCAGGCACAACCGGAACCCTTCCAGTGCCTCTTCGACCTGAGTGATGGTCGGTGGCGGGGTTCCGGCCATGTGCACCGAGGTGGGGACCACCAGCTGCCTGTTCACCACCATTACTCCTTCGGGCCTGAGGTAATGCGCGTAACGCCGGGCTTCCAGAAGGTCGAAGCCGATGAGCAGGTCCGCCGTGCCGGGAGGTATAAGCGGACCGAACACTCCCCCAATCCGGATATGACTCTCAACGGAGCCTCCCCTCTGGGCCATCCCGTGGGTCTCGGCACCCTTCACCGGCTTTCGCTCCAAAAGGCAGGCTGACCCGAGAATATTCGAGGCGAGGATGGTCCCCTGGCCTCCGATCCCCACGATGATTACGTCGAAGCTCTTCTCCCGGGTCATTTCTTCCCTCCCTTCCTGATGGCACCCGAAGGACAGATTTGCGTGCAGATCGCACACCCGCTGCAGAGATCGGTGACCCTGACCCCCTGGCCGGTGCGCTCGATACCCGGACAGCCGAACTGGATGCAGAGCCCGCAGTCGGTACAGACGTCCTGGTCGACGGTAAAGACTCCCCGCTTGATTCCTGCCCTACGGGCGGAGATGACGCATGCCTGCCGGGCGATGATCACTTTAACCCCCGGACGTGCCTTCGCATCCTTCAGCGCCGTAGTAAGGGAGACGAGGTTGTAGGGGTCGACAGTCTCTACAAAGGAAACCCCGCACGCCCGGCAGATCGCCTCGAGCGATACCGGGGGAGAGGGATCCCCCGTTGCGGTAACTCCGGTCGTGGGGTTCGGCTGGTGGCCGGTCATAGCGGTGATCCGGTTGTCGAGGATCACCACGGTCATGTCCGCACCATTATATACCGCGTTCAGGAGGCCCTGGATCCCCGTATGCAGGAACGTAGAGTCCCCGATGGTAGCCACCACATCGCGTTCCTCGCCTGCGTGCTTCATCCCGCTCCCTACCGTTATAGAGGCCCCCATGCAGATGGTGGTGTCGACCGCCCCCATCTGGAGTCCGAGGGTGTAGCAGCCTATGTCCGAAGGGTAAAGCCCGTCCTTGAAGATCTTCCGCATCGCGTAGAATACCGCCCTGTGCGGGCATCCGGCACAGAGGATTGGAGGTCGGGGCGGGACGTCGGGAGCCGGGGTCACCTTAGGATATGTGACCGCAGGGGAGATGCCCGCAGAAGAGAGGATCCCGCTGACGAGCCCGGGAGAGAACTCCCCTTCGTAGGGAGAATGCCCGTCCTTTTTTCCGTGCACCTCGACCGTGCCGGAGACCTCCCGCACCGCCCCTTCGATCACCGGGGCGAGCTCTTCGACCACCACGACCTTACGATGAAGCCGTACAAAGCCCGACAACCATTCCTCATCGATGGGATATGCCCCGATCTTCATGAACGAGACGTTGTCCGGTAGTACCTCGCGCACGTATTCGGCGGCGATACCCCCTGAGATAACCGCCACCTCACCCCGGACCTGGTAGTGGTTGTACCCGAGGTCCACCAGCCGTTTTTTTATCCCCGGTTGTTTTTCGTTCAATTTTTTGTGGAGCACCCGCGTATGGGCAGGTATAACCACGTATTGCCGCGGGTCACGGTGGAATTCTCCCTTCCTTCCGGGTTTTGCCGCATCTCCAAGAACCACGTCGCCCTTGGAATGGCATATCCGTGTTGTCGGCCGGAAGAGCACCGGGAGCGCGAACTCTTCCGAAAGCCTGAATGCATCCCTCACCATATCGTGCGCCTCCTGGATGGAGGCGGGGTCGAGACAGGGAATCCGGGAAAATTGCGCATAACACCTGCTGTCCTGTTCGTTCTGCGAACTGTGGGCAAAGGGATCATCTGCGCTCATGATCACGAGGCCCCCGGTAACCCCGGTATAGGCGCTGGTCATCAGCGGATCGGCTGCAACGTTCAGGCCCACGTGCTTCATGGTGCAGAGTGCCCGGACCCCGCACCATGCGGCGGCCAGTGCATTTTCCAGCGCGACCTTTTCATTGACCGACCATTCGACGTAGTATCCCCGGCCGGGGCACACCCGCAGGATATCGATGACCTCCGACGAAGGGGTCCCGGGATACCCGCAGGCGAGATCGATCGGTGCTTCCAGGCACCCGTGGGCTATTGCTTCATTTCCCAGAAGATATTGTGGCTCCATCTTCCTCTCACCGGATCTTCATATCGTTCCTTACGCACACGAGACTCTCCGTTCACGACCTTCCCTGTGAAAACCCGGAGGGGTCTTCATACCGGCAGCCCGAAAACCGCGTTCCCGTTGTCAGGGTCATAATCCAGAAAATGGCCGGGCCATTTTCATTGCAGAAGATACGTCTTTCTGTGGTTTTAAACTACTGCCGGACACAATCCATAACCTATAAAAACTAGGGACGATTTAACTAATAAGGCAACGCGAGGGCCCGTAGCATAGCCAGGTGGTGCGCCCGGCTGATAACCGGGAGGTCATGTGTTCGAATCACATCGGGCCCATTCTTACACCTTTTTTAGCAAAAACGTGACATTATCTGAAATTCCTGGCGAGATATACCAATAAATCCCGATAATCGCCGGACATATTCCTGACTGCCGGGCCATTTCCCGGAGCCAGCCCGGGCCCATGTTTCAGCGGATTGATATAGTCTTCAGGCTAAGTCATGAGCATGGACAGAAACCAGATAATCCTGCTTGTTGCAGGCCTTGTTCTGGCTGGAATTATCGCGGTCGTCGTTGATGTCTATGTCGGCCTTATTATTTTGGTGATAGTTCTTACCCTCTTCATGTCGCTCCTTATCATGGCGGACAGCACCATTCTTCCCGACGTGATCGCCACGCTCTCGGGGGACGCCAAGAACGTCAGGGTGACCAACAGGGGAAACGCCCCGGCATATTCCATTCACGTCGCCATCGTGCCGTTGGATAAGGAATATGATATCCCTGTCCTCCAGGTCGATGAGGAGAGAACTTACCACTTCGAAAACATGATTAACGAGGCGAAAGCATCGGTGGCGTTCAAAAACGAGCGGGGGGACAGGTACGAGAAAACATTCCGCCTTTCCGCCCTCAAGGGCGGAGATGAGGATCTCTTAAAACCAATGTTTCCGTTATTCAAATGGAAGTAAGAACTTCCCCTACTTCTCCATTTCCTCGGGATGGAGGAAATCAATTGTTTTTTGCAGGGCTTCCACCAGTTCTTTTTCCTCGGCCAGATAATCCCGCATCGCACGATAGAGCATGAACATGATCTCGTACCCGTAAATCTCGAGGGCCTCGCGGGGATCGATCGGGTTCCGGAAGGAATCCACGATAAATCCGTCCGAACTGTACATGAGCTCGTAAAATTTTCCCTCTTCCGATAAGACACAGAACTGGTCGGTTACTTTTTTACTGATATCGTCAGGCCGGTATTCTGCGGGATCGGTCTTTCCGAGGACGATCATCTTCTCCTTGTAGAACTGGGTATCGTACAGTTCTCCACAGTTGTCCGTTTTCCCCCGCTCGAGCATGACGAGGCCGATACCGGAGATTACCGGGGCGGTCTCCTCCCCCATCCTCGCCAGGAGAAGAGCCTCTTTCTGTACTACCGCACCCTTCAGTTGCTCTTTCTTCTTCTCGTATTCCTGCACTTTCGTTACTAATGCATCAAATCCCTTCTCGATGGCGTCCATGATTCACTTCCCACTACATCCGCGTCCCCCGGGGGCCATAAAACGGTGCGGACGTGATGAGAATCAGAAGGATTCGAACGGCAATAACCTTTTTTAGGCGAACGCCATTTTTCGGCTATAAACCCTATGATGCGATATACTAATGGAGAGAAGAATGAGTCCCCGGGCGGAACAGAGAAGCGAAAAGAGAGTATATCCTGGCGGCGACCGTTCGGGGCAGGATTACCCAAGAACGATCGCCCTTCTTTTTTTTGGAGGTCTTCTTATGGACCGGATGGTTCGCACCGTTCACCGGTCAGATAATACATCCGTTCCCCGGTAATCCGCGCATGACACCTGAATCCGGGGGGAAGGTCTTCGCGAAGTATGACATTGTGATATTCGGGGGTCCTTGCCGAGACCGACCCCTCGCGGATCCTCTCGGTCACCACGAGCGGGACGGTCTTCCCGATCCACTGCCGGTTTAATTCATGGTAGATTGCAGTCGCGTGTTTTAACAGCAATCGCGACCTGTCCTTTTTTATCCGGTCGGGCAGGTCGCCCGAATGTGGTATAATCGTCAGAGGACGCCACGAATAGCGGGTGATGTTTACTTTATTCGGTTTGACCCGGTAGAGCAGGTCGATCGTCTTTCCGATGTCCTCCTCCGTTTCTCCCGGAAACCCGCAGATAAGGTCGGTCATAAGGTACATCGAGGGAAATTTCTCGCGGAACGCATTCACGATCCGTTCGAAATCGTCGACACTGTAGTGCCTCTGCATCCCTGCAAGCACCTGATCGGAACCGGATTGCACGGGGAGGTGCAGAAATTTGAAGACCTTGTCATCGCGGAACGACCGGATGATCTCCGTGAGCAGCGGCAGGAGCGTCGCCGGGTTCATCATGCCCAGCCTGAGGAAGAAGTTACCCGGGACACTGCAGAGGCCGGACAGGAGATCGGGAAGGTCTTCGCCCCGATCGAGCCCCCAGGCGCTCACGTCCTGGGCGGTGATCCTGATCTCGCATGCCCCTCCCCTGGCCAGCTTCCGGGCGTGTTCCACGATCTCTTCCCGTGGAAAACTTCGCAACGGTCCCCTTGCTTTCCGCGTGATGCAATATGCACAACTCCCCGGGCAGCCTGACGCGATCTGCACGATCCCGACCGGGGATGCGCTCACCGTGTTCACTCTCCTGTACTCCCGCTGGATCTCCCCGGGAGAAATGAACCCGGGAGCGGCGACTTCAAGGATCCGGTCTCTCTGCACCACCCCCATACACCCGCTTACGTAAAGGGGTCTGTCCTTCAGGTCCGCGATCAGGCGGAGCATTTTACGTTCCGTCGATGCGATTACCGTGCAGGTGTTGACGATAACTGCTTCGGCATCTTCCGGAAGATCGACGATGGTGCATCCCTGATGTTTCAGGACTTCGGCGATCTTTCCGGCATCTGCCTGGTTGTAGGTGCAGCCGAACGTCAGGACGCACACCTTTACGTCCCGGACCGACCGGAGAACATTCCCTTCGGCGGGGTCTGGTAAAAACCCGGTCATGATGAAATTCTTCCCATGATCATCTGCCGGAGAACCGATTAAGCATCCCTTTCTTCCAAACGGTCAGTTTACGTCCATCTTGTCAGGATATACAGGATTCAGGCCGGGAAAAACCCATTCGGAGTAATGAAAATCCTTAACCGGTGGTAGGTGTCTATTTATAGGTGATGATCAGGATCGGGCTGGTAGGCTGCGGAAATATCGGACATATCATCGCAAAATACAGGGAAAATATCGAGATTGTCGCAGTTTATGACCTGATTTTTGAGAGAGCCCGTGAGCTCGCCGATGTATGCGGAGCGACCGCCTGCGAGGACTTCCCTTCATTTCTGGACATGGATTTCGACTATGCGGTCGAAGCGGCATCAGTCCGGGCGGTGCACCGCTACGCCGGGGACATCCTGAAGCACGGAAAACACCTCGTGGTGATGAGCGTCGGAGCCCTCTCGGACAGGGAGTTCTTGGAAAACCTGAAAACGATCGCGAGGTCATCGGAGCGCCGGATCTATATTCCAAGTGGCGCAATATGCGGGCTTGATAACCTGAAAGTCGGGCGTATTTCGAAGATCAACCACCTTCTTCTCCGCACCACAAAGACCCCGGAATCGCTCGGGATCGTCACCAGGGAGCGGAAAATGATCTTCCTCGGGAAGGCGAACGAATGCATCAAGGAGTTTCCCAAGAACGTGAATGTATCCGTCGCACTGAGCCTCGCGGCGGGGGCGGATGCGGACGTGGAACTGTGGGCCGACCCGGATGTCGAACGGAACATTCATGAAATTTTTGCCGAGGGTGAATTCGGGGACATTTACATACGGGTGAACAACGTTCCGAGCCCGGACAACCCTGCAACGAGCTACCTGGCCGCCCTCTCCATCCTCACGCTCCTCCGGGATCTTGAAGATCCGCTGGTGATCGGTACATGAACTACCGTGAAGAGATCCGGAGGCTGAAAGAGCGAAAATCGGCAATAATCCTGGCACACAACTACCAGCCACCCGGGATCCAGGACATGGCCGATGTCGTCGGGGACAGCCTGGAATTGGCAATCGCCGCAAAAGCGACCGATGCGCCGGTAATAATCTTCTGCGGGGTTGATTTCATGGCCGAAACGGCAAAAATTCTCAACCCCGGCAGGAAAGTGCTTATTCCCGTAAAGGACGCGACATGCCCTCTCGCGGCCCAGCTTACCCCGGAGATGATCCTTGCGGCAAGAAATGAACATCCCTCGGCGGCGGTGGTCCTTTATATCAACAGCACTGCACGGTGCAAGGCATATGCCGACGTGATCTGCACCTCCGCGAATGCGGTGAAGGTCGTCAGTTCGCTCGATTCCCGCGAGGTGATCGTGGGTCCCGACGCAAACCTCGCGGCGTATATCCAGGATAAGGTTCCCGGGAAGTATATCATCCCCCTTCCCGCTCATGGACACTGCTACGTGCACCAGATGTTTACCGAGGACGACATCCGCGAGGCCAGGATACGGGGTGGAAGGATCATCTGTCACCCTGAATGCAGGCCGGAGATCCAGAAAATGTCGGACCTTGTGGCGTCGACCGGCGGAATGGTGCGGAGCGCCCCGGAGGCCGGCACATGGAACGTGTTCACCGAAAGGGACATGGGATACCGCCTGAGGACCCTGTATCCCGGTAAGACATTTTACATGAGAGAGGACGCAGTCTGCGAGGACATGAAAAAGATCAGCCTGGAGGATCTCCGCGATTCCCTCGAATATGAACGGTTCGAGATCATCCTCCCCGCCGATATCATGGAAAAGGCGAGATCTGCGATCGAAAGGATGATTGAGATAGGGAGATAGTGAATTCCATGGTCGACCGTGAACAACTCCTCGGGTTCCTTTCGGAAGATGCACCTTACGGCGATCTCACCAGCGAACTCCTGATAGACCCTTCCCTCACCTGCCATGGCGTGATCCAGTTAAAAGAGACGGGTATAATCGCCGGGCTCGAAGAAGCCGCTGAAATCTTTTCGATCCTGGGGGTCGCGGTGAATTCGAGAGCCCGGGACGGTGAACTGGTGGTCCGTGGCGGGATCCTGCTCGAACTCGAAGGGCCGGCAAGGGGAGTGCTCCTCGGGGAGCGGACCGCCCTCAATATCATCGGAAGAATGAGCGGTATCGCAACAAAGACCCGGGAGATCGCAGATAAGGTCCGGGAAAAGAATTCATCGTGCACCATCGCCTGCACCAGGAAAACGGCCCCGGGGCTGCGGGTCCTGGACAAAAAAGCCGTTGCACTTGGCGGGGGGGTGCGTCACCGGTTTGGTCTGTCCGATGCGGTTCTGATCAAGGACAACCACCTCCTGCTCCTGCCCCTTGAGGAGGCGATATCCCGGGCGAAGATGGGGTCCGTATATCATCGGGTCGAGGTTGAAGTCAGGGATGCGGACCAGGCGAGAAGGGCGGCGTTGGCCGGGGCGGATATCATCATGCTGGACAACATGACCCCGGAAGCTGTCGCTGGCGCCGTAAGGGCTATACGCGGCGTTCCCGGCGGGGATTCGCGTATCATCGAGGTCTCAGGCGGGATTTGCGAGGAGAACGCGATCCTGTACGCCCTGCCGGGTGTGGATGTCATCAGCATGGGCTGCCTGACCCATAGTGTGGTGAATCTCGATGTAAGCCTCGATTTTTTACCTGACCTGTAGCCCTGCGGGTTCCGGACGTATTTGAACAGTAATATATAAGGCGGCATACCTCACAGATTCGCATGAGTACAAGACACCATGCCTGCGGAAAAAGATGAAGTCCCTTCACCTGCCGCTCCGGGCCCGGATGGGCCAGGGCCGGATATCGATCAGGTGGTGATCCGGCGGAGAGTTCAGTATTTTCTCGAACTTTTGGAAAGCCGTTACCTCGATGAGCGATGGAAAGCCGCCGAAGCACTCGGCGAGCTCGGGGACCCCTCCGCAGTCGAGCCCCTGATCAGGGCTCTCGAAGATCCGTATGTCGACGTAGGCTGGATCGCCGCGAAATCCCTGGGCAGCATAGGAGACCCCAGAGCGGTCGGGCCATTGATCACCGCACTGGCCTCGAAGGAGAAGTGGATGAAGATCGGGGCATCGATAGGGCTCGGAAAACTCAAAGATCCGCGTGCAGTGAAACCCCTTATAGCGACGCTGAAAGACAAGGACCGCTTGGTGCGGAGGCATGCAGCGTGGGCACTCGGTAACATCGGTGATACCGACGCGATACCGGCCCTCGAGGTCGCGGCGAAAGACCCCGATGAGACGGTTCGGACCGCCGCCGAGGTCGCCCTTCACATGTTGAAACAAAAAAAGTAACCGGGTCCAGCACTGGGGGCCCGGGATCGTTCCGCAGGAACCTATGACCGGGGCGCTGTCACATTCTTTTTAATTGTCATATCTCGGGAATATCGAAGAAAACACCCCGATTTCCGAATTTCTTATTACTCGCAGAGAAAGAACCTATGTATGCTCGAATTTGCTCTTCTCCTGACCATCGTTGCATTGTTGATCCTCGTGGTCTTTTACCTCAGACTCCGGGGGGCGCTCGAGTCGAGAGCCGAAGAGAAGTTCCGGCAATGGAAGAACACTACACTGGAATCCGAGGCGAGCGCACTGGCCACGCTCTATACCCGGGAATGGACGGGCCGGGAAGAGGACCGCATCAGGAAGGACGCGGTGAAAAAGAGTGAGTCGGTGATCCAGGGAAAAGTTACCGAGCACCTGATCCCGTATTTTCCCGGGTTTTCATATAATCCAAAGGATGCCAGGTTTCTTGGCTCTCCGGTGGATTTCGTGATATTCGACGGGCTTTCAACCGGTGACCTTAAGAAAGTGGTATTTATTGAGGTAAAAAGCGGCAGGAAACCCACACTATCCAGCCGGGAACGGATGGTGAGGGATTGCATAGGGAACCTCGCGGTCTCCTATGAGGTACTGCACCACCCCGGGGCTTCGGGCGATCAGGATACCTCATCATCCTGAGCATCCTCGCGGGGGGTGCTCCATGATCCGGATGCCTACGGGAACCCGGGCCCGACCTTGAACGGGCAGGTAGCAGCCCCGGCAAATAGAATTATCGAAGACCGCATGGCGATTAATCACGAATAATTTTCAGGTCGCCGGGAGATTCCACAAGGATTTCTTTTTCCCCCCGGTAGACCTGCACGACCCCGTAGAGTGCCGCGTGGTCTCCCACCGCGATAGTGAGCCCCTGCGCTGCGGCCGACGGGACGAATACATTCACCCCGTTAACTACCATCTGCAAGTGCGCTCCGTCCTGTGTCCAGGTCACCTTTTCGACCGCACCCTCGAGGAATACCTGTGCTCCTTCCTGGGCTGTACTGGTGAACGGACTATAAAACGGGCCTTTCCCGACTGCCTCCAGGACAACTGCCGCCACGGTTACCGTAAGCGCGACCGCGATGAGCAGGGCGAGTGCAATCCGTTCTTTCCGGTCAAGCATGAAGAGCTGTCATTATGCATTCTTATAATACCGATAGTTTAATATGTTAACAGCGTTAACATAGATACTATGAGTGAGGTGAACCTTCCCCCATCATCAAAGACCGTCCTGAAGATTCTGGACGAAGGGGGTGCGATGACTCACAAGGAGCTTGTGAAGAAAAGCAAGCTCGCACCCCGCACTGTAAGGTATGCACTCAAGAAACTGAAGGAGAAACACCTCATAATTGAGAAATTCAACTTCAGGGACGCCCGGCAGATCATCTACCAGTACAGAGAGTCCGTGGTGGCCGCATGATGGGGAGGGACTGCGATATCATGGTATGCGATGCCATGGTTCGCAAGTACCTTCCTGCAATGAGAGCCGAAATGGTCTATCGTCTGGTGAATAATCAGGGTTTTTCCCAGAGTGATGCCGCGAAAAAACTGGGAGTGAGCAGGGCTGCGATATCCCAGTACATGAGCAAAAAGAGGGGCGGGTCGGGAGCGATCGAATTCTCGGGCGATCTCGACGCGCTCATCGACAGGTGGGCCTCCGCAGTACGCGGCGACGGGTCCATCATTACCCTCTGCGACCTCTGCCGTTGTGCGATGAAAAAGAGTTAGAACCGCACCCGGCTGCTATCACCAATTAAAAGACTTTTCCGGATTGTTTTCCGCGGGGACATCCCGTGCACGCCCGGGATCCTGTTACATTATCTCACTCTTCTCCTTCGGAGCGTAAAGTAAACCGCAAGGACCGCTAACACCGCGAATGCAAGGCCGACTTTCAGGTAATCAGGTCGGGGAGTGCCCCCCGTTTCCACCCGCCCGCTGTTCCAGTCATCCTCGAACACTTCCGAAAAGTACGCCCCGACCCCGGGATGCTCGATGATGACTCCCGCCTCCCGGTTGAAGGTCGGGGAGTTCTCGTTCCAGTTGATGCTGCTGATCAGCACTTTTCTCCCGTCCACTATCACCCCCTTGTTATGCACCTGCATGAGGTTGTTTCCTTCAAGGTCGGCGAGCCGGGCCTGGAGCGGGAGCGCTTCCTCGACTGCGATCCGGTTGATGTTCGACACCATCTCATCGTTATCCGTGTCCTCTGCCACGTTGTACCACGACGAGTCAAGGATTACGCGTACCCGGACTCCTCTTCGCGATGCATTGATCGCTTCGGCGAGATAGGGATTCAGCTGCCCCGGGCTCCTGTCGGTGATGTATGCCTGTTCGATATCGATCCGGTCCTCCGCTGATCTGATAAGATCTGAAATCAGGCCGCTGCTATCCGGGGATATAACTGTAGTCACCCTGGCCGAATCGAATCCATAGGGCTCGAATTCCGGAGAATACCGGGAATTTTCCACTGGATCCTCAGGGAGGCCCGGATCTGCCGGTGATGCCGGGTCAACCCAGGCACCCCGGGAATCATGATAGAATATTCCGGAGAAGTACTCTGCCAGTTCCCTGCTTTCCAGGACCGCACCCCAGCCCCTGTTCCCCCGGGCGACCGGAACCGGGAACCCGTGGTCCTTGAAGTTCTCGCTGGTGATGAAGACCCGGGATTCGTCCACCACCATGTACTTTGCATGGTCGAACCGGTAGGGCGGATGGGCTTCCTGCTCTCCCGTCATCAGGTAGACCGGTATGCCTGACTGATTGAGCGAAAATATCACCCCCTGCTCCTCCCGCGATATTCCTCCTACGGGCCCTCCCTCCAGCAGCACCTCCACGGAAACCCCGCGATCCCGGGCCTCCCCGAGCAACGATGCCATCCGGGGGCTCGTAAATTCGTAGACATTCACCAGGATACGGGATGACGCCCCTGCTACGCAATCAGAAAACACGGAAAATGAGGAGTCCGGCGCGGCAAACACCGTCCCTCGGACCCCTTCGCAGGTTACCGGAAGTACCCTGGACTGTCCGAGCATGAGCACCCGGGGGTCCCATGTCCCGTCGTAGTAATGGACCTGCCCCTCCCGCGCCGTGACGTCCTCCGGCCAGGACACCGTTTGCACCAGCCTGTTCTGATCGTGGTAGAGAGAGAGCTGGTCCCCTTTGTTCGCCAGTTTCAGGGTCCCGCTCCGGATAACGTCTTCGATGAAGGGTGAGGTGTCGTACCATTCGTACCGGGGAGGGGTCCCGTGCACTGCCTGGTACGCGGTCCCGTGGGAGGCTATGATAATTTCCCCGTCAATACTCGCCCCGGTAGGAAACCTGAATCCTCCCTCCCCATCCGAGATCACCACTCCGTCCAGGGATCCCACTCCTGACAGGACCAGGTACTCGTCCGCGTCTTCAGGAAGATAGGTATCCGGGCAGAACTCGGTGATCTGCACCGCTGCACAGGGAATTGCGATGAAGATCAGGAGGAGCAGGAGAACCGGGATAGGGCGAGTCACTCCTGAAGAATGGCAACCTGTTTTTAATCAATCTGGTGAAATAGTTCTGTTATGCGGACGTCGCTCGTGGTGAAGATCGGAGGGAGCCTGATGGACCGGGTACCTGACCTGATCGCGGAACTGCGAGAGTTTCGTGTGCTGATCGTCCCGGGCGGAGGGAGTTTTGCAGACCTGGTACGGGCCTCTCAGGTCGGTGACCAGGACGCGGCACACTGGATGGCCATCGCGGCGATGGAACAGTACGGATGGTATATCTCTTCGTTCGGTCTTCCCGTGACCGAAAGACCCGAGATCCCTCGGGCAGCCACGGTACTGCTTCCCTATCGCGCGCTTCGCGATCTCGACCCGCTTCCCCACCGTTGGGAGGTATCGTCGGACACGATCGCCGGGTGGATCGCAGCGCGCCTCGGACTGGAGCTGCTCCTGGTAAAGTCAGTGGACGGGATCCGGTCCGGGGGGGTCCTGCTTGATCGGATTTCCACGCCGGTGGAGACCGGGGACGTGGATCCCTGTATTATCCCGTTCGCCCTTGCCCGCGGCGTGAAGGTATGCGTAGTGAACGGACGGCGTCCCGGGCTCCTTCGCGGGGTGCTGGGAGGAGAATCACGTGCCGGCACTACCATTTGCATTTAAGTCACATAAGAAAGATATTCTAAGGAACGGTTCGAGGATAAGCTATGTCAAATAAAAATTGTACCTCGTGTAACGCACCTCTGGCTGAGCAGGGTGCAACTGAATTCAAGTGCCCGGTGTGCGAGCAGAAGATCTACCGGTGTTTCCGCTGCAGGGAACAGAGCATTCCCTATATCTGTGCAAAGTGCGGGTTCCGGGGGCCGTAAATCATGGGAACTGTCGCATTGATCGCGCGGGTAATGCCGGAATCTCCCGAGATCGACCTCGTGGCGCTTACCGCCGAGATCAGGAAACAGGTTCCCGGTCTCCAGGATGTAAAGGAAGAGCCTATCGGATTCGGGTTGAAGGCGCTGAAGATCGCGGTCATCGCGGATGACGCGGCAGGCGTGAGCGACGAAGTAGAGGCCAAACTCAATGCGATCAAAGGCGTGGAACGTGCCGAGATCATTGAGGTCACCCTTACCTGATACTTTTTTTAAAAACGAAGTTACGATTTTACGGGTTTTTCCGGATACGGCAGTTCCTTCTCTATCAGGGAATGAACCTCGCGGGTGATTCCCCTGATCTTTTCCACCGATTCACGGAACTGTATCACTTCTTTTTCATCGATTTTGATCGGTACCGGAAATACACCTGCCCTGTTGATTCGTGCGGGAACTCCGATACATACGTTTCCTATCCCGTGCACCTCGGTGCGGATGTACGCGGATACGGTCAGAATCCGGTTCTCGTCCCCGAGCACGGTGCGGACCAGGGTGGCGATAGCCTCTCCGGGGCCGTATACCGTCGAACCCTTGTTCCGGATAATATTCTCTCCCGATGAGAGCACGGTGTCGACCATCTCCTGCACAGGGAGATGAGAAAATGCAGGCAGGTTGCTGATCTGGATACCGCCGATCGTGGTCGCCGACCAAAGGGGCACCATACTCATTCCGTGTTCCCCGATGATCCTGGTGTGCACTTCGCTCACATGGACCTTGAAATATCCGGCGATCAATGATTTCAGCCGCATCGAATCCAGGTGCGTCCCCAGCCCGAATACCTGGCGCGGCTCGAGCCCGGAATACTTGAGAGCAATCGAGGTCATCACGTCGACCGGATTCGTAATCATCAGGAGCATCGCGTCCGGGGCGACTTCGCCCACCGTCCGGGAAAGTTCGGCCACGAGCCTCGCGTTACCCACCGCAAGGTCGAGACGGTCCTGTCCGGGTCGCCGGGGGATCCCCGCGGTGCATACCACGATATCCGAATTACGCAGGTCGGAGAGATCGGTGCTCCATGAAAGCCGTATTGAGTTGCCGCATGCGGCAAACGAGTCCTGCAGATCCTGGGTAATTCCATTCAGCAGATCTTCGCGCCCGGTTCTGCCTATGAGCAGGATGTCCTGCACGTGAGGTATTTCAGAAATAGTATGAGCTGCGAAGGTGCCGACGTTGCCGGTTGCCCCGATAATGGTCACTTTCGGCATGATCACGACCTGCAAAGTGGGGACACGTTCTCGGTCGACTGTACGTCTCTACCCTCGCTGGAGCACCCATCCTCCGCCCCGCAACCCCATGGGCGCCGAATGTTCACGGTAAGTTTGCTCCCTTCCGGGCCTCAACCGGTTCCCGCGACAACAGGTCGCCACCCCCTCCGGGGCTTTGATCCCTGTCCACCGACCTCACAGGACGAGGTTTCAACGTCAGGACACAACAGTATCAGGCAGCTCGTTGCAGCCTTCCTCGAACTTCGCCCCCCGCATACCGACGGTCTCGGGTTATAGGTGACGCCGAACCACCCGGGCTAGTCCCCGTATAATTATGGCACGACTAGGGGATAAATACCTCGCCGGAGGCATGCTCCTTCCATCTTTGCAATGCACGGTCTACCCTTACCCGGTCCTGTTTTTCAAAGAGATCCAGGACCGTGAGGACCCGTCCTTCCGGAACAACCTTCGGGAGAAGGGCGTAATCCCCCTGGTAGACTTCCACGACCTGTTTCCCTGTCGCCTCCGCGATCTTCTCCGGCCCGTCGAGAACCGGGGTCTTTTCGATGGCTTCATAGTGTTTCAGGATGCGGATCTCATCGAGGTCGAGGAATTCCTTGTTCACGGACAGGTTAAACGCGGTCCAGAATGCGGCGGCATACCAGATGTCATTGAAGATCAGGTGGGGAACCTTCATCCTGCCCGCGGTGAGCCCGAGCGTACCAACCCCCGACGACGCGTCCACAAACACCTCGGGCCGGGCGGCACGGATCCGTTCTTCGACATTGGCGATCTTCGGGTTAAACTCCCTGGGAAACTCGATGTGAATCCGGGACTGCTGCTTGTACGTGACCACGGGGCCGGCAGTGGTCCGGAATACATCGGCACGTACGTCGCAGCCGGCGAGGAGCGTATAGGTCCTGGGAGTCTGTGTGCGTTCGGGGTCAGCAACTCCCGGAACGAAATTGCCACCTCCCACCACGCCCCGGATCTCGGGCACCTCTTTCTCCATCCTGGCCGCGATCTTTGTATCGGCCACCCTCGTCACCAGTACCAGCGAACCGGGCGGCAGGAATGGCGGGGAGTTCATGAAAAAACCGGGATGGATAAGGGGGATTCCGACTGCGCCGAGGGGCTCCTTCCCGGTGAACTTCCCCTCTTCGACAAGAATTGTATAGAGATGGGAGAAGACCTGGTCGATGAATCTCTTCTGGCATTCGCAGGGTTCGGCCGGGGGACCTGCGGGAGGCGGCCTGGACTTGTCGAGTACCGTGGCCCGGCAGGACGAACATCCCGAAAACACGTCCGGGAGCGTTGCGATCAGATCTCCCGCCTGGGACACACAGTCGTTCCCGCACACTGGACACTGCATAAAGGTGCTCTATGCTACCGGGGAATAGAAATGTTGTGAAATGAGCGGATCGCTGACGGCGGCATCGACTGAATAAAGTGGGCCCGATGCGATTTGAACGCATGACCGCCCGGTTATGAGCCGGGCGCTCTGACCGGACTAAGCTACGGGCCCCGATCTGGATGGCTTCCGGTATCCGGCATAAACCCGGAACCACACTGTATTGGTGCCGTTAATTCAAAAATTTTTGCGCATGCCACAAAGCTTCCCGGGATATTTCCCGGGCGTTTCCGACGACAGGTTTTCCGGAGGCGGCATTCGCGGGTGGCCGCGTCTGCACGGGAACTCCTCACCGAAACCCGGCATACCCTTGTCCGGGTGCTGGTGATAACGCTAAAAGGTGAACTCCAGGGAAAAAATAAGAATTGAACGCCGCCAACAGGACTCGAACCTGTGACATGCTGGTTAACAGCCAGCCACTCTACCAACTGAGTTATGGCGGCACGAGATGTGCCTTAATAGATTGTCCTCGGGTGTTTTTAAAGATACCGTTACGGAATACGTCAGGTACCGGCCGCACTACAGGGTTATCCGCCATCGGTTTTCATCGAAGAGAGAAGGCCGATCATCTCGTCCAGCCCCTCATCCAGATGAAGGAGCAGTTCCTCTGCCTGACGGGTGGCCATTGCGCCCGACGGCGAGGCACGAATGTATCCCATCTGCTCCAGTACCCGGAGGGAATACCGTATCCGATGAAACGGGAGGTTCAGCTGCTCGGAGAGCTTCATGATTCCGATCGGCTGCGATGCCACCACGGCCCTGAGTATGACGATATGGCGCTGCATCAATTCGATCTCGTGCTTGACCTTTTCCAGCATGATGTCGACCCTCCCCCCCCTCACGCGTTCTCATCGAGCCAGACTTTTGTAGTGTAATACCCTTTCCTGAAATAATATCCCAGTACCGCCGCAAGGACGAAAAATATCAGCGCGAGCGGAATGGCGAATCCCTGCGGTGCTTTGAACAGGGCTACGAACCCCACCGCAACCAGGATGACGATTATATTGAGCATTACGGCAAGCTTGTAAAATTTCCACTTGAATCGCTCTTTCGTGGGCTCGTCCATCACATCGTACCTGGTATGTTATGATAAAAGTACTTGTGGTATCGCGACATAATTCGAGGGTATTATGGACGCGCTGGACCAGATGCTGAAGAAGACCGGGGGAGGGGGATTCGTGGCGTTCGGCTCCTCGCAGGACGCAAATGTCCGATACCTGACACAGTTTACCAGCTCGGACCCTGTCGTATATTTCAGGCGGCGGGGTGAAAAGGGCACCCTGATTGTCTCCCAGATGGAAGCCCGGCGTGCGGCGCAGGAGTCGTCAGCGTCTGTGATGACCAGGGCCGAAGCGGGCCTTCTCGATATCGTCAGGGAGGAGAAGGACCGGGTGAAGGCGCTTGCCATGATGATCACGCGCCTGATCGATGGCGAGATCTTTGTTCCCGCCAATTTCCCGTTTCTCCTCGCGAAAGAGATGGAGCAGTTCCGGCATGTCCGTGCCGACAGGGGCACGGTTGAAACGATGCGTGCGGTAAAAACAACAAGTGAGGTAGGGAATATCGAAACCGTCCAGCAGGCGACCGAATCTGCGATGAACAAGGCCCTCGACCTGATCTCCGGGGCGAAGATCCGCAAGGATATGCTGTACCGCGGTGCGGCACCGCTGACCTCCGAGTTCGTGCGGGAGTCAATGCAGCGGGTCCTTGTCGGGGCGGATTGCCACGCCATGGAGACCATCGTCTCCTGCGGCGAAGAGAGCGCCGTACCCCATATCACCGGCTCGGGGCCGCTGCACGCGCACCAGCCCATCGTGATCGACATATTCCCCCGGAGCGAGAGGACGGGATATTATACCGATATGACCCGCACCGTGTGCAGGGGCGAAGCTTCCCCCGAGATCCGGGAGATGTACCGGGCCGTGAAGGGCGCACAGGCGCATGCGGCCGAAAGAATCCGGCCGGGCGCGACCGGAGAGGAGGTCCACCAGTCCGCGGTGGAGTTCTTTAAGGAATGCGGCTATGAGAGCGGAGACCGGGGGTTTATTCACAACCTCGGCCATGGAGTGGGGCTCGAGGTGCACGAGCTTCCGTCTATCGGCCCCGGGGGAGAGACGATCCGGGCAGGAAATGTGGTAACCAACGAACCGGGCCTCTACTATCCGGGACTGGGAGGCGTCAGGCTGGAGAACATTGGCGTGGTCACCCGCGACGGCTGGCGCTGCATCACCGCATTTCCGGAAACGCTGGAGATCTAAGCCATGGACCAGGAGGTATTCGATCTCTACATTGAGGCGGGAAAGATCGCCTCTCGCGTGCGTTCGGCGGGGGTCGGGGTGATCCGGGTGGGGGCCGGGTTCCTGGAAACGGTCGAGACAATCGAGGCGATGGTCACGGATACCGGCGCAGGCCTGGCCTTTCCGCTCAACATCTCGTTGAACGAGGACGCGGCCCACGACACCGCCTCGACAGGGGACGGGAGAGTTTTTCGTGAAGGAGATGTGGTGAAACTCGACCTGGGCGTTCACCTGGACGGCTATGTGGCCGATACCGCCACTACCATCGACCTCGGAGACCGCCCTATGCTGATCGAAGCGTCCAGGGAGGCGCTTGCCGGGGCGATACGCCTGGTGCGACCGGGAACGACGGTAGGCCAGCTCGGCGAGGCGATACAGAAAGAAATAACCCGAAGGGGATTTCTCCCGGTGGTAAATCTGACCGGTCACGGTCTAGGCAGGTATATCATTCATTCGCCTCCCAATATCCCCAATATCGCGATCTCGGGAGGTGCGACACTGGAAGCAGGGATGGTCTTTGCTATCGAACCGTTCGCCAGTACCGGATCCGGGCACGTAAGTGAGAAACCGAGGACGGAAATCTACCAGCAGATTCTGGAAAAACCGATCCGGATGCCCCAGGCAAGAAAGATCCTGGACAGTGTTCGCCCCCGCAAGGGTCTGCCGTTCGCAAAGCGATGGCTTCCAGGGACCCGGCTGGATATTCCTCTTAGTACCCTGGTGAGAGAGCAGATACTCCACGCTTATCCGGTGCTCTCGGATATCCCCGGCTCTTACGTGTCGCAACATGAACACACGATAATTGTCACCGAAGACGGGTGCATAGTGACCACTGCATGAGATACTCTTATGCAACCTAAGGAAGAATACTAAAGGTTACAGCCATGTCCGGAGAGGATGAATCCCTCAAGATTCTTGAAGTGCTACTCACCGCCGAGATCTTCAACCAGAATACAAACCTGGATGTCAACGACCTCACGCCGGAACTCCGTGAGCTTTTCGGGGTCCCCGATTCCGGGGAGGTGAAGCGGCCGCTCTATGTCAGCGAAGGGATGGTGCGAAAGACCCTGGGAATCGCCGATGCCTGCAAAAAGCTCCAGGCTAACCCGGTGGTCACCTGCGAGGAGTTCGGTCAGCGGATCAAGATCACCACCCTGGAGCCCGCGTCCCGCTGGTTCATCAACAAGGGCGGACTCCCCCTGGTAACGGCAAACCCGGCCCTGGCATATTTCTTCCAGAATTTTGATTCGGTGAAGGTCTCCTACGATGAAGTCAGGGAACATAATCCGCTCTTCCAGGATACAAGGGTCTTTCTTGCGGCCAAGATCTCCAGGATCACTGGGGACGACCCGAAGATGAAGAGTGCGCTCGACCTGGTGATCGTGAGTGCTCCCGAAGAGATCGAACAGCAAATGGCAGATCTTGTCTGCACCCCGGAGCAGAGAGAGGTTATTGAAAAAGTGAAACTCGCCCGCCGGCACACCGAGGAACTGCGCCGCCAGAGGATCCACGAGGTCGGAAAGCTACTCTTCGTGGGACCACCGGGAACGGGAAAGACTTCCCTCGCACTCGCCCTCTCGCATGAGATGCACCTCCCCCTTCTCGAAGTCCGGCTCTCCATGATCACCTCCCAGTACCTTGGAGAGACCTCGAAGAATGTCGACCGGATATTCGAGATCGCCAAGGAGATTGCACCTTGTATCCTCTTCATCGACGAGTTCGATTTCGTGGCAAAGAGCAGGGTGACCGACGACCACGGGGCCATGAAGAGGGCGGTAAATTCGCTCCTTAAAAATATCGACCAGATCAGCCTGGTGAAGAACCACGTCCTCCTTATCGGGGCCACGAACCATCCCCAGCTCCTCGACGAGGCGGCATGGCGCAGATTCGACGAAGTTGTCGTCTTCGGGCTGCCCGATGCGAAGATGCGGCAGGAGATTCTCAGGAAAGTGACCTCATCCATGGACTGCCGGTGCGATTTTTCTAAGCTCGCGGAAGAGACCGAAGGATTTTCGGGAGCAGACCTTCGGATAATGGTAAAAGAGGCATTCCTGTCGGCACTCATGGAACGTCGCAATTACATTACGGAGAACGATATAACCCGGGGAAAACTCGTGGTGGAAAACCGGAACGAGCTGCGCCAGCTGAACTGGTTGTAGTATGAAGCTCACGCTGCTCGGGACGGGGGACGCCATCGGGACCCCCAAGGTGAACTGCTCCTGCCCCAGGTGCAGTTATGCACTCCGTTTCGGGATCCAGCGTTTACGGACCTCCCTCCTCATCGAGGGAAACGGCGGGAACGTCCTGGTGGACAGTACTCCCGACCTGCGCCAGCAGCTCCTGCAGAACGGCTCTCCCCACATCTCCGCGGTCATCTGGACTCACGGGCATTACGACCATTTCATGGGTTTCGGGGAATTTTACCGCGTACAGCAGATCCCCGACGTTTATGCCGCCCCGCCGGTAATGGACTATTGCGGAGGGATTTTCTCGTTTCTCTCCTTCCGGCGCCATTACCAGGAGCCTTACCGGGCATTCTCCCTGTTCGGAATGACGTTCACCCTGGTCGAGGTGAACCACCCCCCGGCGTATACCTGCGGGCTGCTCGTCGAGGGGGACGGGTACCGGGTTGGATTCACCTCGGATACCAGCATGGATCTCCCCCGAAGGACCCTCGATCTCCTGGAGGGTGTGGACCTCTTACTGGTGGATGCGCTGGTCCCCCCCGAATACCATATCGCGAAGCACATGAACTACAAGGATGCACAGGATCTTGCGGAAACCCTGGGAGTCAGGGACTACCGTTGCGTGCATATCTCCCATAATATGCCGTGGGAGCTTCCAAATCTTGGAATGGACGGAGAGAAATTCTGCTTTCGGGAATCCCTGACAAGCGGCCGTTCCGGGAGCAGGGAGTGACATCCATCCATACCTATATAGAACTCAGGCCTCCATTTATAAGTGGATGAATATTAAGATACTCGAGCTGGAAGAGAACAAGGTCAGGATGGTAATATCGGGGGAGAGTCATACCTTCATGAACCTCCTCACCGAGGAGATCCTTCGCGACCCTGACGTGGACGTCGCCCGGTACGTCATAAAATTCCAGTTCTCCGATCCGGAGCTCCTGGTGACCACAAACGGAAAGAGATCACCCCTCGCCGCGGTGCAGGATGCGTGCGGGCGCCTGTCGGGATACTGCGTCAAGCTGATGGATGACCTGAAAAAAGAGGCCGCATAACAACCGGACGCCCGGCCGGTACTTCCGGCGCTCCGAATATCTGAAAAGTCAATCCTTTTTCCCGATACCTTCCCGGCCTTCACCCCGGGGGCCGCGTGTGCTTCCCGGATGGCTTTCGGATGGAAGACTGAATTTCCGGCTTATTGAGATCCGGGAGAAAAAAATATTGATATGACCTTATTCGGCCCTTTCCGTGAAGACGATGGATCCCGATACCCTTGTGACACGTACCTTGACCTGCTGTCCGGGCTTTGAATGCGCGACATAGATCACGTACTTGCCTCTCCTGACTACGCCATCCCCGCGCTTGCTGACTGACTGAATCTCGAGATCGAGGATAGAACCTTCCTGTATCTCGTTGGCCGGCGGTTCAATCCGGGCTTTGCGCTTCTTCACCGGGCGGTGTCCTCCGCAGGCGTCGCAGCGGAGCATAAGGACCCTGTCATCCTTTACCAGCCGTGTGTCCGGTTTCCCGCACTCCGAACAGATCACGTAGTCGTCCACATAACTCTTGACCAGGCTGTTGATCAGGGATGGTTCGAACTTGCCGTTGAACACCGCCCGGTTTCCGTCAATCTTTCCCGCAGTCCCCAGCTCGCCCAGGAGGAATTTCATCAGGTGATCCTGGTCCCTTCGCAGGATACCCGCTATCTCTGCGAAATTTTCAAGGACCGTTGTTTTCCCCTCAATGTAGGCCTTTGCTTCCGGGACGTTGAACCGTTCCGTGGACTCGGTCGGTTCGGTCACGTTTGCGTATGCCCGCTTGAGGAGGCTCTCGTACGTCTCCACCATGCTCATATATAGGGGGGCGCGGCATAAAAAAGGCCACATCAGACCAGTGCGGGATGGTTTTTTAGGTAGCGCAGGAGACATTTCCTCATGCTATCCACCGAGGACCAGGAGATCATCAGGAAGTCCCTGGGACGAGAGCCCACCGATGTCGAGACCGCCTGCTTTGAGAACCTTTGGAGCGAGCACTGCAGCTACCGCTCGACGAGGCACCTCTTAAAGACCCTCCCCACTACCGGGGATGCGGTGCTCCTCGGGCCGGGTGATGATGCGGCGATCGTACGGTACGACGAGGACCTGGCGCTCGCGGTGGGTATGGAAAGCCACAATCACCCGAGTTACGTCGATCCGCACGATGGTGCGGCGACGGGCGTAGGCGGTATCGTCAGGGATGTGCTCTCCATGGGCGCCCGGCCGGTTGCGCTCATGGACCCGCTGTATTTCGGACCACTCGACAGAGAGAAGAACAGGTATCTCCTGGAGCACGTGATCGACGGGATCGGCGGATACGGCAACTGTATCGGGGTGCCGGTAGTGAGGGGAGACCTGGTTTTTGACGAAGGGTTCAACGGAAATCCCCTGGTAAACGTGGTCTGCGTGGGGATCGTACATCCTGACCGTTACATCACCGCCCGTGTGAAGAAACCGGGCAGCCGCCTGGTGCTGATCGGTGCCTCTACCGGAAGGGACGGCCTGGGCGGCGCCTCTTTCGCCTCGCGGGACCTCTCCGAGGACTCCGAGGCGACCGACCGGCCCAGTGTCCAGATCGGAGACCCTTTTACCGAGAAACTCCTCATCGACGCAATTCTCGAGATGGCGGAGACCGGGAAGATCCTCTCGTGCAGGGACCTCGGTGCTGCGGGCCTGGCAGGTGCGTCCAGCGAGATGTGCAGCACGTTCGGAGGAAGGCTCCGCGCCGACAGGGTGCATCTGCGTGAGCCGGGGATGAAGCCGGTCGAGATCATGCTTGCCGAATCGCAGGAGAGGATGCTCATAGAGGTCGATCCTTCGGATGTACCCCTCATGGGGAAGATCGCGGAGAAGTACGATCTCGGGTGGAGCGATATCGGGGAGGTTATCGCGGAACACCGCTATATCGTGGAGTTTAATGGAAAAACGGTGGCTGATATTCCTCTTGATCTCCTTGTAGGGGGAACTCCGGGCTGCAGCTGGGAGAAAAAATCTTACAACGCGGTAAAACCGTTTACCATGCCCGCAGGGGACCTGGAGTCCCTTGCGCTCAAAGTCCTCTCGTTCCCTGAAGTCGCCTCGCGGCAGTGGGTTGTCGAACAATACGACCATGATGTGCAGATCAGGACCGTGACGCTCGCCGGGGACGCCGCGGTGCTCAGGCTCGGGAACGGCGGCCTTGCCCTCTCCTGCGGGTGCAATCCCCGGCACATCTATCTCTCACCTTATGCCGGGGCCGCGAATGCGGTGCTCGAGAACGCCGCGAACCTGGCCTGCGTCGGCGCCACCCCGCTCTGCATCGTAAACTGTCTCAACTTCGCCAGCCCGGTCCACCCCGAGATCTACTGGCAGCTCGAACAATCCGTTCTCGGGATGGGGGCCATGGCCCGCACGCTGGGGACTCCTGTTGTGGGAGGTAACGTATCGCTCTACAACGAGAGCGACGAGATGGGCACCCAGATCAAACCCACCCCGTCGATTGGGATGCTCGGGAAATGCGAGGTGCGGCACCCGGCGCGCCCTTCCGACGGCTGGGTACTCGCTCTGGCAGGAGATACCGGCGACCATTTCGGAGGGTCCGTCCTGGACGCGGTTACCGGGTGCGGAGGCGCCCCCCCGCCGCAGGCCGATCCCCGGCTCCTCCTGGCGATCAGGGATCTGATGACCAGGGGACGCGATATCGCGGTGACCGATCTCTCCCAGGGGGGCCTGATCGCCGCACTTTCAGACCTTGCACCCTGCGCAGACATCACGCTCCGGGGTCCGCTGGTGAAGATGCTCTTCGCAGAGACCTACGGCCGGTTCCTCGTCGCGTGTCGGGACGAGAGAGCACTCGAGGGGCTGGCTGCAACGCGTATCGGTGAGATCGGGGGTGACTCGCTCATTCTGCGGAGCGGTTCAGAGAAGGTCGTCATCGAACAGGACGCGCTCACCCGGGCACGAAATTCCCTCTCGGCGATCCTGCGGCATTAACGCAACCGGAGACGATTACCTTTTTTTAATCCTGTCAGCCAATTTTTCCTTATCCTATCCTCACTTCAGTGACGTTCTTATAATTCGACTCCGGGAAGTATGGTAGAAGGGCCTTTTTGCTTTTTTTGGAAAGTTGGCTTTCTTACTGCGCGATGGAGCGACATCAAAACCAGTTGGCTTTCTTTGATAAAGCTGGCGGGGGTTTTTAAAAAAGTCCATTGTGGTTCCGCCTGAATGTGGAAGAACGATTAATTAATTTGATTCATCAATTAAAACCCGGAAACGCGAATAATTACCTGTTCCAGCCTGATCGGACCTTGTCAGTCCTGCCTACGGTATGCCCGGGATTCGAAAAAATAAACGGGGGATCTCTCAAGAGTCTATTTCTTCTTGAACTGGGGCATGAGGTCCCGGACCTCTTTTCCCACGATCTCAACCAGGTGTTCCTCGTCGGCCTTGGTCAGCGCATTGAAAACCGGGCGGTTTACCAGGTTCTCGAGCATCCACTCCCGGGCGAACTCCCCGTCCTGGATCTCGCGCAGGATCTCCTGCATGGCGACATACGCCTCGGGGCCGATAACCCTGGGGCCCCGGGTAAGGTCGCCGTATTGTGCGGTATTGCTGATTGCGCTTCGCATTTTGGTAAAGCCACCTTCGTAGATAAGGTCCACGATCAGCTTGGTCTCATGGAGCACCTCGAGGTACGCCATCTCCGGAGCATATCCCGCATCGACGAGGGTCTCGAACCCCGCTTTGATCAGGGAGGTGATACCCCCGCACAGTACCGCCTGCTCTCCGAAGAGATCGGTCTCGGTCTCCTCGCGGAAGGTCGTTTCAAGCACCACCGCGCGGGTCGCGCCTATCCCCTTGGCATAGGCGAGGGCAATCTCGTGGGCATGGCCGGTATAGTTCTGGTGCACTGCAATCAGGGCGGGGACCCCTTTCCCCTCTTCGTACTGCCTGCGCACCATGTGTCCGGGGCCCTTGGGAGCGACCATCACTACGTCGACCGTGGGCGGGGGCACAATCTGTCCGAAATGGATGTTGAACCCATGGGAGAACATGAGGCATTTGTTCTCGGCGAGGTGGGGCATGATCTCCTGCCGGTACAGCGCGCCCTGCATCTCATCGGGGACGAGCACCTGGACTACATCCGCGGCCTTTACCGCTTCCGGGACAGGATGTACGCTGAAACCCTCTTCGCTCGCGGCCTTCCAGCTCTTTCCCGGACGAAGCCCGATGATCACATTGACTCCGCTATCCTTGAGGTTCAGTGCCTGTCCTCTCCCCTGGGAGCCGTATCCGATAACTGCCACCTTTTTGCCCGAAAGGACGTTCAGGTCGGCATCGGATTCATAAAATTTTTTCATCATGGTCGCACCCTTAGGTATCGATAACAGAGCTCTTAAATATTATATAAAAAAAATTTAACCTCACACCTTTTCGGAACCATCGATATGGAGCGATGAGCTATTCACGAAGTACTGAGTCCGGACCGCGGACGGGAACTGCCGGATGTGCAATCCACTACTCCGGACGTGAGGATCAACCTCACCCGCGTAGGCGTAAAAAACGTTAAAAAACTGGTAGAAGTCTCCAGGCCGGATAAAAGGCCTGTAATATTTATCTCCACCTTTGATGTTTTTGTGGACCTTCCCGGCAGCCTGAAGGGGGCGAACCTCTCCAGAAATTTTGAAGTGATCGACGAGGTCCTGCAGCAGGCCATCGACGGGGATGTAAAAGAGATCGAGGATCTGTGCAGCATCGTTGCCAGGAAACTGCTGGACCGCCACGAGTATGCCGACCGCACCGAGGTGCTCATGCAGAGCCAGTTCATGGTGAAACGCGAGACCCCTGTCTCCCACACCAGCTGCCACGAGGTTGTGACGGTCCACGCCCGCGCCGTGGCCAGGAGGACATTCCGGGAACCCATCGTGAGAAAGAGCATCGGGGCCGAGGTAACCGGCATGACCGCCTGCCCCTGTGCCCAGAATATCATGAAGGAGCGGGCCATGTACGTCCTCCAGGACCTGGGCGTCGAGGACGAAACCGTGGAGAAATTCCTTGAAAAGGTTCCCATGGCCACTCACAACCAGAGGGGAAGAGGATTTCTCTGCATCGAGATTGACGACGACCAGCACTTAAAACTGGAAAAGATCATAAGAATACTCAAGGAATCGATGAGCGCCTCAATCTACGAGCTCCTGAAACGGGGTGACGAGAGTTATGTGGTGCTCTCGGCGCACAACAATCCACGGTTCGTGGAAGATTGCGTCAGGGAGTGCGCAAAGAAAGTCCTCGCCGAGTTCAGTTACCTTCCGGGTGACTCCCTGATCACCATAAAGCAGACCAACGAAGAGAGCATCCATCAGCATGATGCATACGCCGAGAGGAAGGCCACTATGGCGGAACTTTTCGTGGAACTGAATGGGGAGCACCAATAAATTTTTTCTTTTGTCCGCCGTTTCGAAACCACTGCAAAGGGCACCCCGTTTAAAGGCTGAACAGAACTTAAATCAAAAAGCGCAGCGTTTTTAAGGGTTTTTTTGATTTTGATGCCGGCACCCCCCTTATCAAAGTCAAAATAAGCCCAATTCTCGGTTTTTCCGGGTAAGAGAAGGCGGGGGAGCCGAGAATTATTGCAAAGCAGATATATAATAGGAGCCGGTTAAACTATTTTGAACGTACTAAGTACGGTCAACCATCTTTCTACGGAAAGATGTGCGTGGATTTACGACGGTATCGTGATATGAACAACCCAATAAAATGAGGCGATAATATTGTCGAAAGTTGTAGAGATTTCCCCAACCACGAGGCATGAAGGACATTCCAAGCTCGTCCTCAAGGTGAATGATGAGGGCATCATCGAGCGTGGTGACTGGCTTTCCATTACTCCCGTCAGGGGAGTAGAAAAGCTTGCCATTGGCAAGACCATGGACCAGGTTCCAAAGATTGCATCCCGTGTCTGTGGTATCTGCCCGATTGCCCACACCCTTGCAGGTATCGAAGCGATGGAAGGTTCCATCCGCTGCGAGATCCCCGAGGATGCAAAGCTGCTCCGGGTCATTCTCCAGGCGGCCAACCGCCTGCACAGCATTGCACTGCACAACATCCTGATTCTGCCCGACTTTTACATTCCGGGCACCGAGACCAAGATCAACCCGTTCACTCCCGAAGAACCGGTCCGGAGCGTTGCCAAGCGCATCCAGCGGATCCGTGAGATCGGGCAGACTATCGGTGAGATCGCCGGCGGTGAAGCGGTTCACCCGAGCAACCCCCGTGTGGGTGGGATGTACAAGGCCTGTTCCGAACGGGCGGTCTACAAGATGTACGACCTGGCCAAAGAGGGACTTACCCTTGCCCACCAGCAGATGGAGTTCATGCTGGCCGTGCTGAACAACATGAAGAAGCGCGACTGGACGGACGTTGCCGGGAAGCAGATCCCCCTGCCGAAGACTCTCGGATACCACGACCTGGGCTACATGGCATCGCACCCGATGTATGCAAGCTCCAACCTTGACGAGATCCCCGGGTGGGACCCCGACCGGTGGACCGACGTCAGACCGTGGGACTGGTACATGGGCGAAGTCGAGGTCAGCCTCGCAGATCCGAGCTACCCGATCGGTGGAACCTCGCCTGTCGGCACCAAGGCCAACCCCCAGATGGAGGCCTGCACCGGTGTCCCGCTCTATGACGGCGCACCCGTCGAGGTCGGACCCCGTGCCCGGCTGGCGACCTACAAGAACTTCACTGAGAAGGGAACGTGGGCCCAGCACGTCGCACGTCAGCTCGAATACACCGACTGCTGCTACACTATGATCAATGCACTCGACGCGTACAACCCGTCAGGCAAGGTCCTTGCCGACTGCATCCCCCAGGGTGACGGATCCATGGGCTGGGCGGCAAACGAGGCCCCGCGTGGTTGTGACGTCCACCTGGCAAAGGTCAAGGATGGACGGGTCCTCTGGTACGAGATGCTCGTGCCGACCACCTGGAACTTCCCCACCTGCAGCCGTGCACTGACCGGTGCCCCGTGGCAGGTTGCCGAACTGATCGTCCGGGGATATGACCCGTGCGTCTCCTGTGCGACCCACATGATCGTGGTCGATGAGGACAAGAGGATAGTTGCCCAGAAACTCATCCAGTGAGCGTAACTAAATGCTGTTTCCAGAGATCGTAATCACAGGGTGCGGAAATCCCCTGTTCGCTGACGATGGGTTCGGTCCTGCCGTAGTGGAGGAACTGCAAAAACTCCAACTTCCCGACAATGTCAAGGTGATCGATGCCGGCCTCGGAGGCCCGCATTTCATTTTCACCCTGATTGACCCGGAAAAAACGAAGAAGTTGATAATTATCGATATCGCTGACTTCGGTGCGGAACCGGGCGACCTTACGTTGCTCAGGGTGGAAGACCTTCCAGCGGGGAGTTATCGGGACGCCCATTCATGGGACCTGACCGAGCCGTTGCAAAGGCTCAAAGATCGTGTGGATATTACGGTCATCGGATGCCAGCCAAAGCATGTTACTGCCCCCGATTTTGAATTGGGGCTCACTGAAGAGGTTTCAAATGCAGTACCCAAAACAGTACGGACTGTACTGGAATTAATTGGGGTGGACTATGGGATGGCTATCGAGAATCTTCGGAAAGAAGAATGCCAGCGAGCCTTCGGCGAAAGCTGAAGTGAAAATGGCTGAAAAAACTAAAAAGGAGGATAAGCCTGTGGCAGACAAGATTACAGTAGGCCATGTACACATGAGTGGATGTACTGGCTGTCTTGTGTCCTTAGCAGACAATTACGGTGGATTGTTAACCATTCTTGACAGGTACGCTGACCTGGTTTATGGTCTGACTCTTGCAGATGTCAGGCATATTCCAAAGATGGATGTTGCACTTGTCGAGGGATCCGTCTGTATTCAGGACAAATTAGCAGTTGAAGAGATCAAACAGACCCGTGAGAAGGCGGCAGTCGTGGTTGCAGTAGGCGGATGCGCCTGCTATGGCAACATCACCCGGTTCGGAAGGGGTGGACAGCCCAACCAGCCCCAGCACGAGTCGTACCTTCCCATCGGGGACCTGATCAAGGTCGATGTCTACATCCCCGGGTGTGCACCGACTCCCCAGCTGATCAGGAACGTATGCGTGATGGCCTACCTGCTCCTGAAAGGAACCAAAGAGCAGAAAGACCTGGCGACCGCGTTCTTAACCCCGCTCATGCAGCTCGCAGACCGCGGAACTACCGCCTGCGGGTGCGACCTGATCTATGACGTCATAAACCAGGGGCTCTGCATGGGATGCGGATCCTGTACGGCGTCGTGCCCGGTCAGGGCGATCACCATGGAATACGGGAAGCCCAACGTGAACCGTGAGATGTGCATCAAGTGTGGTGCCTGTTACGCGCAGTGCCCGAGGAGCTTCTTCAATGTCGATGTGGTGAACCAGTACGAAGGGATCATGGAAGCCATCGATGGAGCACTCAAGTGAGGTGATTTAAATGGGAACTGAACTTGGCGTTTACAAAACCTGTGTTTCGGCACGCAGCACCAGCAAGGAGATCCTGAAGAAGGCCCAGGACGGGGGCATTGTCACTCAGCTCTTCGCCTATGCACTGGACGAGGGCATCATCGACGGAGCCATCGTTGCAGGCCCGGGACCCGAGCCCTGGAGGCCGATGCCCATGGTGGCACTCACCTCCGAGGAGCTGATGGCGTCCCGCGGAACGAGGTACAACCTCAGCCCGAACGTTGCCCTGATCAAGGAAGTCACCAGGAGCTACGGCCTTGACAAGGTCGGTATCGTAGGCACCCCCTGCCAGATGCAGGCGGTCCGCAAGGGCCAGCTGTATCCCGCAGGACTCAGGGACGTCCCCGACAAGATTGCACTGGCAATCGGCATCTTCTGCATGGAGAACTTCCCCTACCAGAGCATCAAGCAGCTCGTTGAAGACCACGCAGGAATGGCACTCCCGGCCGTCAAGAAGATGGAGATTGGCAAGGGCAAGTTCTGGGTATACGGAGAACGCGGACAGGTCGTAACCCTCCCGCTCAAGGTGACCCACAAGTACGAACAGCCCGGATGTCATGTCTGTCTTGACTACGTGGCAAACCTCGCCGATGTCTCAACCGGTTCCGTCGGGTCCCCCGATGGCTGGAGCACCGTCTTTGTGCGGAGCAAGAAGGGAGACGACATCTGGAGCAAGGCGATGGCAGCCGGCTGCTTCGAGACCAAGCCGATCGAGCAGGTCAAGCCCGGCCTGGAACTGGTGAGCAAGCTCGCAAACGAGAAGATCTCCAAGAACCAGAAGACCGTCGAGTCCCGTGCGACCTTCGGGGTCAACAAGGCGCTCCGTAACCCCTACGTATCTCCCAAATAAATCTTTTTTTTATTATTTCAGGGTCGGGGTAAGATCCATTGAGAACAGGAAGGGGCCTCATCTACTTTGTGGTCTCATCAAATCTTTGTCGGGGGTTGTTTAGAACACAAATCTATAGATTATGGCGCTCCTGGGGCTGCGCCCCGCCACTGCGGCGCCCCAACAGGATATGCCGGACGGTCGGTAGGTCCAGGATCTTTTGGTTATTTGATATTGTGCGATATCTGCCGTGGTTAAACTTTTTTTCATAGATATCGCGCCGGGGGCTGCCGCAGTGGCGGGGGCGAAGCCCCCAAGAACGTCACAGGGTAATGATGTCAACAAAGCCAATAAAGCTCGTTTTTGGAGAAAAAAAGGTTACAGGCAATGATACGGGGGAAACCCCGTCGGTCCTGGAAAATTATTCCGGATAGAGGTTACTCCTCCCTGATCACTTCCACCGGGCTGATGGTGGCATTGATGAGCAGATCGAACGAGATCTCATCCAGCCATCCCGTCTTCTCGAACATGTTCATGAAGCATACCCCTATCTTTTTCGCATCCGGGTACCGGGACAGGACTTCCTTCATCTGTCGTACCTCGACCGGGACGTTTGGCATGGAGAGGCCGCCCATAACCACGAGGACGACAGGCTTCTTTATCGTGATCTTATCCGTCGCCTGCATCCCCACTTCAGGGACGAGGGTAAGGCTTCGGGCTCCCTGTTCATCAACATAGGGCACGAATACCTGGGTAAACTTCAGGCTCCTCACGGCAAACCCGAGCAGCTCCACGAAAGGAGTGCACGTGCCCGGGCATCCGTAGTACACGATCTGGTCTCCGGGCGCAAATCCTCCGGTTTCAAGGAATTCACGAAAAGGCCTGAGCATCCCGGGGACACCCTGGAACACCTCTTTCTTTGTCATCAATCTCCTTCGGCCCGCATGATTGTTTAACCTTGTCCCCCATCCGAACCGGGGATCCTACCGGCACCATTTTCTCTCTTCATTCGCTCAAGTGTATCGGGAAGGTCGATCCAGAACATGAAGAAGATAGTGCTGGTCTGCTATGCCAGCCGTTACGGTTCAACCGGTGAGATCGCGGAAGTTATCGCCGAACAACTGGAAACGATGGAGGTCTCCACAGAGGTCGCCAGGGTCGAGGATGTGAAAAGTCCTGCGGGATTTGATGCCGTGGTCCTGGGAAGTCCCCTGTATATGGGAAAAATGCTGCCGGAAGCGCGTGAATTCGTGCACAAATTCCGGGGTCCGCTTTCGGGCATGCCACTCTACGTGTTCGTCGCCGGATATACATTCCGGGAACGGCTCGAGGAATACCTCCGAAGCGGGGAGGACGCAATCGATGCGATAAGGCTGTACGTCACCCCATTGGGTACCGGCTATTTTGCGGGACGGGTGGATCCCGACCGGGTGAGCGGGCCGGACCGGGAGATTCTTATCATGGGTGGTGTGCATCCAGGCGATTTCAGGGAATGGGACAGGATAAAGAAATGGGCAGTCCAGATAGGGGAAAAGATCCTCGAAATGTAACTCCTTGCAATCAAACATTTTTGAAAATTACGGGATTTGCTGAGCGCTTATCGTTTTCCTGGCGTTCTCGGGACTTTTCCCCGCCACGCACCAGCCCGGGGTGCATTACCTCCGGAATAAGCCTGACCCTGCCTGGTGCTGCGGAGAATCAACGAAAAATCCTGGACACACGGTGACGGGGCATATCCGTTCGGAGCGCGGAAGCGGCGGGGCAGAGCCTGTGTAACTTTCAGTAACGCAAATCCCCCTTCTTCGCGTATCCTGGAATGGTATGGAGATACTCAGCCGCGCCGAAACCTCTTACCCGATCATCAGAGGTCCCCCACCAGTCCGTCGACAAACGTAGAAAGTGCCTGCCGGGCGCTTTCCCCGTCTCGTGAAGATATATCGAAGGTCTGCGTCGTATTGAGGGTTTTTCTCACCATTGAGGGGCACGCTTCGACCATGTCGCACTTGTTGAGCATCACCGCGAGGGGGATGTTCTTTCCGGAAAGATACTCGTAGAGTTTTCGGGTGAACTCATCGACCTGACAGGTGCAGTCGATCACAAGAATCGCCGCATCCATTCCCCTCATGATGATCTCCCGCACGAATTCGAACCGTTCCTGCCCGGGGGTCCCAAAGAGGAATATCTGCATGTTGTGCAGGGTTATTCTGCCGAAATCGAACGCTACCGTGGTGCTCCCTTCACCCCCCTGCGCCTCGATATGGCGGGAATTCGAGTCAATAGACTGGATAAATGTTGATTTTCCGGCATTAAACGATCCAAAGACCACAATTTTCAGCTTCCCGCCTGCCATCGACGAGTTATAGGTGAGCGGAGTTTTTACGTTTTCGATTTCTTTGCCTCTTTTCCACAGGTCCTCTATTCTTCATGGCATAGTCACCGGCTCTTATGGTACGCCCCCCATCGAAGAATGGATGATAAGATTTTATAAGTGCAGGAACCGATTCAATCCAGAATATTATGGCAGAGACGATACATCCCCCCGGCAGCAGGGTCAGGCTCGAGACCACTATGGGCACCGTCACCATCGAGCTCTATGCGGATATGCCCATCACCGCAGGGAATTTCGAGAAGCTTGCAAAGAGCGGGTACTATGACGGAGTCATCTTCCACCGGATCATTGCCGGGTTCATGATCCAGGGCGGGGACCCCACCGGGACTGGAAGGGGAGGCCCAGGGTACACCATCAGGGACGAACTCCCCCGGAATAACCGGAACGACCGGGGGACCATCTCTATGGCAAATGCCGGTCCCAACACGGGGGGAAGCCAGTTCTTCATAAACCTGGTAAACAATAATTTCCTTGACGATAAGCATCCGGCCTTCGGAAAAGTGATCGAGGGAATGGATATCGTGGACAAGATGGGGAAGGTGCGTACCGACCGGAGTGACCGGCCCCTCCAGGAAGTTAAAATCATCAAGGCGACGGTTGTCGAAGGATAACTTATTTTTTATTGTAAAATGTAAAAAAACTTTAAAAATCTCTTTTTCCATGGATTTCGGGGTATTTCATGTTCCTACGCTCCCGCCTTTTCCTCCCTTCGGGAGAGGGCAGTAATCACGATAATTTTTAGTCTTAATCTCACTTGCATTGAACTGCTCGGTACATTCTCACGGATATTCCCCAGGGGGCGCTGTTGCACGGTGCAGGGCGATGAGAGTGTCTTATCTTCGAGTGAACCTGTTCCTGAAGTTCACGAGAGGACGGGAAATATCTTCTGAACCTGTGTAATTCTCGAGAAAAGAACGCAAAATTGTCTAATAGCGAAAAAAAAGATTTATGCGAGGTAATCCGCAGGAGTGGGCATCTGCTCTTTCAAGCCCTTCCGCTTGCGGATACCGGTTACAACTTCCTTTACCATGCCCTGGGGCACAAGTTCGAACCCGGCGAACTCGGTGCTCCACATGGCCCTTCCCTCGGTCGCGGACCGGATGTCCCCGGCGAACCCGAAGAGTTCCGCCACCGGGGCCTTGCCGACCACGGTGATGGTGTCTCCCTCGCTGTTCATGTCGAAGACCTGGCCTCTCCGGCCCTGGATCTGGGAGGTCGCACTGCCCATCTGGTCGGTGGGAACCGTGATCGAGATCTTCTGCATGGGCTCGAGCAGGGAGTCTCCCGCCATAAGGAGCCCGGCCTTTACTGCGGCACGGACCGCGGGAATTACCTGCGCAGGGCCACGGTGGATTGCGTCCTCGTGGAGCTTGACATCGACCAGCCGGATCTTGACGTTCTGTACCGGCTCGTCCGCGAGCGGGCCGCCCGCCAGGGCCTCGTGAAGACCTTCGATGATCAGTTCCATGGTCTCGTTCAGGTACTGGATACCCTTGGTCATGTCGACGAACATGTTGGTACCATAGATGTCCTTGACACTCTTGGACTCGTCCTTGTCCATACCGGCAGCCATGAGGGTGTCCCTCCGCTTGAGGGCTTCCTGGTTCATGGAGACCTCCCCGCCCTTGATCAGGTTCACGATCTCTTCCGGCAGGGGTTCGAGCTCGATGTAGAACCTGTTGTGCCTGTTGGGCGACTTCCCCTCGACCGGTCCCGCCTTCATGACGGCGGTCTCACGGTAGACCACGATAGGCTCAGAGGTAATGATCTCCACACCCTTGTCACGCTTGATACGGCCGGTAATGATCTCCAGATGCAACTCGCCCATCCCGCTGATCAGGTGCTCACCGGTCTCCTCGTTGATGGTCACGACGAGGGTGGGGTCTTCCTTTGCCACCTGGCGGAGGACCTCGACGAGCTTGGGCAGGTCCTTCATGTTCTTCGCCTCCACCGCCACGGTCATGACCGGTTCGCTGTAGTGTTTCAGCGATTCGAACGGTGTCATATCCAGGAGGTTCGTCACGGTAGACCCTACGATGGCATCCTTCAGCCCGGTTACCGCGGCGATGTTCCCCGCGGTAAGCTCCTCCACCTCGACCCTGGTCGGGCCCATGAAGATCCCTACCTGCTGGAGCCGGTTGCCCCTTTTCGCGGTGCCCATCACGAAAAGTTCGGTACCTCTCTTGAGACGTCCTGAGAAGAGCCGCCCGGTGGCGACCTCACCCGCATGAGGGTCGAACGAGATGTCGGTGACCATCATGGAGATCGGGCCGTTGGGGTCGCAGTTCATCATCGATTTGCCTTCCGGGCTCTCGGCATCGCCATGCCAGATGATCTTGATCCTTCTCTTCTGGGCATCAAGGGGGTTTGGAAGGTGCCTGACGACCATGTCGAGCACGACTTCGCTCAGGGGGCTCTTCTTCGCGAGGGTCTTCATGTCCCCTGCTTTGCAGCGGTCGTACACTTCCTTGAAGTTGACCCCCGACTTCTGCATGTACGGTACCGAAACCGCCCAGTTATAGAGAGCCGACCCGAATGCTACGGTCCCTTTGGTGGCATCCAGTTTCCATCCACCCTCGTACGCGGCCTCGTTCATCCCTTTGATAAGCTTGTTGACCTTGTCGATAACCCGGCCGAGACGGATCTGCATCTCCATGTCATCGACTTTCAGCTCGTTGATCAGCCGGTCGACCTTGTTGATGAACAGGATCGGGCGGACACCCTCTTTAAGTGCCTGCCGGAGCACCGTCTCGGTCTGGGGCATGGTGCCCTCGACTGCATCCACCAGGACGACTGCTCCGTCCACCGCACGCATCGCGCGGGTCACGTCGCCCCCGAAGTCCACGTGGCCCGGGGTATCGATCATGTTGATCAGGTATTCCTGCCCGTTGTACTCGTGCACCATCGAGACGTTGCTCGCGTCGATGGTGATCCCGCGGGCCTGCTCCTCCTCGTCCGAGTCCATGAAGAGCTGCTTCCCAGCAAGTTCCTCGCTGATGATCCCCGCTCCCGCGAGCAGGTTGTCCGAGAGGGTGGTCTTCCCGTGATCGATATGCGCCACAATCCCGATGTTCCGGATGTGTGCGGGCTCACTCATGAGCTCGATTACTCTTTCAATTGATTTTTTGCCTCTGGCCATTACCAAACACCACAAAAAAGTAAAATTATTTATCGGGCGGATTTTGCGATCCGCTCGCGTTCTTCCTTCTTGTTCACGGAGTACGTCTTCACGTCGCCCTTGGAGGCCGCGATAAGTTCGTCCGCGAGACAATTAGCCGCAGGTTTTTTGCTCTTGTGAGCCCCTTTGCGGACCGCCTCGGAGATGAAGTAAAGGGCCGAGTTGACCCTCCGGATGGGAGCAGTGTCCACCGACTTGGGGACATTGATACCGCCGTACTTGAGCCTTACCGTCTCTTCACGCGGTCCGGTGTTCGCCACTGCCTCAACAAGGACCTGGACCGGGTTCTTCTTGGTCTTCTTATAGATGATCTCGAAGGCATCACGGACGATACGGATCGCCAGCTGCTTGTTACCGGTGTTCATCTCGGTCTGCATCAGGCGGTTGATCAGCCGTTCGACGATCATCATGTTTGCCTTGTTGAACTCCTGACGGGTTAATTTTCCAAAGGTATGGGGTACGATGACAGGGTCAAGGTTGACGTAGCGTACGAGCCCGGGGTCGGTGATCTGGACTTCGGACAGGTCCCAGCGGTTGAACAGGAGATGCTTTGCGGTCTCTACTTCTGCCATGATACGTTACCTCCGCGGTTTCTCCTTTCGCCCGATCACAAGTTCGTGAAGCGAGACGTTGTTCACCTTGGTGACCACGAACCGGACCCCGGGGATATCTCCCATGGAACGGCCCAGTCTGCCCCCGATCCCTTCGATCTCCACCTCATCGTGCTCATCGATGAAGTTAATCGCACCATCGCCCACTGCAAACGCAGTGACCTGGCGGCCGTTCTTGATCAACTGGACCCTGACGCACTTGCGGATGGCGGAGTTGGGCTGCTTGGCCTCCACCCCGATCTTCTCCAGCACGATCCCCCTGCCCTGGGGAGCCCCCTCGAGCGGGTCGGATTTCAAATCCAGTCCGGTCTGACGCCTGGCGTAGTTGATGTCACTCCACCGGAACTTTTTTGCGTCATTCTTCAGTTTTCTGGCTGCAAATTTTCCCTGTCCCATGAAATACCCTCATAGACTCATTTACCACGTTTGATAGAGATGGCTCGCGAGAGACATGCCTGAACGCGCGTGATTGATTTATATGTTGTGGATTCACCCACGTGTGCTTGTATAGGTTGCACCGCATGGCTAATAATATTATATCTCCCTCGGCCAAAATCCTGTACAATGAATTCCCGGATTTACAAAGAGGCGCATTTTGATGCCAGCCATAGGCTGCTCCATTACTGCGGGAAATGCGCAAACCTCCACGGACACCGCTGGAAAGTGGAGGTCTGGATCGAGGGGGCGGTTGACGATACTTCCCTCATACTTATGGACTACAATGCCATTAAAAACATCGTGGACCATTTCGACCACCAGATCATCCTGAACCGGGACGATCCTATGGTGGAGTGCATAAGCCAGTTCCAGGAGGTCATCACCACCCCGGGTGATCCCAGCAGCGAACTGCTGGCAATGCTCATCAGGGACATGATCCAGGAGTATTGCCGGGAACAGGGCTCACAGGCGGTGGTTTCCAGGGTCCGGGTCTGGGAATCGCCGACGTGCTGGGCAGAGGCAGTCGAATGAAGGTCTGCGAGGTGTTCCGGAGTATCCAGGGAGAGGGGAAGAGCCAGGGACGGCCCTGCACTTTTATACGGATGGCCGGGTGCAACCTGCGATGTTCCTGGTGCGACACCGAATACGCCAGGGAAGGAGGGGAGGAGATGACTCCCGAAGAGTTGTTTTCCCGTGCGGTGGAGCTCCGCGGACGTCTGGTATGCATCACGGGGGGGGAGCCGCTCCTCCAGGGAAGCGACCTGCTCCCCCTTCTTGCCCGGCTTCGCGAGTACGGGTTCTCCATCGAGATCGAGACCAACGGAACCGTCGATTTCCGCAGGTGCCAGGAGTATGCGACCGTGTGCATGGACGTGAAGTGCCCTTCCTCGGGAGAGACGAGCGATCTCTCGCTGCTCTCGCACCTTAAACCTGGTGACAGCGTGAAGTTCGTAGTCTCGGATTATTCCGATTGTGCCTACGCGGAACAGGTGATCCGCTCCCACCCGATCCCGGTGGAGATATTCATCTCACCGGTGTACGGGTCGGATTACCGTATCCCCGCAGAATTCGTCCTCGCAACCGACCTCCCCGTCCGCCTGCAGCTCCAGCTGCACAAGATCCTGGGGGTGGCGTGATGCGGGCGGTATGCCTCCTCTCCGGGGGGATGGACTCGACCACCCTCGCATACGTGGCAAAGGACATGGGGTACGGCATATACGCGCTGCACTTCAACTACGGCCAGCGTACTGAGAGAAAGGAAGGGGAATGTGCCCGGAAAATTGCCGGTCTGCTCCCGGTGGAAGAACTGCGGGAGATCGACCTTCGCTATCTCTCCATGTTCGGCGGAAGCAGCCTCACCGATCATCGCATGGCAGTGGATGACTTTGACGAGGACCGGGAGGGAATTCCCAATACCTATGTGCCGTTCAGGAATGCGAACCTCCTCTCGATCGCCACCAGTTTTGCGGAGTCCAGGGGTGCGGAGGCGATATTCATCGGGGTGCAGTCCCAGGACTACAGCGGGTACCCGGACTGCCGCCCGCAGTTTATCGAGACTTTCCAGAAGCTGATCGACGTCGGCACCAGGGATGAGACCCGGATCCGGCTGATGACCCCCTTTATCAACCTTACAAAGACGGATATCCTCAGGATCGGGGCGGGACTCGAAGTCCCCTACCGGTTCACCTGGTCGTGCTACCAGGACGAAGAGCAGGCATGCGGGACCTGCGGGGCCTGCCACTTCAGGAAGAAGGCGTTCGCGGAGATCGGGATCGCCGACCCCATCCCCTACAGGGAGGGATAATGGAGATCTACCGGGGGACGCGGCTCTCAATAGAGAAACGCGAGATTACGCTCCCGGATGGAAAGGTCGTTGACCGGGTGGTGGTCCATCCCGGCGACGCGGTCGCGATCCTCCCGGTACGGGGTGACTCTTCGTGCTACCTCATCCGCCAGTACCGCTTCGCGGTCGGGGATTTCATCTACGAGGCCCCGGCCGGGACGCTCGATCCCGGAGAGTCCCCCCTCGATACCGCTCACCGGGAACTGATCGAGGAGACTGGCTTCCAGGCAGAAACCCTCATCCCCCGGGGGTTCATTTATACCACGCCCGGATTCACCGACGAACGGATCTATCTCTTCGAGGCCCACAACCTCACCCCGTCCTGCGAATTCGAACAGGACGAGGACGAGGTCATAGAGGTGGTGAAGGTGACGTTCGCCGAGATTGCCGCGATGATCACCGACGGCAGGATAAGTGACGCCAAGACAATCTGCCTCGTGTACCGCTGTCTCGGTGAGAGGAGATGAGTCGGGGATCGGCCGCCCCTTTGCTCCTGCTGGCGCTGGTTGTTTCGGGGCTGGTCATTTCCACCGGCTGCACCAGCCCGGTGCCCGGGGAAAAGAGTTATTCGGTGGCACAGGACGGCGGTCTTTCCCTCTCCTGCGGGGAGCCCTCGGTCTCTTCGCATATCACCTCACAGGAGGGTGGAGTGGTCACCGAAAGGCTGGTCTTTTCGGACGATAACGGCCCGGTCTATGCCCTCCTCGCGTCCCCGGGCACCCCCCGTGCCGCGTTCGTCCTCGCTCCCGGAGCGGGGGTGAAGAAAGAAGGGCATCTCCCACGTGCACTCATGTACGCCCGCGAGGGGTACGCGTTCATGGTGCTCGACGTCAGGGGGAACGGGGGGGAAACCCCGGGCTATCCGCTCGATTTTAATGCAGATTTTACCCGGTTCGAGAAGGGGGAGTGGCCCGAGTACTATCTCTCGATCTGTGATATGATTCACGCCGAACAGTACCTCTCGGAACGCTACGGGGTCCCGGTATATGCAATCGGAGAGAGCAACGGCGGCAGGTACGCCGCGATCGCCGCGGCACTTGACCCCGGGTATGCCGGTTTTATCGGTATCTCCACCTCGGGATTCGGCCGTGCCGGAATGCAGTACGACGGTGATGCCCGCCGGTTCCTCCTCTCCGTGGACCCCGACCTGTATATAGAGAAGATCGCACCGCGGGAGGTCTGTATCTTCCATGCAGAGGCCGACCCGATAATCCCGTTTTCGGAAGGAGAGGCGCTCTATAACCTCTCGCTCCCTCCTCACCGGTTTGTCGCCTTCAACGGGACCCACGGGATCAACGAAGAGGTGGACCGGGCGATCATTGGGGAATGTACTCAGATTTATGGCGTTCAGGGATGAACATATATAAGCTCAGATACTGGTGAGAGGGGAAATGACCGAACAGGCAGAGATGGACGACGCGAGGAAACGCTACGAATTCAAAAAAATGCTGGAGAAGCTCGAGGCGAAGCAGGGGAGCGGCACGGAGCTGATCTCCATCTACATCCCGCCGGATAAGCAGATCCACGACGTTACCGCCCAGCTCCGCGACGAGTTCGGGCAGTGCGCCAACATCAAGAGCAAGCAGACCCGGACGAACGTCCAGAGCGCCATCTCCTCGATCCTCTCCCGTTTGAAATATTACAAAAATCCCCCGGAGAACGGGATGGCCATCTTCTGCGGGACCATCGAGCTCGGCGGTGACCGGTCCGATCTCCAGTGCACGGTGGTGGACCCGCCCGAACCCCTCAACCTCTACATGTACCGGTGCAGCTCCAATTTCGAGCTGGAGCCTCTCCGTGAAATGCTGGAAGAGAAGAGCGTCTATGGCCTGCTCGTCCTCGACCGGAGGGAGGCCTTCTGGGGCTTTTTACGGGGGAACCGGATCGATCCCGTTGCGGGGGTGACCTCCACGGTTCCGGGAAAACAAAGGAAAGGCGGGCAGTCGAGCGCCCGTTTCCAGAGGCTACGCGAGATCGCGATCAACGAATTCTATACAAAGATCGGGGAGCGTTCGAGCGCGGCATTCCTCGCGGAGAAGGATTTCTTCGAGCGGTTCAAGGGGGTCCTCATCGGGGGCCCGAGCCCCACGAAAGAGGAGTTCGAGGCCGGACAGTACCTCCACCACGAGGTGCAGAAGCGGGTCCTGGGGCTCTTCGACGTGGCGTATACCAACGAGAGCGGGCTTGCGGAACTGGTCGACGCTGCGAAGGACGCGCTGAAGGGCGTGGAGGTGATGAAGGAGAAGGACGTCATGAACCGGTTTTTGAAGGAGCTGGTCAAGGACGACGGTCTCGCCGCGTACGGTGAGGACAGCGTCAGGAAGAACCTCGAGCTCGGGTCGGTCGACGTCCTCCTGCTCTCCTCCGGGCTCCGGAAATCACGTGTCACCATCAAGTGCCAGGCCTGCGGGCACTCCGAAGAACGCACCATTGCCATGGAGCCGGGGAAGACCGTGTCGGATATCCTCGCGACCACCAACTGCAGGAAGTGTACCGGACCTATGGTGGTCGACACGGAGGTGGACATCATCGAGGAACTCACCCTGCTCGCCGACCAGAGCAACGCCCGGGTGGATATCATCTCGGACGACTTCGAGGAGGGGTCCATGCTCTATACCGCATTCGGGGGCATCGCCGCAATTCTTCGTTACAGGACGGGGATATGATGTACAGGGACGTATACCTGGCAATCGAGCGTGAACTGCGCTCGATGACCGGCATTTTGGATATCGCGCTTACCGACGGGGGAGAACACGCGGATCTCGCCTCTCCCGTGGCATTTGCGCTCGCAAAGGAACGACGGAAGGCACCGGCAGCCATCGCGAAAGAACTGGCAGACCAGCTTTCGGAATTTGCCGCAAAGAACGGCATCACTGTTGAAGCCGCCGGGCCGTACCTCAACTTCAGGCTGGGGGACGACCATGTCCGGCAGGCGGTCAGGGACGCGCTCGCACCGGGCTACGGCGATCTCCCGGCGCTCCCCGAGAGACTGGTGCTCGAGCATACCAGCGCCAACCCCAACGGTCCTCTCCACGTCGGACATATCAGGAACTCCATCATCGGAGATACCCTTGCCCGGTGCCTCCGCAAGGCCGGCCATGCGCTCGAGGTGCAGTACTACGTGAACGACATGGGACGGCAGATCGCCATCGTGGCCTGGGGATTCACGAACCTCCCGAACGAACCCGCACCGGATGAGAAGGGCGACCACCACGTGGCCCGGATCTATATCGCCGCCAACCGGGCGCTGGAGGCGGACCCGGAGATCGTGTCATCCGTCGACAGGCTCATGCAGCAGGTGGAAAAGGGCGATCCGGCAACCGTCAGGCTGTTCCGCGGGGCGGTGACCGAGTGTCTCGACGGCTTCAAGGTCACCATGGCCCGGCTCAACGTGCGCCACGACAGGTTCGTATGGGAAAGCGATTTCGTCCGGAACGGGGATACCGACCGCCTGCTAGGCCGGATCTCCCACATGAAGGAGGTCCACCAGGACGACCGGCTCTGGGTCGACCTCACGGAGGCCGGCTACGAGAAGGAGTATGTGCTCCGGAGGAGCGACGGGACCTCGGTCTATGCGGCCCGCGACCTCGCTTATCACATCTGGAAGGGGAGGAACTTCGGGCGGATGATCGATGTGCTCGGAGCGGATCACAAGCTTATCGGGGGGCAGCTGATCGCAACCCTCAGACTTATCGGGGAGCAGTACCCCGAGATCGTCTACTTCGAGTTCGTTTCGCTGCCTGAAGGGTCGATGAGCACCCGGGCGGGGAAGTTCGTCTCGGCGGACGAGCTGATGGACGAGGTGACCGCCAGGGCATTCCATGAGGTGACCGTAAGGCGCCCCGAACTTCCCGAGGAGGAACGGCAGCAGATCGCGAGATCTGTGGCAATCAGCGCGATACGCTACGATATCGTGAAAATATCCCCGGAGAAAAGCACGGTCTTCGACTGGAAAGAAGCGCTCGACTTCGAGCGGCAGAGCGGGCCGTACATTCAGTATGCTCATGCCCGTGCCTGCAGCATCCTCGAGAAAGCAGGAGCGTTCGAGCCCGCCTTCGAGCTCGCGAGCCCGAGCGAGATAGCACTCGCGAAACAGATCGCCCGGTTCCCCTTTGTCCTGGAGAAGGTCGCCGGGGAGCTCAAGCCCCATATGCTCGCAACCTATGCCAGGGACCTGGCCGATCTGTTCAACGCGTTCTATCATTACGAACCGGTGCTGAAGAGCGAGGGGATTACCCGGGCGAGCAGGCTCACCCTGGTAAAGGCCACGCAGAACACGCTGCAGGAAGCCCTCGGGACCCTGGGGATCGATGCCCTCCGGACCATGTGACGCCTTGAAGAGGCAGGGGTACCAGTTCGTCCTCCCCGGCTCCTCTGCCGCGGTAAAACCCTGCCTCTGGTGCAAGAAGGCGTTGAAAGGTGGAGACCAGTGCTATAAGCACCAGTTTTACGGTATCGAGAGCCACCGCTGTGTCCAGATGACGCCTACCCTCCGATGCAACCAGCGCTGCCTGTTCTGCTGGCGGTCGATGGAGCACGAGGTGACAGAGGAAGAGGAGTGCCCCCCGGAGCTCATTATCGGGGCCCTCGCCCGGCTGCAGAAGAAGGCACTGTCGGGATATAAGGTGTCCCCCTACGTGGCACACGAAAAATTCGCCGAGGCGCTGGCACCGCGGCACGTCGCGATCTCGCTCTCCGGGGAACCGACCCTTTACGAACCCCTCCCCGGCCTGATCCATGCGCTCAATGCCGGGGGATACACGACGTTCCTGGTGAGCAACGGGACCCGCCCATGGGTGCTGGAGCAGTGCGACCCGTTCCAGTTGTACGTCTCCCTCGCCGCACCCGACCCCGATACCTACCGTGCCCTCTGCAGACCGAGAGAGGATTCATGGGAAAGGCTCATGGAGAGTCTCGGACTCCTGGGATCGAAACGGTCGGCGATCCGGGTCACCCTTGTCGGAGGAGAAAACAACAAGAGCCCTGAAAAGTATGCCAGGATGATCCAGGACTCAGGAGCCCGGTTCGTAGAGGTGAAGGGATATATGTATCTCGGATACAGTAGAAAACGTTTGAAAAGGGATAATATGCCGGGGCACGAGCAGGTAAAGGCGTTTGCCGGACAGATCGCCGCAGAGTGCGATTACAGGGTCGCGGATGAGAACCGGGCGAGCAGGGTGGTCTGCCTGGAGCGGGAATCATGAGATTTGATGTGAACTATTTCAGGGATCTCTCCAGGGAGAACTTCGAACGGGCATGGCACGAGGGCCCCGGCGTCCTCACCCCGGCACGGGGGGAAGAACACTACCCCCGCCTCGCCTATCGCAGGGCTCGCCCTCACCCGGTCTTCGAGACGGTGCAGCGGCTCAGGGAGGTCTATCTCGCCATTGGGTTCGATGAGGCATCGAACCCTCTCATCGTCGAGGAGCAGGAGATTTACCGTCAGTTCGGGCCGGAAGCGAGCGCCGTTCTCGACAGGGTGTTTTATCTCGGGGGGCTGGAGCGGCCGAACCAGGGGATCGGGAAGGAGGAGCTGGAGGGCATTGCGACCATAACCGGGAAGCCGGTATCGAAGGACGAAGAGGACCGGCTCCGCGAGATCCTGCAGTCCTACAAGAAATCGGCGATCGACGGCGACGACCTTGTCCACGCGACCTCCGAGGCCCTGGGGATCGACGACGGACTGACGGTAGAGATCTACGAGCGGGTCTTCCGGGCGTTCCGGGAGCTCACCCCGAAATCTTCACGGAACACCCTGCGGAGCCACATGACCAGCGGGTGGTTCATGACCCTCTCCGCGATCTGGGACAGGAGCCCCCTGCCGATCCGCATGTTCTCGATCGACCGTTGCTTCCGGAGGGAGCAGGAGGAAGGCCCGACGAGACTGATGAGCTACCACTCGGCGTCCTGCGTGGTCGCGGGCGAGGACGTGACCATCGAGGACGGAAAAGCCGTGAGCCATGCGCTGCTCTCCGCGTTCGGGTATACGGATTTCTCGTTCAGGCCCGACGAAAAACGTTCCAAGTACTACATGCCGGATACCCAGACCGAGGTCTACGCACGCCATCCGGTCCACGGCTGGGTAGAAGTGGCGACATTCGGGCTCTATTCGCCATCAGCCCTCTCAGAGTACGGGATCGGGATCCCGGTGATGAACCTGGGGATGGGAGTCGAGCGGCTGGCGATGATCGCCTACCAGTCTTCGGACGTGCGCCAGCTCACCCACCCCCAGTTTTTCCCCAGGGAGCTCTCGGACCTGGAGATCGCCCGGGCGATCCACTACCGGGAAGACCCGGGGAGCCCGGAGGGTCTCCGGCTGGCAGAGGCGATCACAACGACTGCGACTACGAATGGCTCCGCCACTGGTCCCTGCTCGTTTCTCGCGTTCGAGGGGGCGATTGCCGGGCGCGAGCTTCGGGTCTTTGTGGAAGAGCCTGAAGAGAACGCCAGGCTCTGCGGACCTGCCTGCGGAAACGAACTCTTTGTGTACAACGGATCGGTGCTCGGCGTCCCGGACAACGAGAAATGGAAAGAAGTCCGGGAAAAGGGGGTTCCCGCGGGGATCTCCTACCTCGGGGCGGTTGCGGCCCTCGCCGCATCACGCATCGAGGAAGGTGCACGCTGCGGCAACCCGGTCCTCGTCCAGGTGAAGATGGCCAAGCTGCCGAGCGACATCAACCTGAGAATCGAAGAATATGCCATGCGGTCCATCACCGACAATAAAAGGAAAGTGGACGTGAGGGGGCCGGTCTTCCTGACCGTCCGCTCCATCCTGGAATAATTTTTTTTTCAGGCTTCTTCCGCAGGGGCCGGGACTTGCGGAAGGGCGGGTGCCGGCGGCCCTTTTTTCATTTTCCGCATCGCACCCTGCAGGTTCTGGCTGTATTTTGCGACGAACGCGCCCACGATGGAGGTGACGATGACCATCGCTGCGATGGTGCCCGATACCACCGCAGACCCGTACAACGCCGCGATTGCAATGGAAAATTCTCCCCTTCCGATGGTATTCGACCATATCTCTACACCGGAAGATGAGCTCTTATGTATGACTTTCCCGATGGCGATCCCCGAGAGGAGTTTACTCCCTATTGCCAGCAGGCTCACCGCGATGATCGCGAGGATCGAGACCCCTCCTGCGAAGATATCGACGCTGATCCCGAAGAAGACAAAGAAGACCACCAGGAACACGTCCTTGAACGGGCGTGAGTGAAGCTCGAACGCGATGGGATCGATGGTGCCGAGGATCGTCCCGAATGCGATGACCATGAAGGATTCGGGGATCCCGATAGACACCGCGAGGGCGGCGATACCCAGCACGGCCGAGAAGGTGAGGAGCACGGGGAGTTCGTCGTCCCTTTTAAGGACTGATATGATATACCGTTTCCCGTAATGGGTGATGGCGATGATCGCCCCGAGCACGACAAGGATCTTGGCGAGGATTATCAGGGGGTGCTCGGTTGTGGTCCCGATGAAGGCCAGGAAGATTATCAGGACAATATCCTCGAAGATCATCAGCCAGACGATCGTCTCCGACTCCCTCATCAGGAGCTTCTTGTTCTCTATCAGGGAGGTGACCGCCATCGCGGTGCTGCTGATGAAGAACGCCGCAGCGACGATGATGGAGTCAAAGAGGGTGAATCCAAGCGCATACGCGGCGAGAAAACCTATGAGGCCGTTGATCTGGAGGTCTATTAACCCGCTCTGGAGTATTGCCGACTGGTTGTGCCAGATACGGTCCGGTTTGATCTCGAGTCCCAGGAAGAAGAGCAGGAAGAGCAGCCCGAGCTGGGTCAGGAACTGGGAGACCGCGTCGGAAGCCACCAGCTGTAGTCCGCTCTGGCCCAGGAGCAGCCCCGCCAGGATGTAAAAAGGTATCGAGGGGAGGGAAAGCCGCTTGGTGATGAGCGCGAGTATCAGGCAGACGAATAAGGCAAGGACGATGCCTTCCATTACCCCACCAGTATTTCACGCTCGAACTTTTTCAGCTGGTCCGTCTCTCCTATCGCGACCACGGCATCCCCTGCCTGGAACACGAAACTGGGAGGCGGGTTAATTACGTTCTTGTCTCCCCGGGAGACGGCGATTATGGTTACCCCGGTCTTTGCCCTCACCTGGAGATCTTCCAGGCTTTTACCGGCCATCTTCTTCCCGAACACGAAGGTGTGGACGCTGATCCGGAGATCGGACAGGGCCGAGAATGCGATCTCGACACTCTCCCGGTCGGCCTCCATGATCGCCCCCGAGAGTATGGTCCCCAGCCTTCGTGCCTCCCCCGGTGAAAACTCCACCACGCTTGGCTGAGGGGTGTCATGGGGGAGCGTATACATCTGGATGTTGCCGCTTTTCAAAAAGAATATCGCGATCAGATCGTTCTTCTCAGTTTCCAGTTCATACTTGGTCCCTATCCCGGGAAGATTTATCGACCGAAGGCCCATAATTTCCGGTTCGCTGCCTGATATGAAATATATTGCCTAAAATTCCGGGAATCTATAGGAGATACCGTTTTAAAATGAGGAAGATTTTAAAAAGACGCTTCCCTACCGGTTCGAGGATCGCGGGAGCCAAAATCGACCGTGGATTGCCGAACAATTAAGGGATCGCAAAGACCGTTCCCTCGATCGCGCTTTCCTGACCGGCCGGGCACATTTCAGGAAATTAAACCCGTTGATCTGATCGCGTCCTGAAAAGGTAATCACACAAGATGCGGGATGATTTCCGTGTTCACCGGGGTCTCCCTGCTTCCGGTACATTCAGCCCGCACGCACATTCCTCGTCTTCCTCGAGGGGGGAGCTGGTTATCCTCTCGAGCACCTTCCCGACGAACGCATCGAACGAATCGATCTTTCCCCAAGATTCCCGGGTATAGATCTCGCTGCTCTGGGGACTTCGGATCACCAGGACCTCTCCCCCCGCGGTAGGGGTGGTGATGAACTTCCTTCCCCATATGCGAGGGCTCTTCACCACTTTGGTCATCCACACGGTCACGTCCCACCAGTTCACCTGCTCGTGCGGGTCGATGGTGACATCGTGGTCGTTCTCGAACTTTTTTATCAGGTCAATCGTCTTCGCCTGCATCCGGAAATTCCTCCCGAAGGATACGAGGTGAAGTGGCGGCTGGCATAAAAAAGTTTTCGCCCGGGTTTCACGGAGCACACGGACATCCGTTCTGTTACACCGGAAAAACGTAACAAAAGGTTTATGGACGCTATCCCTTCATAAAAACCCGGTCCCTCGGCTCAGGATACTCCCCCGGGCATCCACGCAGGAGAAGAAAAGAGAGGACGGGGTTTTTCCTGCCCCGCGTTAACGGTACCGCGAAAGGAGCCTGTCCCTCAGTTCCTGGAATTTCGTTCCGGTATCCTGGGGGGTTTCGGAAGATCCCCCGCCCGATTCTCCGTCGGCAGGGGTCATCACTACGTCGATGTCAAGGATCTTTCCCGCAAGGGGCGTGCCGGGGAGGGGTTCGTTGTAGGTAGTGTAGCCCTTTGCCGTCACCTCGATCGTGCTGTACGGGGTTCCGGTGGTATACACCCTGGCGAGCAGCATCCCCAGGCGTATCATTCCCTGGTAGACCCCGTCAAAGAACACGGTGGCACCATCCACGTTGCAATTGATCCGGTAATACCCTATACCTCCGCCTATCCGCGGCCCCGGACGATCGATCGACCCCGGAACCGGGAGCACCGCGGATACCGTCTGGACCATCAGGCCCATAAGCAGGAGCAGTGCACACACGGCGAGAACACGTCTCTTCCCGATCATGTCTGCTGAGAAGTTCACCCCTTAGAATACATAATGGGTATGGCTGCCAGGGAGCATTTTCCCTGGAGTGTCAGATCGAAAAGAGGGTGGCAAACCCTCGCCAGGGTTTACCTGAACCATTCAAGGTCTGGGTGCTGCAGACAGGAGGCCGGAATCTTCCGTTGCGTTCCTGTGGAAGAGGGGGTTTTCCTCTGCCTCCCTATTCATTACCTCGATGAGTCCCTTTTTAAACGAACGCCATGCGCGGGGTGAAAGTGGAAGGATCTGTTCGGTGGTATCATCGCACCCGGGGAATACCTTCAACGTCAGGGATAACGTACCATGACCGCAATGCAGATCCAGATCGTCGCCGCGGGGAAGATCAGGGAGTCATACCTGCTCGAGGGAATCCAGGAGTATGTCAAAAGATTACGCCCCTATGCCGATCTTTCCATCGCGGAGATTTCAGAAGTGGCGGTCCCTCCGAGGGCTTCCCCTTCGGAGGTGCGGACGATCCTCGAACGGGAGGGCGAACGCATCCTCGCGGCGTTGCGGGAGCCTGCAGTCACCGTCGCCCTTACCCCGGACGGGGAAGAATGGACGAGCGGGGAGCTTGCCGGGTTCCTGGGCACGCTCGAGATAGAGGGAAAAGGGAGGGTAGCGTTCCTGATCGGGGGGAGCCTCGGGCTTTCTCCCCAGGTCCTTTCTCGTGCGGAAGTGCGCCTCTCGCTCTCCAGGATGACGTTTCCCCACCAGATGTGCCGGTTGATCCTGCTTGAACAAATCTACCGGGCATTCCGGATTAAGACCGGACAGCCCTACCATAAGTGACAGGTCACCCCATCTCAAAGGACGTCACTCCGAAGATCTCCCGGAGGGGGAGGTCGGGGACATTCCGCGTATACATCCTCGCGGTCTCGAACACCAGTTCCATTCCGTAGCGGGCGGCGAGCAGAATCCCGTCACGGTTCGGTTCGGGAACGTCGAGGAAGACCGGGAGGCCGGGTGCATATGCTGCCAGACCCCGGTACAACCTGTCCGCCGCCTCCGGGCCTCCGGCAAAGAGGGGTCCAATCTTGAACCCGGAAAAACAGGTCCTGATTGTCCCGAACCCTGCAACACTTCCGTCCTTTCCAAACTCTACCAGGGTCCGGCTGTCGGCCTGCGATAGCCAGGCTTCCAGAAATGGAGAGCGGGGAGCGGGGAAATGGTCGCGGTCGAAGCGGTCGATCTCCCGGAAGGAAACCTCCCTGCCGGGTACGAGGCCTTCCGGGACATCTCCCCCGCCCCGCCCCTCAAAACGCTTGTTCCTGTACGCGAAGATAAACCCGTCCCTCTCTGCATATTTGGGTTGCATGGCCAGCACCCCGTCGATCCCGAGGTTCCGCGTTCCTGCATGGGCCATTGCGTGGCGGGAGATGCAGGTTCCGGCGCCCTTTCCCCGGTATTCAGGATGGACGATGAAAAGTCCGCCGAATGAGAATTCAGAGGAATAATTCGCCACGACCGCCGTGGCCACCGGCTTCCCGCCGGTTTCGGCGATAAAAAAACCCGAGGGATCGATCCGGTAGAAACATTCGCCGTCGTGGATCCCGGGGTTCCAACCCTCCTGTTCGGCCCACGACAGTGCAAGGTCCACCTCGCCGGGTTTCATAACCCGTACTTCATACGATTTCTCCATGCCAGTACAGGAATGATGGCTTCCTTCTGATATGCCTTCGTTATTGGACAGAAGCCCGCCCGTGTCTGCATGTCAGCGTACCGGGAGAGAATTCACGGCCCGCGTGCAACGGCAATTTCTCCGTCAGAATTCCTGGTTTCTCCCCTGTTCAAGGGAAGAACCTGAAATCCCGGCGATTATTTTTTAAGCCGGTGCGATGAGGTAGGGATATGACAACAGATTTCATCGACAGGGTCAGGGGATTTCTGCAAAACCCGGTCGAAGCGTTCCGGAAGTCCAGGGGGGACAGTTTCGGCACCTCCTTTACCTACTATATCATCCTGGTCATCATTTACGCGGCTCTGTCCACGGTTATCGCCGCAATAATCGGAGCCGCCGGAATGTTCCTCGGACTGCCCGGCCCAATAGGGGCGATGTTACCCGCGTTCGTTTTCATCTATTCGATCGTCGTCAGCATCGTGCTCTGGTTTGTCTTCGGGCTCTGGCTCCATCTCTGGGTGTATGTCCTCGGCGGAAGGAAAGGGATACTCCAGACCGTCAATGCGGTGTATTACGGGAATACGCCGTACCTCCTGCTGGGCTGGATACCGTTTGTGAGTATCATCGGGATTGTCTGGAGTTTCGTGCTCTGGATCCTCGGCGTACGGGAACTGCAGGAGATCTCCACGGCAAAAGCAATCGCCGCGGTCGTTATTGCGATTGCCATTGTTATCATTGTCCTTATCCTCATTGCGATGTATTTCATCGCCACCCTGATCTCTGTCACCCCCCTTGGTCCGATATACGGCTCGGGGCCGGCATTCTGACCTTTTTTCTCCCTGGGCCCCGGGGCCGAATATTTCAGCACGGATGCGGGAGATAAACGGGCCCCTGCCCCTGTGAAAGAACCGGGCGAACACGGCAATGCATCGCAGGTGTATCCGGGCGGGTTTCCGGAAAGGGTCGATCAGGTGCAAACGGCGATGGTCGGATATCCATTACCCCGAATCAGGGGATTATCTCGCAACCGTTGTACCGGGTATACTGGAAATCCTCTTCCCGCAGGACCCCCCCGGAGATAAGTTCCTTAATTCTGGGGATCTCGGTGCGCAGGGCATCATGGAGGTTCTGCACGGTGCTGCAGACGATTTTACGGTGGTCCGGCGGCCAGGGGTTCACCAGGTTTGCGTAAAGGCACCTCCCCCCGCAGAACGAGGAGATCCCGCACCCTTCACAATTCCGGTCGTATTCGAAACGGGGAAGGTCCCGGGGGTCCGACACGGCGACATGTCCAAGGTAGTACTTCTTCATCCCTATCATCACCGGGCACGGGACGATATGCCCGTCGGTAAGGATCGTGTAGTTGGAATGCCCGGCTCCGCACCGCAGGGGGGAGGGACGATCCGCCAGGAGGTCACGGACGGTCCCGAGAAACGGGTACCATTTCTGCACACTTCCTTCATCCTGCATCCTTTCCACCCATTCCCGGACGAGCAGTCGTATCCCCGGGTTGTAACTCGTCTCCACCCATTCGCGGAAGCTACGTTGACGGTAATCCGCCCAGAAATTGGCATCGATCTGCCAGTGGATCGAACCGAACGAATAATCGTTGTTGTCCGCGAGGAACTGCACCTCCCGGTGGATATCGGTCGTCTCGGTCACGGTCATCCGGGCGATAAGTTCACCCTGAGCGCCGCAGTCACGGAGCGCCTGGACGTTCCGCATTACCCGCCGGTAGACCCCCTCGCCCCTGTTACGGTCGGTAAGGTCGGGGGATCCGTCCAGTGAGACCAAAATTGTCTCGAACCTCATGAGATACTCCGGCCCGAGCCGGTCGAGCCGGAGGCCGTTCGTCTGGATCATATACCGCTTCACCGGGGCGCGGTCCATGATCTGCCGGACCAGGTCGTCCCGGAGAAGCGGCTCTCCTCCGTAAAAGGTCAGCACGGCGTCCGGGTCCTTCCCAAGGAACCTGAAAAGAATTCCGAGGTCGAGATCGAAGTCCGGCGGAAGCCCGATATCAACATCCACGGCGCCGGGGCTTTCATCCTCGAGCGCGAATGCCTTTCCCCTGCAATACGAACAGCACAGATTGCACGAATCGGTCAGGATCAGGTGATAAAACAAAACGGTCACTCCCGGGTTTCTGGTGGGTGCCCTGCACGGGGGAGGTCGGCAGGACGACCCCGGCTGCTGCGGACTACCGGTATTTCCCGGTCCTCCGGCAGTATATGAGGAGAAGAATACCTAACGCACCGCATACCGGCAGGCAGGAGACCGGCGCAGAGGGGGTCGGCGAGGGGGTAGGGGTAAGCGACTCCAGCGGAGGCGGAACCCCTCCGGGGGTCTGGGACGGCACCTTGAACACCGTCTCTACCGCTTTCCTGCCGCTGAGTGCCTGTTCCATCTTGGGGTTGATCTGAAGAGCCACCGAGTACGCATCCATCGCTTCCTGGTACCGGCCAAGACGGTAGAGAGCATCCCCCTTGTTCGCCCATATCCGGGCATCATAGCGGGCGTCGTTAGGGTGTTTCCGGACCTCGTAATCAGCGAGCCTGACGACATCCCCATAGAGCTGCATGGCCTCGTCGGGTTTTCCCAGTTCCTGGAGACACATCCCTTTATGGACCATTGCATAAAGATCGTTCGGATTGATCGCTATCGCCCTGTCATAGGCGTCGATCGCATCGTTACAGCTGCCCAGGTAGGTGTACGAATCCCCGAGGTTATCCCAGGCGGTCACATAATAGGGGTCAATCTCCACCGCTTTCTTGAAGGCTTCCGGGGCTCCTTTGACCGCACCCATCTTCAGGAGCGCCATACCTCTCCCGTTCCATGCCAGGCTGCTGTACGGGTCCTTCTCGATCGCACTGTCGAACGCGATCAGGGCATCCCCGTACCTCCCCTGGACCAGCAGGTCGTTCCCGGTCTGGACCAGGGTGACGGACTCTTCCATCTGGGTCGTGGCTGCGACAGGCATCACCATGGTTCCCGCGAGGAGCACCACCATAAAAACTGATAAAATTCTCGCGCCGCGGGAAATACACAATCCTGGCATTTAAAGTTCTCAGGTTAAGCTTCGGTGCTCAAGAAATATTATCCTGTCGAAGGTTCCTATTGCGGTATCCGTATCTGACCGGAATTTCGCATGTCGCCCCATTTTCCATGATTTTTTTATTTGCATTTCCCTTTTCGGATGTCCCCCGCCTCGTCCTTGGAGATCAAACGCTCTTATGGGAAGGACGACGGGCGTGGGTAATACAATCCAAGAACCGGGATTATTTCATGCCGGCAAGAGAAGGAAAACCTGCGGAGAGGATCTGCGGGAGCGCCTCCCCCGTACCGTTGATGATGAACTGGACGGCGATCGCGAGGACGAAGACCGCCATCAGGCGGGGAATGACCTTCATCTCGTGGTGACCGACGAACCTGAACAGGAGATGCGAATAGCTCATCGCCAGGTACGAGACGATGATGGCGAATATCACCGCCACGTACACGGACACCAGCTGGGGGACATTCGTGGCCTCCGAGGTAAGGAGGATCACCGTGGTGATCGTCCCTGCCCCGCAGGTGAGCGGAAACGCGAGGGGGACCACCGCGATATTCTCGAGCTGGTCCGCGGAGTACTCTGTAATTTTCGGGTTAAGCATGGAGAACGCTACCCCCACCAGCAGTATCCCTCCGGCAATCTTGAAGGCCGGGAGCGTCAGGCCCAGGATGGAAAAGATCAACTGTCCGGTGAGGGCGAAAAAGATCAGGACGAACAGGGAGAGTTTCATTGCGGATTTCATCACCCTGATACGGTCCGCTTCCGGGGTCTCCTCCGTGAGCACAGAATAGACCGCCGCGGTGCTTACTGGGTTCATGATCGCCAGGACAGAGGTCACGGCCAGTGCCAGAAATTCAAGGTCTGCGATGAGATCGGCCATATGCTCTCCACTCTCACTTCCCGGTGGACGAGTATCTTTCCCTGCGGAGATTACTTAACTATTTTGACCCGGAGGTCCTGCCAACCCTTTTGATATTCTTTTCGGGTGCCCCGGCAACCTTCTCCGGGGAAGAGCGGCCGGGTCCGCAACCGGCATCCAGGGACTCTTCTATGCGTCCGACCTGGTCCCGGAAGAAAGAGAATTCTTCCTTCCTGGCATCGATCTCGACGAGGAATGTCCCCATGCACCGTTTGGAGAACGGGAGATAGATTTTCCCGGATTTTTCATCCAGACCGACCAGCATAGGGCAGGCGAGGCTGATCCTGGTCTCACGAAAGATCACGACGTCCGGGGGGATCTCCACGAATTCGCTGCAATGAGTCCTGATATAGCGGTTCACCTCCTCCGGAGTGCCGTCTTTTATGGCAAACCTGTCGCCAAGGTTGTTGATACAGCGGAATACCATCGTGTCGTTCCCTTCGGGCTCGTACCCGATGTGCGGTACGTTCACATAAGCCTAACAGGTTCCGGAAAAACAGATGATGGGCTCGTCGTGATTCGAACACGAGATCTTCGCCGTGTGAAGGCGACGTCATGACCAGCTAGACCACGAGCCCAAATGCATCGACCGGGAATTGAACCCGGGCTATAGGCTTGGAAGGCCTAAGTCATGCCACTAGACCATCGATGCGAATGTGCCTTGATAATTTGGCGAAGAGATCTATTATTACTTTCTCATTGCCCTCAGGAGTGCCGGATCCGGTGGCAGGCATACATCGCAGGGACGGCACGGAAAAAAATAAAAAAGGGGGCGGGTTACTCCCCCCGGAATCAGTAACCCCGCAGTTCAAGCTCGACTTTTTCCAGGTTCGCGATTCTCTTCTCGAGCGGCGGGTGGGTGGAGAAGAGCTCCATGAGCGTCCTCCCCGAGAGCGCCGGGATGATGAAGAAGGCATTCGCCGTCTCGACCTGCTGCTTGGCCTGCGGGGGGACGTAATCCATCTTGTTCGAGATCTTCTGCAGGGCGGTGATGAGGTCCCTCGGGCTCCGGGTGATATAGGCGCTTCCCCTGTCCGCCGCGAACTCACGGTAGCGCGAGAGGGCCAGTATGAGCAGCTGACTGACGAAGTACACGATGATGGCCACGATACCCGCAATGATCCACGGGCTGTCGCGTTCACGGGAGAACATCGCCGCGAAGATGAAATTGTTCATGATCAGGGCGGCGAGCATGGCCAGGAAACTGGCCAGGGTGAGGGTGAGCACATCCCGGTTCTTCACGTGGGAGAGTTCGTGTGCGAGCACGGCTTCGAGCTCCCGGGGCGAGAGGAGCCTGAGGATAGAGTCGGTGACCGCGACCACCGCGTGCTTCGGGCTCCTGCCGGTCGCGAATGCGTTCGGGACCGGGCTCTGCATGACTGCTACCCGGGGTTTAGGGATACCTGCCTCGCCGGCAAGCCGTTCCACCATCCGGTGGAGTTCAGGGTATTCGTCGGGTGCTACGACTCTCGCCCGCGTGCTCCAGAGTACCAGCTTGTCCGAGAAGAAATACTGTACAAACGCCAGTACGAATACAATCCCGATGAGGAACGGCAGCCCCAGCCCCAGGTACGCCAGGACTGCGATGAACACGAGGTACACCAGGAAGAGCAGGAACATTGTGAGCCAGATCCTCATGGTGAGGCCCCAGTCGCGCTTCCATTTCATAATTTAGATCTATATGAGATCAGGCTGATAAACATTCTCTCGATACCATTCCGGATTCCGGAAATAACGGAAAATAATCCGGAATCAGGGGCTGTTTGGGACCCTGGTGTCCCACGGCCCGGGAGGTGCGCGAGCAAAACGGCCCCCGCCTGTCATGACTGCTCACTGCAGACTCCCGCCGGGACCGGCGGGTATGCCCGGGGCTACTTGGAATCACTATAATACCGTTCCGGAATAAGATCTTAGGAAGTGATCCGGATGGAACTGAACGAGATTACCATTAGCAGGGCCATCGTTGCCACCCAGATGGACCTGCTCCTCGACTATATGGAGATGGATGTGGCGGTGGTGGGAGGGGGACCTTCGGGCCTGGCCGCCGCCGCCCTCCTTGGGAAAGAGGGACTCAAGGTGGGAGTCATAGAGAAGAAGCTCTCCATCGGTGGTGGAATGTGGGGCGGTGGAATGATGTTTCCCCGGATCGTTGTCCAGGAAGAGGCGAAGAGACTGCTGGACCTTTTCGGGATACGCTCCAGGAGGTATGATGAGGGATACTACGTCGCCTCCTCGGTCGAATCGGTCTCGAAACTTACCGCCGCGGCTTGCGAGGCCGGTGCCGAGTTTTTTAACCTCACCTCGGTGGAAGACGTGATGATCAAGGATGACGGCAGAGTAAGCGGTCTTGTGATCAACTGGACTGCTGTCGAGATGGGGGGTTTGCACGTCGATCCTCTTACCCTCGGCTGCCGTTATGCCGTCGACGCGACCGGCCACGACGCGGTAGTGGCGAGACTGGTGGCAAAGAAGGGGAAAGGGCTCGAAGTGAAGGGTGAAGGCTTCATGTGGGCCGATCGCGCCGAGTCCAGGATCCTTGCCCATACGAGGGAGGTCTACCCGGGTCTGATCGTCACCGGGATGGCGGCCAATGCGGTCTCGGGCGAGAACCGGATGGGGCCGGTCTTCGGGGGCATGCTTCTCTCTGGCGAGAAGGCCGCTTCCATCGTTCTTGAACAGCTTCGCGGCTGATTCTTCAAACATAACCTTTTTTTGCCGATTCCTTCAATTCAGTACACATGAGCGATGTCGAGCCGGATGCACTGGCCGATGTAGCATACGGACTGTTCGAGCTGATGCTGAACCAGGAGCTCCGGGCCCGGGGGGAGGCGCTCTACCTGCTGGTGGAGGGGAACACCGACTTCCGTATGCAGTTCGACCAGATCTTCGACCGGTTTTCGGGAGAGTACCCCCAGCTCGCGGAGGCCCTCCTTTCCCGTTTTACCGACACCGATACCATCTATGGACTTATCCGGGAGGGCGAAGGAGTCACTCCCAGCATGACGACGCAGATGTACTGGATCGTCCAGGACGCTCCCGGCGTTGCCCCCGAGGCAATCCAGGACGAACTCGCGGGAAAATGGCTCATCTTCCTCCCCCCCGAGGAAGTCGACGACGCCTGGAAGAAGGTCCGTGATGCCACCTGGCGTGGTGAGCTCGGGATATCCGCGAAGGTGAGCACCGCAAAACCGAACCCCGACTCCCGGGACAATATGAAGGTGATCTATGTCTATACCCCGGACTGGCGTGACGAAGAGGACGTCATGAGGGTCAGGGAACGTTTGAGAGGACTCGGGTTCGTGGATCGCATCGGCTATAAGAGAAACATCGAAACATTCCAGGGCCAGTACAGCCAGAAAGGGAAAAAAGTTACGTTCTATAGTGCCTGAGTGATCAGGCCTTGCGCTCTTTATTCTTGGGACGAAGGTTCTGGTACCCGCACTTCCGGCAGCGGGTCGCGCGCATCGCATTCCGGGCGTTGCAGCGCATGCAGATCTTCACATTCAACGTCCGTGCTTCTGCTTCAGGGAATCTTGCCATTCTTATACACCACTTTCCTGTCTTATATAAAATGTCATATTCAGTATTAACGGTTACCTATCTTCCCGTTCCCGGTCGCCGGAGAGGAACCAGTCCCTGAAAGCCCCGAGCGCCCTGGCCCTGTGGGATATACTGCTTTTTTCCTCTATCGGGAGTTCCGCCAGGGTTTTCCCTTTCCACTCGAAGATCGGGTCGTACCCGAACCCGCAGCTCCCCCGCGGGTCCACGATTCGTCCCTCGATCCTTCCTTTAAAGACCCTGATCCCCCGATGGTCCGCGTAGGCGATAGCGGTCTCGAAATTCGCATCCCGATCGGGTTCCCCCTCCATGAGCTTGAGGATTCCCCGGTTGCCGAGGGTGCGTAATACGTAGGCCGCATAGGGCCCGGGAAAATCATTCAGGGCACTGATGGAAAACGCGGTATCATCCACGATCAGGGGGGTCTTCAGGGCGGACCAGGCGAATTCCGCCTTCTGCATGGCGATCTTTCCTACGTCGTCGTCACGGTATTCGGGGCATTCCAGTGCGACATGTGTCACGGTAAGGGTGCCGCCGAAGAACGACGCCACTTCTTCCGCCTTGTGGGGGTTGCTGGTAACCACGGTAAGGTTCACAGGTACCTCCCCCGGCGTTCGATCTCCAGTTCCCGTTCGAGAACTGCCCCCGCTTCCGGAAACGCGGCGCGGTAGCCCCGGGAGAATGCCTCCTTCAGGGAAGGGTATCCGTCCGTCGTGCTCTCCAGGGTCTGGAACAGGACGTGGACGTCCACCCCCCGGGACTCGACCTCGCTCGAATAGTATGCCAGTCCGAAATCGATCAGGACGCAGCGGCCGCCGCGGAGGATAATATTGCTCGGGGTCAGGTCCCCGTGAATGATCCCCGCTCCATGGAGCTTCCCTGCGGTCTTTCCCGTCTCTTCAAGGTGGTCCTCTTCCAGGGCATCTCGAAGGAGCGTCCCCTTCACCCGCTCCATGACGATGGTGTCCGCACGGACGTCCCGGATAAGCGGCGTCGGCACCCCGGCCCTCCGGGCCATGGCGATAAGCCGGGCCTCCGCCCGGGTCCGCTCGGTGATCAACCTCGAATCGAGCCCGGGAACCCGGTAGCCCTTCGACACCCGGGTCTTGATCGCCTCGTCCGGGGTGAGGGCGACCACGGCTTCGGCCCCCCTCGCCTCGGTCATCAAGTCGAGTGCGGGTCGGTGTTCCTTCTCAGGGACATCCCTCCTCCAGGTCACTTCCACCTGGTCCGACCGGAACGATGGGTCGACCTGGGAGTCCGCGAGCTCGAGCGTATACCCGCTCTCCAGCATGATCTTTCCCGTGTAGGCGATCATGGCCCCGTTGTCCCCCAGGTACTTCCTGGGAGGGACGTGGAACGATGCCCCCCGCTCTTCGCACATCGTCGCGAGCATCTCCTGCAGCCGGGAGTTCGCTCCCACCCCCCCGACCAGCATGACCTCGTCCTTCCCTGTATGGGCCAATGCTCTCTCGGTGACCTCCACGCACATGGCAAAGGCAGTCTCCTGGAGGCTGAAACAGACGTCCTCGAGCCTGGCACCGGTTTCCCGTGCAGCGCTTACCAGGCCGGAGAAGGCGAGGTCCATCCCCTTCACCGTGTAAGGAAGGTCGATGTAGCGCCCGTCACGGGCGAGTTCCTCGATCTTCGGCCCGCCGGGATGGGGGAGGTCCTTACTCCGGGCGAACTTGTCGAGCGCGTTCCCGATCCCGATATCGAGCGTCTCGCCGAAGATGCGGTACCTCCGGTTGAGGTACCCGATCACCTGGGTGTTCGCTCCCGATGCATAGAGCACGATAGGATCCTCGCACCCCGTCGCGAACCGGCCGATCTCCACGTGAGCCACGCAGTGGTTCACCCCCACGAGAGGAACCCCGAGCGCGAGGGCCAGCGACCGCGCCGCGGTTGCCACGGTCCGCAGGCAGGGCCCGAGACCCGGGCCCTGGGAAAAGGCCACCCCGGTAATGAGGGAGGAGTCCCCGATCACGCGGGAGATCACCCCCTTCATCTCGGTTGCATGGGCCTGGGCGGCCTCCCGGGGGTGGATACCCCCGTGGGGTGGCTGGTAAGGCTTCGAATACAGCGCGATAAGATCGGTATCAAAAAGAGCGGCGCTGAGGTTCCAGGCAGTCCCCTCAATCCCCAGTATCTGCCCAAAAACAGGCATTCAATTCTTATTTTTTGAATTCGGTATAGCCGCACCTGCCGCAGGCGACACGGTCCTTGTGCTCCGCGAGGATCACTCCGGGCCCGCACCGGGGGCAGAATCTCTTTTCCAGGACGACCTTATCGCCTTCCTTTTTGTAATAGGAACTCCGGGCCACAGACCGGGTCTTCGCTTTCTTGGCTGCCGCCATTATGCACCCTCTTCTTCCTTCGCCTTCGGGACTCCGCGGGTGAGGAGATAGCCACGCTCGACCTTGTTCCGTTCCTCTTCACTGTCGTAGATCCTGGCTGAGCCCGAGAGCTCCATGACCCCGAACCGGGTCTTCATGGTATCAAGCACGACCGTGTTCTCGGCGACGTTCATCATTGCCGCAAGTTTTCCGGTAACCTGCATCCTTGAAGGAGTGGGCCCTTCGAAACGGAGTTCAAAATCGACTTCTCTCCGCTTCAGGAGCGCATTTCTGGTATCCCTGGTAACCTCAAATTCCATCGATATCCTCTTATTATTCGTGGTGCATTTATTTATACCCTAGCGTTATCCATCCCGGGCTGCGCGGGACGGGGGTCACGACTCGTCGATCCGATCAAAGAGCGCGAGCATCTCTTTTGCCTTCTCCTTCGCCGTACCGTCCACTTCCCTGAACACGACTCCTTCCCCCGGCTGGCCGTAGAGCACGACCCCGCCCTCGTCCGCCGCAATGACCAGGGGGATCACCGCGAGGTCTTCCTCGCCGTCCACGTAAATCAGGGTGGGAGGGTCGGCGAGCGCAAGGTCGAGGGCTTCGATCAACTCGTCGGTGATGGTCCCCGGAGGGTTTTTCACCCGGATACACCGGGGGAAGACCGCGGGGGAGCGGTTGCATGGCGTGCGCATGGAATGACCGTCGATGATCGCGACATCCGGCATGATATTCCGATCTATCAGCCGGGCTGTGACCACGTCACCGACAGAGTATACCCGTTTCCCGGCGAGGGTCGGAATTCCTTCGTCAAGAGAAAAAAACAGGACCCCGAAGGGAGCCTTGAAAAAAGAACGTTGTCCCGGGGGGAGGCGGAGCATTCAGCGGACCTTCAGCGCGTATCTTCCGGGAAGCTTGATATTCATTTTTTTCGCCACGTCGGAGTGCGCAGGGTCGATTATCACCAGGTAGCCCGCCCAGTCGGTGGAGAGGTTGGTGGTCCCGCAGATCACACAGCTCTCTCCGTCCACTACCCGGTGACACTCACGGCAGACAGATACCTGTTTCTTCTTAATGGCCGCCACGCTCTCCTCCTTTCTCCTTCTCCTTGTCCTTCTCCTTCGCGAGGTCCTCTTCCAGCCACCGCAGCGTCCCGAGCCCGGACTGGCGCATAGTAAGCCCTATCTTGCTGTCCCTCGGCTCACGTTCGTTCAGGGAGAGGGTGACGACCCTGGCTCTCACCGGGTCGCCGACTCCAATGAACCTCTTCGATTCCTGGCAGATCAGACGGGAGTTCTTCTCGTCGTAGTTGATGTACTCGTCAGAGATCTGGCTCACGTGGAGCATGGCATCGATGGGCCCCAGGCTGATGAATGCCCCGAAACTGGTGGTCTCGACGGTCAGCCCTTCCACGATCTCCTGCAGGGTGAGCCGGAGCACCACCGCCTCGAATTCCACGTCGTAATACACTGCACCGTCGCCGGGGACGATCTCCCCTTCCCCGATATCCAGCACCTTGGTAATGGCGATGAATATGCCGATCTCCTTGTCAATACTTGCCTCAAGCTGTTCCTGAAGCACGTCGAGAATGACCCGGGAGAGCTCTTCCCCCAGGCGGTGGGGTGGAACCCTCACCTTGTCCGCCAGTTGCATCCGGTAATACATAACCCACCTATCTTCTTATGATATCCAGTTTTTGCTTTCCTATAAGGGATATTACGGGGATTTGAAGGTCAAGAAGCCTGTTCCTCAGTGCCCGGTCGTCGGAGAAAACCATGCAGCGGTGCGCCTTTGCATAGGACACGATCCTGTCATCCACGGAGCCTTCGCCATCTGCCTCAACCACCGTACATTGTTCTGCGAGCATCAGTCCATAGCGGGCTGCGCGAGCATCCTTCCCCCGCCCCCGGGCAAGCCCTTCCAGCTCTGCCCGTACCTCTTTCAGTATCAATGGTTCATACGCCCCGATAAGGTTTCTCAGCGCCTCAAAGATATCGATCCTGAACCTGGCCGGGATCAGGAGCGCATTGGTATCGAGGAGGATCACTACTCTGTCAGGACTCCCATTCCTATCAGGCGCCATCGTGCTCCCAACTGGCGGCTGATCGCGATCCGTGCGCCTAGCTCGGCACAGACCGGCCGTTTCAGGACCACTTCCACGAGTTCCTTCTTGGTGTTGGTGACCACGCCGACGGTGACCGCGGTCCCCACCGAGAGCATCAGCGGCTCGTGATGTTTCACCGGCTCGATGTTCTGTTCGCTGGTGGCACCCACGACCCGTTCCATCAGTGTCACACGGAATTTCAGCTTGTCCCAGACCGGGGGAAGGGCCCCGACATGTCCGGCTACCTGGCCGGCAAGGGCATCGCTCTTGGTGAGCGCGGGATCGAGCTTGGTGCCGATGGCCATAAGGCCCCCGGGCGTGGCTTCCATCACCTTTCTCGACCCCGCATTGATGGTGGTGATCTTGGTGGTGATTGGTTCCCACCTGGTACGGTTTTCGGCCTGGATCTGCCGTCCCGGCCGTATCTCGATATCATCTCCCTCTTTTAAGACACCGCGGATCAACGAGCCGCCGACAACTCCGCCCTTCACATCCTTCCAGCTGCTCCCCGGTTTATTGATATCGAACGACCTCGCGATCAGCATGAGGGGGTCCGCAGAGGGGTCGCGGTCCGGCTCGGGGATCGCCTCGTTGAGCGCCTCTATGAGGGCACCCATATTGATGTTCTTCTGGGCGGAGACCGGTATTATAGGGGCGTTCTCGGCGACCGTTCCCTTGATGAACTGGCGGATCTGCTCGTAATGCTTGACCGCATCCTTCTGGGAGACCACGTCTATCTTGTTCTGGACGATCACGATATTTTTGATCCCCACCAGTTCGAGGGCCATGAGGTGCTCCTTCGTCTGGGGCTGGGGACACGGCTCATTCGCGGCGATCACGAGCATGGCGCCGTCCATCAGCGCCGAACCCGAGAGCATGGTCGCCATGAGCGTCTCGTGACCCGGTGCATCCACGAAAGAGACCGAACGGAACGGGACGGCTTTCTCGCCGCACTGGTCGCAGGCGGGCTTCGGGGTATAGGCATCGGCCCCTTCGCACCCCTCGCACTTGTAGAAGACGGCATCCGCGTACCCCAGTCGGATGGAGATCCCCCGCTTGATCTCCTCGCTATGCCTGTCGGTCCAGGATCCGGTCAGTCCATAGACCAGGGTCGTTTTCCCGTGGTCTACATGGCCGACCACACCTATGTTGACACTTGGTATTGTAACATCCCGCAAATACGATCGAACCTCCTTAATACTATATACCCATCCTACTTATACATACTCGCAAAGATCGGCAGGAACCATCCTTTCTCATAATTATCCCCCGTTAGGCCCGGATCCGGAACGGGCGGGGAGATGCCCCAACCCCCGCCCCTGTAACACCAAGTATTACTCCCTTGGTCGAAATTTAGAAACATTATAAAGGAATGGCGAAGAGAGATCACATTGACGGGGTATCCATGACCATCGATAACGAACTCTCCCGGATAGGGATCTCCCTTCCCAAAAATCTCCTCGATAAATTCGATGACATTATCAATATGAGAGGGTATTCATCCCGGTCCGAAGGAATCAGGGACGCGATCCGGAACTACATCACCTATTACAAGTGGATGTCCGACGTGAAAGGCGAACGTCACGGGGTGATCACCATGATCTACGACCATGAGCAACGCGGGCTTCTCACCACGCTCACAGACATCCAGCACGAGTTCATGGAGATCATCCAGGCGTCGCTTCACTCCCACGTGACGCACGACCGGTGCCTTGAGGTGATCCTGGTGAGGGGCGACGGGTCGCAGCTGAAAAATCTTGCCGAACGGCTCATGTCCCAGAAAGGGGTGGAATCGGTGAAACTGACCACCATCCCGGTGACCGATTAACCTCCGCCTTCGCAGCTTTGATCGGAATGGGATACCGCCTCCTGGAAGGCGGTACCCGAATAATACTCCCGTTCCTCCTTTATTTTTTCCAGGTTCCCCTTCTCGTTCGCTTCCCGGGCTTTTCCCGCCTTATCGGCCGGGACGAGCTGGTCGACCCGGTAAAAGAGGTGCGTGCTGTCCAGTTCCGCGAAAGTCTCTCCTTCATTCTCCTGCAGTGCGATCACCCTGCCCGTGGTGCCCGTCCGGGTGTACCGGACCTTCATCCCGACTTCGACGCTCCCGGCATTCATACATAGGGGGGTTTTCTAAAAACTATAAAGGTATTTTTATCCCAATAGTACATCGATGACGACACCGCCGCGTTCGCTCACCGGCAAGGACGATCCCGAATACCATAGGGCTGTCGATCCGGACGACACCCTGGCAATGCTCGAACCCATATCGGACGAGATCGGAGTCCTCAAGATCCGCGACCTTACCGGGTTCGACAGGGTCGGGATCCCCTGTATGGCAGCCTACCGGAAGAGAGTGACGAGAAGCGGGTTCCCGTTCCTCCTGGGCGCGGCCCCGGACGAAAAACATGCCCGGATCGCCGCGATAATGGGCGTGGTCGAGCGTTTTTCCGCAGAGTTACGGGGCGATCCGCTCGAACTTGCAGCGTACGAGACCCTCGGCATCCACCGGGCACTCGACCCGGAAACGCTGATCCTCCCCCGCCCGCTCTCCCTCGGCGAGGAGCTCCACTGGCTCGAAGCCGATGATCTCCTCGACGGGAGCAGGGTGTTCATCCCGGGCAATGCAGTATTCTGCCCCTATGATTCCCGGGGGATTGCAACACAGCTCTTCTCCTCGGATACCCTCGGCCTCGCAGCAGGTATGGTCCGCGATGAAGCGATCCTCTACTCGCTTCTCGAGGTTATCGAGGCGGACGCCCTGTCCCGAGCGGAGAGGGGGAGGGAACCCGGACTCATGCTCGATGCCGAAGGTTCCGCCGCAGAGGAGTTGCTCTCCCGGTTCACCCGCCAGGATATCGATATACACCTCTGGATCCTTCCCGGGCGAACACGTATCCCCACCGTGGTCGCGGCCGCCGACGATCGCCGGCTGGAGGACCCCGGACTCCTGGTGGTGGGTTCGGCCGCACACCCCGACCCGGCGTTTGCAACCATGAGAGCGCTCTCCGAGGTCGCCCAGCGAAGATGCGTCAGGCTCGGAGGGGAGTTCGAGAACCCCGAGCGGACCGCCTTCCTCGAAAGGACCGGATACGAAAGGATGAAACGGATTAACCGGCAGTGGTACCTTGCCGACCGGGACACCGTGGCGCTTGGTTCGCTCCCCGACATGTCCACTCCCTCGATCGACGGGGATCTGAAACTGGTCCTCGGCGAGTTGCGGCAGCAGGCCGAACGTGTGCTGGTAGCGGATCTCACCAGGACCGCAATTCCAGTGGTCAGGGGCGTAATACCGGGTTTCGAGGTCTCGTGCAGGAACAAGGAAAGGATCCGGCGTCACGGATAAGTCCCTGTTCAGAACATCATCTTTTTTAACTGGGATACTATCCGCAGGGTGCTTTCCCTGGCGGTTCCTCCATTGTCCGGCACGGGTCGTCCCCCGAGCGCGGCAAAGATCTCGTTCACCGCAGGTCCGATCGATGGTCCGTATCCACCCTCGAGTACCAGGGCGAGAGGAGCGTCGACCGCCTCCATCAGGACCCGGGTCATCACCCCGAAGTCCGGGGGGATCAGGGTCATTCCCCCGTCGGGGTCGTCCCAAAGGGGGTCCTCGCCGGCCGAGACGATGAGCAGGTCGGGGCGGAATTTCGTTATTGCGTTCGCAAACGCATCCTCCATTACCGATCGGTAATCGGGGAGCGAAGCGCCTTCCCGTATCGGAGCATTCAGGGTGAACCCCTTCCCCCTTCCCACGCCGATCTCATCTATCCATCCGGTACGGGGGAAAAGGTTTCCCTGGTGCACCGAGCAGAATAAAACCCTGTCGCTGTCGTAGAATATCTTCTGGGTGCCGTTGCCGTGATGGAGATCCCAGTCCACCACCGCGACCCGGTCCACTTCTTCGAGCGCCCAGGCAGCGGCTACGGCCGCGTTGTTGAAGAGGCAGAAGCCCATGGCCCGATCCGGCTCCGCGTGATGCCCCGGGGGCCTGACAAGGGCGAACGCGTGCGTGCCCTCGAGCGCTCTCTTCGCCGCGAGGATAGCGGAACCTGCGGCCATTGAGGCTACGTGGAAAGAATCGGCGGTGACATAGGTGTCCATATCGATATACCGCCGGTCCCCGAGTGAAGAGAGATCGGAGATCATCCGGATATGCCGCGGGGTATGGACACGTTCAAGGTCGGCCTGCGAGGCCGGTTCGGGGTCCAGGAGGCGGATTCCAGGGGGAACCCCTGAGAGCGCCCGTTTCAGGCGTGCGGAGGTCTCCCGGTGGAGGTCCATATCGTGCCGGGTAAAGACCTCCCCGGAGATCGCCACACAGGGAAATGCCATTTAATTGACGGTAAGCCCCTGCATTACCGCCTCTTCCGGGACCTCGAACCGCGTACCCGTCCCCGCGATGCGGTAGCTTCCGGTGGCTCTTACCCCGTAGGGATTCCCGGTGGTTGAGTAGGGGACCACGAACTCCCCGTCCGTGCTGGCCTGGCGGTAGGTGAACTGCCTCCCCGTATCGGTGACCAGGTCGACCTCGATAACCCCCTCTCCCTTGATCCGCGCCCCGGGCACATACTCGAATACCTTGACGTATTTTATATCCGCACTCCCGTCCGAGACCACGTTGCTCGGCGATTCATGGACCAGCCGGTAGTGCCGGAGCGCGGGGATCGGGTCGAGCGGCTGGAGGATGGAGACTGCGTACACCCCGGCATGGGTACCCGGCGCCGCCTGGCTGTTATACTGGTCCGCCATGGCGTACGCATCCGCAACGGGCATCAGCTGGGCATTGGTGGCGACCGGAATGGGTGCCCCGGCCGATGCGGCGTCACGGTACTCCACGTAGTACGCGTTCCCCGGGACCACCATCGAGCCGTCGAAGTTGTGGAGCCGGGAGATCATGGTCCTGAAGTAAGGCGCCTCATAAAGCGCGAATGCGGAATAGGTGCCGCCCTGGCTGTCGGGGACCAGCATGCTGGTCTGGTAGGGGGCGACCCCGGCCGAGGTATTGTACCAGGTGGCCATTGCCCAGAATTTCTGGATGTCCATCTCGATGTCCGTGATTACGTACCGGGTCCCCTGGTGATCCGCGATCCGGTTCACTTCCTGTTCGGATTCGGTGATGAAGAAACTCGCCGCTCCGTACTCCCCTGCCACTCCGGCCTGGAACGGGTTCGCGTTCGGGATGCGCATGGCGATATAGGTGATCATGTGCCCATAGTCCCACCAGCTCATGACCCCGTACGACTGGGGCGGGTAGGTGAAGGAGGCCTTATCGTAGATGGTATAGTAATCCACCCCGGTCGCCGGGGTGTTCTCCCCCATCCACTGCAGGGACTCCTTCCAGTCCTGGTTCATCCTGATCCCCCCGGACCCTGCTACCTGGTACTCGAACCCGAACGATGACACAGCGAAAAGGGCCAACAGGACTATTACCACGGCGAGAAGTCCTATATAGAGTGGATTCACGTCCTTTGACGATGGTTTTGCGGCTTTCTTCTCCGGTTTTTCAGCCGCCTTCTTCTGGCCCTTGCCCTTTCCCTTCCCGGATGAGGCGGCCTCGGGTGCCGGAGTCTTGGCGGGGATACCGCCTTTCACCAGCGCCCGGATACCTGGTTCCGACTTATTGATGGCAAGCCCGACGAAAAGCCCCCCGAGAACCGCGAGCGGGACCGCGAAGTAGTATTCGTACCGGATATGCTGCCAGGTCGAGAATACGATGATCAGGGACCAGATAAGGATGAGCAGGTGTTCTCCCCGTTTTTCCTTCCAGAGCATCCAGCAGAGGGTCGCAAACCCGCCTGCCATCAGGATCAGCCCGTAGTTGAAAGTGGTCCAGGCCTCGGCGAGCGTCCAGGAACGTGCCTCCTGGATGGTGAGGTAGAGGGCGTTCTGGCCGAAGAACTCCACGAGACCACCTACCAGGCTGAAATACAGGTCGGGAGCCGCCACGAAAAGGATCGCGAGCGCCGCGATGATAATGCCCGCGATCACCGCCGGGTAATAGTGAAGGTTTTTATCCTTCATTGCCCGGGAGATGAGCCAGAGGATGACCGTGCTCACCATGACCAGGATGAACGCCACGGGGTGTGCGATGGTGTAGAAATTAAACTGCATCCCCGGGGTACCCGGCCAGAAGAGGAAGAAGGCCACAGTGACCACCGCAAAAAGGATCACGTTGAGCACTACCAGGTAGAAGGAATCTATCCTGCGGTAATGGTCCCATATGAACTGCACGAGCGTGTAGATGGCGATAATCATGGCGAACAGGATCATGGTGGGCATCACGAGGAACCCCACCAGGTAGGCGAACCCTGCGATGACCGCCAGGATGGCGGGTTGCTTCAGGGTCTCCGGGTTCCGGGGGTCGATCACATGGCCCCTGGACCTGGCGATGGCATAGATATAGACAAGAATGAATATGGTGGAGAAGAGCACTTCCGCGATGTGGTGGTCCAGGTACCCGAAGAGCGACCGGTAAAAATACTGGCCCGATACCAGGGAAATCATAAATGCGGCGGCGAGGCCTGCTTTCCAGTCCATGAGCTTCCTGACCAGGAAGAAGGAAACCGGGACCATTGCGGCTGCCATGATGGGGGGGATGGTGAGCGCGACCGAGATGATCTCGGGCCGGGTGGTTGCCCCGGCGAGGATGCAGGCGGCGCTGCAGATCCAGATAAACATCGGACCCCAGTGGATCGTCTGGCCCACAGGATAGAGGGTCATGGGGTCGAACCAGGCGTAGCCCGGGAAGTTCGCAAGCATCTGCTCGATCTGGCGCAGGTTATAGAGGGGGTCGTCGCTTCCCGCAAGGTTGAGCGGGTCGGTGACCCCGAGGAGTTCTGCCGGGAGCAGCCGGATCCAGAGCACCATTATGATAAAAATGACGAGGAGCCCTGTCACCAGGAGCAGTCGGGTCTTATTTTCGGGAAGTGCTATCATGCCATCATCCTTGTAATTTTAGAGAATACAGCTATTATCTCCTAACGATGCAAGATATTTGTTTTGTCCGTCCCATTCGCCGGGGGCCCGCCCCCGTTCAGGAAGATCTCCGGGCAGATTCCTCGACCATCATCCGGGCCTGCCGGGCGAAGAGATCATAATCGAATCTTTTCGCCCTTTGCAGGGACCTGTCGGCAAAGGACACCGGATCGGCTGAAATTTTTCGCACCGCCTTCTCGATCTCATCCGGATCCGGGCCGACCAGGATCCCGGTCTCACCGTCGATCACCGTTTCCAGGTACCCGCCTTCCTTGGTAGCGACCACCGGTTTTCCCGAGGCCATGGCCTCGACGGGGGTGTACCCGAAGTCCTCGTCGATCGCCGTGGTGACAAAACCCTCGCATCTCGAATAGAGGTCCCGCAACTCGTCTTCTTTCACATTCCCCAGGAATTCCACGTTCGGAGGGGAATTGGTCACCAGGTCGCGGTAGCCCGGGTAGACCTGGCCTACCACGCGGAGCTGGCGCTCAGGGATCTGCCTGAACGCCTCGATCTGCAGCTCGATCCGCTTCCACTTGTCCACCCTTCCCACCGACAGCCAGAAGGGTTCCGGCTCCCTGTTCCGGTAGAGGGAAGTCCTCACCGGCGGGTAGAGGACCCGGGCGTCCCGGAGGTACGCCTTGAAGATACGGTTCCGGACGTTGTGCGAGATGCAGGCGAGCTCCTTAACATGGTGGTTCACGAAACGGCGGTCCAGGTATTTCATCACGTTCAGGCCCGCCCGGTACGCCGGTCTCAGGAGGGGAGAGACCGATGCGAGATAATGATAGTACATGTCATACATCGCCCGCCGGGGGGTAAGCATGTAGTAGAGGTGGGGAGCACCATGGCGGACCGCACGAACGGCCATGTCGTCGATGCACACCAGGAAATCATAATCCCGGTCAAGGTCCGCTCCCGAGAAAAGCCTCATCCCGGCCGGCTGCCGGAACGGTTCGGCGGGCAGGGCTCTCCCCAGGGCCCTGACGCTCGCCCCGCCAGCCCGCCCGTACGCCCCGATTACCCCCGGGTCAACGGACGGTGCCACGACCTCCCCCGAGAGCGCTTCCGCCAGGTCAAGGATCAGGCGTTCGGCCCCGCCGATAAATTCGAACCCGCTCCCGGTCAGGATCCCGATCTTCACGAGCGGTCACCTCCCTGCGACGTCCCGGGGCCGTCTTCCTTTACAAGGTCGCCGCACAACTCCTCCCACCGTTCGGCGACCCGGTCCCACCGCAACTCTTCGGGGACCGGGTAGTTCTTCTTCTCCTTCAGGACCTTCGTGATCCCTTCGACGACCCCCCGGGTGTCTCCCGGCCGGGTGAAAGTCGTCCCCTGGTACCCCCCCAGACTTTCGACGAGGCCACCGACCTCCGACGCCACAACAGGAAGTCCGTACGCCATGGCGATATGTGCCACACCGCTCTGGGATGCCCGGGTATAGGGGATCACCAGGAGATCCGAGGCCGAGAAGAGGAGCGAGATCTCCCGGTCCTCCACGTAGCGGTCGATCACCGTGATCTGCCCTGCATATGCGGAACTTCGGGCCAGCCGGACGGATTCCTGGTCTTCCCACGCCTCTCCCGCGATCACCAGTCTCGATTCGCTGCGGAGCGACCCGGGGAGTTCTTCAAACGCGTGAATCAGCGTGGGGACACCTTTGTAGGGACGAAGCAGGCCGAAGAAAAGGATGATGTTCTTCTCTGCAAAACCGAGATGTTCCCGGGCCTCGCTTTTCCCGAATACTTTATACTGGTCGTAAAGTCCGTGAGGGATTATAGTAACCTCCTCCTCCGGGATCCGGTAATGCGTTGTTATGAGGGATCTGTCCGCATCCGAATGGACGACGTATCGTACGGCCCGGCGGCGGATCAGGGTGCCCATGAGCCGGGCATAGTACCGGATCGGCAGGATCGACTGCTCCAGGGGGTCGACGACCTCGTGGAACTCTATCACTACCGGGACCTTCCTCCGGTTCATCAAACAGAGGGCGAGATACATGTGAGCGACGCTCGAGGTCCACCACTCCAGGACGATCACCTGCTGCCGCCGGAGCGTCCGGTACGCCTTTGCCCAGGTGAGAGGGTTGTACCAGTCAAGGATCTCCTCAACCCTCACCCCGGAGTCGAACTCGAGCTCGGTAATCTCGCTTCCCACCCGGCGCCAGCCGGGAAAGAGCCTGGTGGGGAGCATGTTTCTGAACAGGACCGCGGTAACCCGGTTGCCGGGCGCGAGGGCATTTGACAGGCGCATGGTGAAGTAACTGATCCCGGATAGAAACCGGGGAGAAGGTCCGAGGATCGCCATCATTATCATCCTTTTACCTCCGGATTCTCCCTGGTTCTGGACCATGGCCACCACGCTCTCTATTCCACCGTGACGCTTTTCGCGAGGTTCCGGGGGGTGTCGATCTCCCGCTTCAGTCTGACGGCCGTATGGTAGGCGAGCAGTTGCAGCGCTACCGTCGCACCGAAGATATGCTGGACCGAATCTCCCTCGGGCAGGGGAATGAACACGTCGGCAAACTCCTCCAGGTCGAGATCCCCCTCCTGGCCGAGTACAATCAGGGGAACTCCCCGTGCCTTCATCTCCTTGAGATTGGAGACCATGACCGGGTAGGTCTCTCCGGGAAAACAGAGCCCTACCGCGGGGGTTCTCGGGGAGAGGAGCGCAAAAGGTCCGTGCTTTATCTCACCGGCGGCATAGCCTTCGGCATGGATGTAGGATATTTCCTTCATCTTCAGCGCCCCCTCAAGCGCCACAGGATAAAACGGCCCGCGCCCTACGAAGAATATGTGTGCGGCTTCGGAGCAGAGGTCGACTGCCCGGTCCATACTCGAGAGGAGCACCTGCTCCATCGCCCGGTTCACTCCGTCGAGGCTCTTTGTGAGCTCTCCCCTGCTTATCGCGTCCACAAGGTGAAGCAGGACCGCCAGTTCGGCAATGAATGATTTCGTCGCCGCGACGCTTATCTCCGGCCCGGCTCCCATGTAGAGGGTATGGTCTGCGGTCCGGGTGATCGTGCTGCCGAGCACGTTGGTTACGGCCAGGGTCGGGCTCTGGTAGGCCCGCGCCTGTTTCAGGGCCGCGAGCGTGTCCGCGGTCTCCCCCGACTGGGTGATTCCGATCACCAGGTCGCGGGTCGGAGAGGGGTAATACTTGAACTCCGACGCGATCTCGATCCTCACCGGGATCCCGCACCGCTCCTCGGCGAGGTACTTGAACACCATGCCCGCGTGGTAGGACGTGCCGCAGGCGACGAGGGTGACCGCCTTCTCGCGGAGGATGCGGGACGGGATCTCCTCCCGCCGGAGCGTCCGGATGGTATCTGAAAACACCTCGGGCTGCTCGAAAATCTCCTTCTGCATGTAGTGGGCAAATCCCCCCTTCTTCACCTGTTCCACAGTCCATTCGATCTTTTCAATCGGTCTGCATGCAGGAACCCCGTTGTTCCACACCAGGAGCTGCCCGGGGGAGAGGGTGGCGAGATCGCCGTCCTGCAGGTAGACCACGTTCTGGGTGTACTGGAGAAGGGGAGTCATATCCGATGCCGCATAGACGGCCTGATCTGCGATTCCGACGACGAGCGGGCTGTTCTGCCGGGCCGCCACGATCCGTTCGTCCCCTTCTGCGATCGCCAGCAGGGCGTACGATCCGTGGAGGTGGGGGATCGCGCATTTAAACGCCTCCAGGAGGTCCCCGTGGTATTCCTCCTCAAGGAGGTGGACTATCACCTCGGTATCGGTATCGGATGAAAAGCGGTGTCCTCGCGCGACCAACTGTTTCCGGAGCTCGTGGTAATTCTCGATGATCCCGTTGTGCACGATGGCGATGGTCCCGGTGCAGTCGACGTGGGGATGTGCGTTTTTGTCATCCGGGACCCCGTGAGTGGCCCAACGGGTATGCCCGATACCGGTGGTCCCCGGGAGGGTCCTGGCCCCCGCGACCCCCGTGGAGATACGGCCCTGCTTCTTGAAGACTTCGATCCTGTCCCCGATCGTAGCGATCCCGAACGAGTCGTACCCCCGGTATTCCAGTTTCTTTAGCCCGTCGATCAGCACCGGTGCCGCGCTCGATATCCCGGAATAACCGATAATCCCGCACACTTCAGATCACCAGTGCCGAATCAACCGCTGCAGAGAGTCCGCGAACACGGACATTGCCGTTTATCCGGACGTTGTTCCCCACGATCGCTCCCTCGAAGACGGTGAAGGGGCCGGCCGTGACCTGGTCGCCGATGACCGCCCCGAAATTGACTTTCATCAGAGCCCGCTCGATCTCCAGGAGGGTGGGGGAAGGGAGCACCGTGGTATGGCTCCCGAGGATGCTCCTCTCTCCCACTACCGCTCCGTCGATACGGGAATGGGAGCCCGTCGTGACATCCTTCATCAGGATCGAGTTGGACACTACGGTGAAGGGCTCTACGACCACCCGGTCGCCGATGCTGGTTCCGGGCATGATACAGCAGTGCGGCCCTATCTCGCACTCCTCTCCGATTATCACCGGCCCCTGTATCACAGTATGGGAGCCGATGGTCGTCCCTTTTTCCACCCGGACCAGGCCGCCGATCACCGCGTCCCTGCCCACCGTTCCGGCGATACTTCCCGGGATCGTCTCCAGCAGCCTCCTGTTCATGTGGAGCAGGTCCCAGGGATACACCGCGTCCTGCCAGTCATCCGCGGGGACCGCACGGAGGGTGCCCCCCTGCCGGATCATCTCGTTGTAGGCGTCGGTAAGGTCATTGGTACATATATAATCGAGGAAATCAGGCGTCAGCGATGCAATCCCGGTCGATATGGTAAAACTCTCGGTTTTTTCAGGTTTTTCCGTGATCCCGGTGATGGTCCCGTCCTGCATCGAAACCACCCCGAAGTTCGAGGGGTAAGGATGCTGTTTGACCAGCATCGCGTTGACCTCCCCTGCGACCCTCCGGATCGAGGTCCCGTCGATGTAATTATCCCCCGGAAGCACGAGAAAGTCCTCGTTTATGAGTTCCGCTGCACACTTCAGCGCATCCGCCGTTCCCAGCTGCTTGTGCTGGATCACCACCTTGACCGGGAGCTCCATCCTGTTCAGGTGCCGGAGCACGTGTTCCTGCCGGTACCCCACCACCACGATGATGTCACGGATCCCGCTCTCCAGAAGTGCGTGGACAGGGTAATCGAGGATAGGCGCATTGGCCACCGGGATCAATGCCTTCGGCCTGTTCCTGGTGAGCGGCCTCACCCTCTTCCCCTCTCCCGCCGCAAGTATTACCGCCTGCATCCTTACCTACCTCACTCGCGTGTTGTTTTCGACCGTTCCCTCGACCAGGGTATGGGGAGCGACCGAGACGCCGCTCCCGATCACCGCCCCCGGGTTCACGGAACAGTTAATCCCGAATTTCACCCCGTCACCGATGATGGCCCCCATCTTTACCCGGCCCGTGGAGATCCCTCCCGCTTTCACCGGGTTGTGATCGTGCCGGAGGTTCGCAACCTTGGTCCCCGCCCCGAAATTGCAGCCGCTCCCGATCACGCTGTCGCCGATATAATTGAAGTGGGGGACTTTCGTGTTCTCCAGGAGGATCGAGTTCTTCAGCTCCACCGCGTGACCGACGTGGCACCCGTCCCCGATGGCGGTTGCCCCCCGCAGGTACGCATGGGGGCCGATACGGCAGTTCTTCCCGATCAGGCAGGGGCCCTCGATATAGGTCCCCGACCGGATTACCGTTCCCTCGCCCACCTGGACCGGCCCGGACAGGTATACCCCTTCCTCTATCGTCCCCTTGTTCCCGGCCGGTAATCCTGAAAGGTAGGACTCGTTCGCCGCCAGAAGGTCCCAGGGGTGCCCGAGGTCCCTCCAGGTGTGGAGGTGGTGCCCCGTCAGCGTGCCTTCCCCGATATAGTGCCCGAGCGCGTCGGTGAGCTCCAGTTCCCCCCGGGAGGAATGCCGGACTTTCTCCAGCAGCGGAAAGATCTCCCGATCGAAAAGGTACGCACCCGCGTTGATCATGTTCCCCCGGGGTTCCCTCGACTTCTCCTCAAGGCCGGTGATCCTGTCTCCTTTCATGGTCACCACCCCGTAATCCTCGGGCCGGTCGGTGGTCGAGACTCCCATGGCGGGGGCGTCCCGGGCCATGAGTGCGGCGATATCGTCCGCGGAGAGGATCATGTCGCCGTTGAGCATCAGGAAACGGTCAGAAACGAGGTCCTTTGCGGTGTTCAGCGCATCTGCAGTCCCCTTTTGCCGCCGCTGGCTGACGTACCTGATGGAGATGCCCCGGTCCTTGCCGTCCCCGAACCACGACCGGATCGACTGTTCTTCGTAGCCCACCACCATGACCAGTTCGGATACCCCCGCGGCGACCACCGCATCGACAAGGTGAGCAAGCATGGGACGGTTGCCGATAGGGAGCATCACCTTGGGGCGGTGTGCGGTGAGGGGGCGCATCCTTTTCCCCTCGCCTGCCGCCAGGATCACGCATTGCATACTCTACTCTTTCCTCCCGCCTAAATGCAGTTTTCCCTCGCGAAGGAGCGCCCTGCCCTTCTCCATGTAGAATTTCGCCCGCTCCATGGTCTTTCCCTCGGCGGTGATCCTGACCTTCTGCTCGGTGCCCGAGGCCCGGACGAGGAACCACCCGTCCTCGCCCTGCACCCTGATCCCGTCGGTCGGGTTCGTAGCTCCCATGAGGGAAAGAACCTCACGGGGGCGCTCGACCCGGACCGATTCCCTGATCATCGGGTATCCCGGGATATCATCGAGTTCGGCCGCGATATCCCACTCTCCGGCCATCTCGCAGAAAAGAGCGGCTGCATACGGCCCGTCCGGGCAGAGGGAGTGCCGGGGGAATATCCATGCTCCCGACGGCTCACCGCCGAAGTCCCCGAAGCTCCGCAGCTCCCGGGAGACATAACTATCTCCCACCGGGGTCCTCCTCACCTCGGCGACCTCCTCCACCGCCATGGACGCGTCCACGGTGGTCACCACCCTCTTTGCATCCAGGTACCGAGCAAAAAGAATGAGCATCCGGTCACCGGTGATATACCTGCCCCGGGCATCGAACGCCATCATCCGGTCCGCATCGCCGTCGTGCACCACGGCTCCTGCCGCGCCGCTGTTTCTGACGAGCGGGGGGATATGGAGGAGGTGTTCCTCCAGCGGTTCGGAAGGTCTCCCGAACCGGCCCTGAGGGTTACAGTTGACGCACTCCGCCCGCACTCCGAGGGCGGAGAGGAGAGCGGGAGAGACCGTGCATCCTGCCCCGTTCCCACAGTCGAGCACCATCTTCTGTCCGTCCGGGACGTGTCGTCCCGCGATGACCGCTCGCGAATAAGGTGTGCGTGCATCGCGGGGAAGGAGGCGGCCCTGTTCTTTCCACCCGGCGTAGGATTCTCCGGTGAGTTTCTGTTCCAGGAGGTCCTGCCGGTCGGTCGAGAACGAGGACCCGTCAGGGTTGAAGAGTTTGATGCCGTTGTCCTGCTCGGGGTTATGGGATGCGGTGACCATGCAGCCGGTATCAAGGTCCCGCGCACAAAACGCCACCGCCGGAGTGGGAACGATCCCGCAGGAATGGACCGTCCCCCCCGCCGCGAGAATCCCTGAAACAAGCGCATTTGCGAGAAGCGGGCCGGTTGCACGGGTATCCCTGCCGAGCGCCACTGCCGCGCCCCCCTCCCCGAGAACCCTCCCCACCCGGAGGGCCAGGGTGACCAGGTCACCGTCGTAGCGCCTCCGGATCCCCGAAGAACCGAAAAGCATGTGGAATTAGTGGAAGGGGAGAGAAAAAGAACTATCGCTGCCCGAAGGGGCACCAGTGGGGGATATTCTCGAGTGCGGCGACTCCCGCCGTTGAGGGGCCGAGAAAGAGGACCCGTCCGGTATTCCCGGAGGCTTCCAGAAGGTCGCCCGCCCCCGGGGCGATCATTCCTTCGCCGGTGACCAGAACTCTGTCCGCATCGCCGGCGTGTCGTATTCTGTGTCTTTCGTGCTCGCCGGAAAGCACCCCGCAATCACCCAGTACGAAGACGGAGGATGCACCGATCTCCTCCCTGAGCCCGGCGAGGCAACGGGCGTGACAATCCGGGTCGCAGGAACGCATCACCCGCGATATACAGAAAAACCCCGCCAGGGCGTTCGTAATCGCCGCTGCCGCCGCACGCTGGGCGGGTTTTTCGAGTGCCGCGCCGAACATGAACCCCGCCCTCGTGGTCGCCCGGGTGGGGTTGTCGGTGACGAACTCCGCCGCCCGCCCGGCAAATACCGCCTCCATGCAGGCTCCGCGTTCGTACTGGCAGTACTTCCGTTCGGGATCCACCCGGAGCACTACCGTCCCGTCCTCGCACCCCGAACCCTTCGCCGTTTCTTCGAGTTTTTTTACCGCATCGACCAGCAGATCCATCTCTTCACCCTCCCGTATCCCGTTATTCTCCCTCGTCCTTCCATAGCATGACCCTGCAGGGAGCCCCATCGAGCCCGGAGAGTTTCAGGGGCAGGGCGGCGACAGTGTAATCCCCCTCGGGGACCGCGTCAAGGTCCAGGAGCTCGACCACCACCACGCCATGCGACAGGAGCTCGAGGTGCACCTCGCCGGTACCTGAGAATGATTCGATCGAAGGGCTGTCGATCCCGACCATGACCACCCCGTTTCCTGTGATCATCCGGGCGGCCTCCGGGGTGAGCGCGGGATAATCCGATGAGAATTCCTTCTTACCGGAGAACTCCGTCTTCAGCAGGACCCTCTCCGCCCCTTCGATCCGCCCCTCGAGGTCCCGGGCCCCGATCTCGCTTCCTGAGTCCCTCATGTCCAGGACTCTGCATTTCCCTATGAGCTGGCCGGGGGGGATCTTCTCCACCGAGCGCTCGTCCTTGAGGTAGTGAGAGGGTGCGTCGATGTGGGTCCCCGAATGCGAGCTCATGCACAATTCCGAGAGCAGGTACCTGCCCCGGTCTTCCTGGCAGAACCGGGGGATAAAATCTCCCGGATAGACCACCACCCCGGGAGCCAGGTCCCTGGTGGCATCGAACCATTTTACGCTCATAATTTCCAGCCGTATTTTCCAAGGAGGGGAACGAATACCACTCCACCATGTGATTCGCGGGTGAACTGTTCTCCCTTACGGATCAGCCTCACCAGATCCTGGAGGTCGCGGGACCCCACCGGGGCCACAAGCCGTCCTCCATCCGCGAGCTGATCCATCAGCGGCCGGGGGACCTCGGGGGTGGACGCCGTGACCAGTATGGCGTTGTACGGCGCCCCCAACGGGTACCCCTCGGTCCCGTCGGTGACCTCCACCTGAACATTCAAAATTCCCAGGTGCTCCAGGTTTTTTTTTGCCTGGTCCGCGACTTCGGGGATCCGCTCGATCGTGACCACTTCGCGGGCGAGTCTACCGAGGATCGCTGCCTGGTAGCCTGACCCCGTCCCGATCTCGAGTACCCGGTCTTCCGGCGATATCTCCAGGAGTTCCGTCATCCGGGCGACGATATAAGGCTGCGAAATCGTCTGGCCCTGCCCGATGGGGAGGGGCGAGTCCTGGTACGCCGCCGCACGGTACGGCTCGGGGACGAAGAGATGTCGCGGAAGCTCCCTCATGACGGTGAGCACCCGCTCGTCGCGGACTCCCCGTGCTGCGATCTGGTAGTCCACCATCCGGATCCGTTCCGGTTTCCGGGAATCCTCATTCATCGGAGTACCTTTGCGTGCACCATCTGGTGCTCCACGCTTAAAAACGATCCGCCAGGAGCGGGGGTCAGAACCCGCTCTTTTCCGCGGCGTCGATGGCCGAGTCGATCTGCGTCTGGAGGACTTCGGGGAGGCCCGCGATCTTCACGTCGAGGAATCCCCGGATGATGGTGGAAGTGGCGACTTCCTCTGAGAGCCCCCTCGACATGAGGTACTCGATCTCGTCCCTGGCGATCTTCCCCACCGCCGCCTCGTGGGAGAGCTCGGTGTCCACCACGTCCCCCTGTATCTCGGGGATCGCGTGGATGGTCCCGTCCTTGAGGATCAGGCCCTTGCACTCGATATGTCCCCTGGTGTCCTTCGTCTTGCCGTGGATCATCCCCCGGGAGATGATGTGCCCCCCGGTAGTGATCGCCCGGGTGATCAGTTCGGCACTGGCACCGGGGGCGCCGAGTACCACCACCGATCCCAGGTCGAGGTGCGACCCTGGCAAGCCCACCACGATGCTGCTGAAACGGGCGACCGAGTTCTTCCCCTTCAGGGTCGCCAGGGGGGCCATCTGGATCTTCCTTACCGGCTGCATGCAGACGTAGTTCGAGATGAACACCCCGTCTTCCTCGACAATCGCGGCGCTCCGGGGGAATACGCTGATCTCCTCGCCCCAGTAATGAATCATGGTCGAGGTGACCCGCGCTCCCTTGCCGATATAGAACTCAGTGACCCCGAGGTGCGAACCTGCCTGGGTATGGCTCGCGCTTGCGCATCCCGAGATGATATGGAGTTCCGCTCCCTCCTCCGCGACCACGATGTTGTGCACGTGCTGGACCGGGGCACCTGCAAGAAAGAGACATGCCTGGAGCGGGTATACGGTTTTACTCCCTTTCCGGGCGATAATTGCAAAGCCCTTGGGGTCGTGCTCCTGACCGGCGACGTACCGGGTATACTGGTCCTTGTCCCGCGGGACCGCATTCCAGGAGTAGTCCCGAAGCCACTCGTACTTTTCGAGGGCCTCCTTGATGGTGAGAACCTCCACCCCCTTTTCCGTCGAGGCCACCTGTTTGATCTCCTGGTCGATCTGGAAGAAACTCCCCGACCGGTTCTTCATCTCCACCTCGAGCCCGGTGAGTGCGAGCCGTTCCCGGTCCTCCGGGGAGAGGTCATTCATCCGCTCTATATCTTCTGGCATGCAATGCACTCCTTGTATCCCGAGGTCTTGATCACTTTCAATATCTCCCTCGGGTTCCCGTGGCACCGGAAGACACCGTCGCACATCACGTGCCCGAAGTCCGCATCGAGGTAGTCGAGGATGTACCCGGTGTGGGTGATCACCAGCCCGCTCTTCTTCCGGTTGACGATATGGACGTCCTTTTCCAGGAGCTTCGCGATGGCACTCCCGATCAGGGTGATGTTTTCCAGGTCGACCCCGCTCTCGGGCTCGTCGAGCATCACGAAGTCCGGGTTCTGCACCATCAGCTGGAGCACCTCGCTCCGCTTAATCTCGCCGCCGGAAAAGCCCTCGTTGATGGCCCGGCCGAGGAACGAGTCCATATTGAGGTATTTCGCGAGATCTTCCACCCTGTCCGAGGCTCCCTTCGAGGTCACTTCAAGCAGCTTGCCCAGCTTGAGCCCTGCAATGGTGGGTGGGCGCTGGTAGAGCATTCCCATCCCCATCACCGCCCGCTCGTGGATCGGGAGCCGTGTCACGTCCTTTCCCCTGAAAAGTATCTTCCCCTCGGTTATCGTGAGGCCGGAAAATCCCATGATGGTACGGAGCAGGGTTGTCTTGCCTGAACCGTTGGGTCCCATGAGCACATGGGTCTCCCCCTCGCCGATGTGGAGATTGATATCGTGGAGCACTTCCCTGCCCCCGATCTCCACATGCAGATCCTCGATGTCCAGCATGCAAATCGCGCAAGTACATCGGAGCTCAAGAGTGATAAAACTGGTTTTTGTCAAACGTTTCGGGGGCCGCAGGGGCAGGCCCTCATCGGTAACGAGGGCAAAACATATCCGCTCGCGGGAATATCATTCCTGATTGATGGCATCCGGAACCGCCAGGCCGGTAAAGGTGACGGACAAACCGGGAAAGGCCCGGATACGGAAGGGGACCAGGGAGGCACGGTCCGCGTACGCCGTCCCGGACTCCCCGGGGATACTTCCCCTGGTGAACCGGATCATCTGCGGTGACGCCCGGGATGTCCTCTCTTCGCTCCCGGATGAAAGCGTGGACATGGTGATCACCTCGCCGCCCTACAACTTCGGCCATGCCTATGCCCAGGACCCCGAGGGCGACACGCGGGACTGGAACGACTATTTCGAGAGGCTCCGCGGCATCTGGGCGGAGTGCGTCCGGGTGACCAAGCCCGGGGGGCGGATCGCAGTCAATGTACAGCCGCTCTTCTCCGATTACATCCCCACCCACCACGTCATCTCCGGGCAGCTGCAGGAGCTCGGGATGCTCTGGAAGGCGGAGATACTCTGGGAGAAGAACAACTACAACGCGAAATACACCGCCTGGGGGAGCTGGTGTTCCCCATCCATGCCCTACCTGAAATATACCTGGGAGTTTATCGAGGTCTTCGACAAGATAAGCCATAAGAAGTCCGGAGAGCGGGCCCGGATCGATATCACCGACCTGGAGTTCAAGGAATGGGTCTACGGGAAGTGGACGTTCCCCCCCGAACTCCGGATGAAGGAGTACGGACACCCGGCGATGTTCCCCGAGGAACTCCCCCGCAGGCTCCTGAAGCTGTTCACCTACCGGGGGGACGTGATCGTCGACCCGTTCAACGGCGCCGGAACGACCAGTCTTGCGGCGTGGAAACTCGGGAGGAGGTTCATCGGGATTGACACGTCGCTCGCCTACTGCCGGACCGCGATGCACCGGATGGAGGGGGTGCAGCCTCCCGGGGATTCCCCCCTGCCGATGCCGGCCCCGGAACTGATCACCTGGGGCGAAGGCCCTGGATCCGGACAGGCCTGATCAGTCCCGGTCCCCGGGAATAATTCCCGTCTGGTATTCTTTCCACCCCCTGATTTTTCACCAGGGGGGGACAGGGGATGTCAGGCCTGAATGCCGGTACCTCCGGATAGGTCCCGGTAGAGTCCTTCACGGTCGTACAGCCGGGACATGATGGTATTATGGATCTCCACCGCCCGGTTATACTCCTCTGCTATCGCCCGGTAACGTTCGAGGACCGCGTTGTACTCCCCGACGAGCCGGTTATATTCCTCGACACGGGCGTTATAGGCCGAGACGCTGCCCCCTCTCCGCAGGCTCCGGAGTATAGCGTCCATGCCGTCGATCCGGGCGGACAGCTCTTCCATGTCCCGCTCCGTCCGGTTAAGCTCCGGACCCGACTCCTCCATTCGCCCGATCGCCTCATTTCTTGCGTCCCAGATGTATCCGGTCTCGTTGCAGCGGGCATACAGGGTCCCCCCGGTGCTCACCGGGATCACCCGGGGTGCGGAGGTCAGGGTGGTCCCTCCTTCGAGTTCAAAGACTGCAACACCCACCAGGGAGAACTTTGTGGTCTCCACGTACGCGAACCCGGTGTCCCCGTACAACCCCTCCGTCGCTCCCACTCCCACTGCCATGTGCTTCTCGTCCGGGAAATAAAGGAGAGAGACGCGATATCCCTCGCGGCTAAGCAGCGCCGCGAGAAGTATGCTCTTGTCGTCGCAGTCGCCCGCCCCCTGCACCAGCGTCTCGACCGGGTAAAGGGGGGCGTTAACCTCTCCGGTACGGTAGGGGATCTGCTGGACGAACGAGGCGAGGAGCTCCAGGTATTCATCCTCATCGAGATCCTGTTCGTCTCGTATCACCCGGAATTCGCCGAGAACCCTGTCGTATGCCGGTATTTCTGCAGGGTCGAGGATCATCGCCCGGTAGAGGCCTGCCGTCCATTCGTCTTCCCCTACGGATTCGTCGTAAATCGTGGCCGTTTTATCCTGGGCGGCGGCCGCCTCGTATATCCCCCGGTCGACCGGAAAGGCGAGGGTATACTCGCCGCGCTCAAACCGGAACGGGTATTCCGGCGTGGCAAGGTCTCCCCGGCCGGACTCCGGTGAAAGTGCCGGATACACCACAGGGGGGTGGAAGAAGGGGAGACTCCCCGTGCACCCGGAGAGTACTACCGTCGCAAGGACCGTCGATGCAAGAACGAAAAGTATGGCCGGCCTCATTTCAAAGCATTTTTTCCAGACCCGCGAAGGTATCGATGATGGCCGTGGGGGTCACCGGGGACGCGCGGGTGACTTCGGGGCGGAACTTGCCCGTGCGGACGAGTATCCCCTTCATGCCGCACGAGATCGCCCCACCGATATCGGTCTCTATGTCGTCCCCGATCATTGCGACGCGTCCCGCTGGGAGGCCGACGGCCTCGAGTGCCAGGCGGAAGAACTCCGGCGAGGGTTTCCCCATGACCAGGGCAGGTTTCCTGGTCGCGAATTCCAGCGCCTGGACGAAGGGGCCCGCCGAGAGGGCCAGGCCGTCTGGAGCCATCCAGTACCGGTCCTTCTCGAGCGCGACTATCCCGGCGCCGTCCATCACGAACCGGAAGGCCTGGTTCATCCGGGCGTAGGAAAAGTTATCGCCGGCGTCCCCCACCACCACCTGTTCCACATCCCGGTCCACCGGAGAGTACCCGGCATCCAGGAACTCCGTATCGACATCGCCGGTGGTGACCAGGTGTACCCGGGGAGCGCCCTGTTGTGCAAGCCATGCGATCGCGGCTACCGCCGGGGTAAAGATCTCCTCCGGCGCGACCGAAAACCCCATCCCCTGCAACTTCCGGCATATGGTCCGTCTTGATTTCCTCGTGGTATTGGAGACGAACCGGAATGGGATATTTTTCTCCCGGATGACCTCCAGCATCCCGGCGGCGCCCGGCGTACCTTCATCGCCCACGTAGAGCACCCCGTCCAGGTCGATCAGCAGTCCCTCTATTGCCATCGCCCGTTCTCCATCGAGGCGAACCTGTTCACAGTCTCCCTGCAGAGCGAGATGCTCCGATCCAGGTATATCCGGGTATCCGACAGGATTTTCTCTCTCTGCGGTTCATCCAGGGTCTTTCCCCACCGGGCGATGATCTCTCCGGTGACTTCCATGTGAAACTGTACCCCCAGTGCGGAACCGAGCGAGAACATCTGGTGGGGGACCCGCTCCCCTTTCACCATCAGCCGGGCGCTTCCGGGGAGGTCGAAGGTGTCCCGGTGCCACTGGAACACGAAGAAGTCTTCCGGAACAGGTTTTCCGGGGAGAGGTACGAGCGAGCTGACCCGGTTCCACCCCTTCTCCTCGATGCCGGGATAGACGCGACAGCCCATCGCCGAGGCTATCATCTGGGCACCCAGGCAGAGCCCGAGTACAGGACGATTGTCCGCGATGCATCTCCGTATCAGCGCCTTCTCCTGGGAAAGGAACGGGTACTCCTTCTCGTCGTTCACGCTCATCACTCCCCCGAGGATGACGAGCCGGTCGGGAAGGATCGCGGGATCGACCTCTCCGGTGCGGTAGAGGGGAACGACCTCCGCCTCGTGCCCACCCTCCTTCAGGATATCAAGGATTACCCCTGGCGGTTCCTGTTCCCCATGCTGGAAGATGGTGATCATAACAGGATCGTTATCTTCAGGGAGTATAATCGCTTTCCGGGCCGGACGCACTGATCCACTTTCACTCCGCACCCGAACCCTGTATATCTGCAGGGCAGGAACTATTGACCTGATCAGATGAACTCACCCCTGGCCTACGACGCGATCAGCAGGCAATGGCAGGAAAGGGCGGACGCAGGAAGGGATTACACCGTAATCCGGAACGATAATATCTTCCGGAGCAGTTTTTCCGACTCCTACATCTTCGAATCCGATTTCCGGAGCGCGGGGACACTGCTCGCATCGCTGGTGGACCGTTACGGGGGGATCCCGGTGGAGGACGCGGTTCCTGGCACGGTAGAGGAGACCGGCGAGGGGACGTGTTACCGGATCGATACCCGGATCCCCCTGCAGGTACCGGCATACGGGGAGACGAGAGTGAAGGAGCGGCTTCTCTCCGAGCTGACCCTGATATGGGGGATCGGGAACAAGACCGAAGGCGAGCTGAAGAAACGGGGATACCGGAGGATACCGGACCTGGTCCACCACCGGAAATACCAGCGGAGAGCGGCCGAATGCCTGTCCGTCATATCCGATGCGGATCCCGAAACCCTCACCCGCTGGGTCTCCCGTAAGAGTTCCCCTGCGCACCCCCTCTCCATGCTCGCTTCCGGGCTTTTCCCCCCGGAGCGGCTGGTATTCCTTGACCTGGAAACGCTGGGATTCTTCTCCCGGCCGATCATCCTCTTTGGGATCGGGAGGTTTTCGGGGCAGGAGCTCGTGGTGTCCCAGTACCTCCTCCGGGGGATCGAGGAAGAACTGCCTTCCCTCCTCCGGGCCTCGGAACTCCTCGGACCGGGGACGGTGGCGGTCACCTACAACGGCAAGTCGTTCGACATTCCCTACCTCAGGGAGCGACTTGCATTCTACGGGGAGTTTCCTCCCCTTTCAGGGGTACATTTCGATCTCCTGCACCACTCGCGGAGGAGGTGGAAGGACCGTTTCCCCGACTGCAGGCTCTCTACGCTGGAGAAGCGGCTTTTCGGGGTGCGCCGCGAGGAGGACGTGCCGAGCGCCATGGTCCCCGAGTTCTACGAGACGTACCTGCGCACTGGCAACCCCGGGCCCCTGGTCCCCATCGTGACGCACAACTGCCAGGACGTGGTGAGCCTCGCACGGCTCTTCGCCCTGCTCTCGGAGGAGTGCCATGAGTGTGCATGAGCTCCTCCGCGATATCCGGAACGACCCGGGATTTGCGCCCGCTATCGCCCACGTAGAGAGCATTCCCCCGAGGGTTGCCGATTACGGCCCGGTCCCGGCCATGCTCTCGCCCCCGGCCCGGTCTTACCTCGAGCGCAGGTCAATCCGCCCGTACTCCCACCAGTGCCGGAGCATGGAGACGCTCAGGGAGGGAAAACACCTGATCCTCACCACACCCACGGCATCGGGAAAGACCCTCGCTTTCACCCTCCCCATCTTCGACCGGCTCTGGGAGGACCCCGATGCCTGCGCACTCCTGGTCTACCCCACCAAGGCACTCACCTACGACCAGCTGCAGGCCGTCCGGGAGATGGAGGAGGGGACCGGGATCAGCGCCTATCCCGCGGTATACGACGGCGACACCCCACGAGAGAAGCGGCCCCGGATCCGGGAACTCTCCAGGGTGGTCCTCACCAATCCCTACGAGCTCCACCACATCCTCCCCTGGCACCACCAGTGGGCGAGGTTCTTCTCACACCTCCAGTTCGTGGTCTTCGACGAGGCGCACCGCTACCGGGGGGTCTTCGGCTCCCAGATGGCGTATCTTATCCGCAGGCTGCGGAGGGTCTGCCGGCACTACGGGTCCGACCCGCAATTCGTCCTCTCCACTGCGACCCTGGCAAACCCGGGTGAGTTCGGGGAGCGGTTGTGCGGGGTCCCGTTCCAGGTGGAGAGCCGGGACGGGTCGCCCGCAGGGCCCCGGCAGTTCATCCTGTACAACCCCTTTTACGCGGGAGTGGAAGGGCACTCGGTCCACCGCGAGACCGCGGACCTGGTCGCCGCCTGCGTCCGTCACGGGTTGCAGACGCTCTGTTTCACCGGTTCGCGGAAGATCGCCGAACTGGTGTCCACCTGGACCAGGGAGGCGCTCCCCCCCGGGCCGAGCGGGGCCGCGGGAGCGCCGGGCAGAGGGATCGCCGCATACCGGGCGGGGTACCTCCCGGAGGAGCGGCGGGAGATAGAGCGCAGTCTCAAGAACGGCCTGTTGCAGGCGGTGGTCTCCACGAACGCCCTGGAGGTGGGGATCGACGTGGGCTCCCTCGATGCGGTGATCCTTTCAGGGTACCCGGGCACGATGATCTCCACCTGGCAGCAGGCCGGCAGGGCGGGACGTTCCGGGCAGGAGTCGGCGGCGCTGATGGTGGGGTTCGCCAATCCCCTTGACCAGTATTTCATGCGCCACCCCGGGTCGTTCTTTTCGGCCGGGCACGAACATGCCATCATCGACCTGGAAAACCCCTACATTCTCTCAGGGCAGGTGCTCTGTGCGGCCGCGGAACTGCCCCTCTCCCCCGAGACCGACGGGGCACTCTTCGGCCCCCATCTCGAAGGAATTCTGACCGCCCACCGGGACTGTTCCCTCGTCCGCCCCACCCGGAGGGGGTGGGTCTACTCCGGAAGCAAGAGGCCCGCGGAGCTGGTCGGGATGGGCGACGGGGGCCGGGAGAGTTATCAGGTCGTATGCGACGGGTCGGTCCTGGAGACCATGGACCGGGCGCAGGCGTTCAGGGAGGCGCACAAGGGGGCAGTCCTGCTCCACCAGGGAGACCAGTATCTGGTGTCGGAGATGGACCTCTCCCACCACCTGGTCAACGTGGATAAGGTCGAGGTCGATTATTACACCCGCCCCCTGAAGTCGGTGGAGATAGAGGTCGTCCGGACCATCGAGCAGAGAAACGAGAACGGGATCGATCTCGCCTTCGGGGAGGTCAGGGTTACGGAACAGTACTATGCGTACCGGATCATGCAGTACGACGCGATCCTCGGGGTGGAACCTCTGGAACTCCCCGCACTTAGTTTTGTCACCAAGTCCCTCTGGTTCGAGGTACCCGAACGGATCGAGCGGCAGGTGCGGACCTCCGGGGGCGACCTCGGCGGCGGGATGCACGGGGTGGAACACGCGTTCATCGCAATGATGCCGTTCCATGTGCTCTGCGACCGTTGGGATATCGGGGGGCTCTCCACCCCGTTCCACCCCGGGTTCGGGGCACCGGTGATCTTCGTATACGACGGGTACGAGGGGGGTATCGGGCTCTCTGAAAAAGCGTACCGGATCTTTTTCGATATCTGCGACACCACCCGCCGGCTGGTCCGGGACTGCGGGTGCGAGGAGGGGTGCCCTGCCTGCATCCTCTCTCCCAAATGCGGCAACGATAACCAGCCCCTTGACAAGCGGGCCGCCATGGTCATCCTGGAGGGGCTTCTACACCGTGACGACCCCGCCCTCCAAGGAACCGCGGGATCGTCCGGAAACGAGGTCGTTTCCGGAACTTCTTCCTAAAGATGAGAGGGTGGGATGATACCACCTAAATCTTTTCGCCCATCTCTTTGCCCGTGATGAGCCTGAAAAGACCCCCCGGTATATCACCCCGCGTCGGTCATCCAAATAGCTCAGGCCGGGAGCTCCCGGACTCCGGAACGGCAGGGAGTTTACCATTACAATCTAACGCCTCTCGTGAGCCGAGGCCGCTGCGGGCAGGAAAAACTGCCCTTCAGATAAGTTTTAAACCAGGTCAAAACCGAATGTCCGGAGGACTCTCCGCGAACACGAAAAAAAGAACCGGGAGTTCCCCGTTATTCCCTATCTTTCAAGACACAGATCGCCCCGGGCTCACGGATAAGCAGGGCGAGGCTCTCGGTGATTGAAAACTCCAGGCTGTCCCCCACCGGGCCGATGTACCCTATGGTCATGTCCTGGCCGAGAACGATGGAGGCGTACATCTTCCCTGAGGCGATCAGCACCCCGCCGCTCTTCAGAGAGGGGGCCTTGTAGACCCCGGCGGAGACGATGCTCTTCAGGTTCTCGAGTTCAGTGCCGGTCCCCTGGATGAATGCCCGATACAGGAGGTTGTACCGCGACGGTGCGAGTGCAAGGCTGTATGGGCCGTGGAACCCCGCCTCGTCGAGCTTCGTCAGGGCCTGGATGATATCGTCCGCGGCCTTCCCGACGGTATTCCAGGACGCGAGCTTGTGGGAGTTTGCACCCTCCACGCTCATCAGCCCGGGGCATCCCTCGACTCCTTCGAAGACCAGGGCGTCTTCCTGCCCCGCGCACTCGAGGGCGGCGGCTGCCACCGGCGATGCAGTGAACGGCAGGCCGGTCTGCTCGTATGCCATAAGGTCCCTGATCCCCAGGCAGAAGGTGGTGTAGAGCATGGTGACCGGGACAAACTGGCTGGTGATCATACATTCGGATACCTGGCAGTCCTCGAGGGGAATTCCCTTCAGTCCCAGCCCGTACGGGCCTTCGATATGAAGGAGCTTCCGCCCGGTCAGGATGCTCTTTGCCGCGCCCGCCATGGTCGCATCGAGCATCTTCCAGGTCTCGCCCCCGATAGGGGCTTCTTCACGTGCGAGATATTTTGATGCCATAATTTCCTCCTCTCCTTATTCCTTCATGGACCCGATGGTCAGGTCCGATGACTCTTCGGCCGGTACTGCGGGCTCTTTCCCTGACACGCGGGCGATCATCGCCTCGACCTCCGCGGTGCCGTCTGCATAGAACCCCGCTTCGTCCGGGGCGAGTTCAATAAGCAGACGGATGAACTCGCCGGCGTGGACACGTTCTTCGTCCGCGATGTCCATGAGCACCGCCTTTGCGAGGGGGTCGTCGGTAGACTCCGCGAGCTGGGTGTAAACCTGGATCGCCTCGTACTCGTCTGCGACGCTAATTCGTATCGCCCTGACAAGCTCGCTTTTTGTGAGTTTTCTCTCACTGTTTTTTCCCGAAAATGGGGTTGAAAATTCCACCATATGTCATTGCTCCAATTTATTTTTCCAAACGGCTCCGCCGTTTTTTATGGGTCCTGCATTTTTGGAATACAGGAATCGCGGTGAGTGTTAAAAGGGGATCCTCACGAACCCTCTACCCGTAATATACCCTATGGGACATATATACGTATGCCTCAAGCAGCCCTGAAAATGCCCGGGAAACTCCCTTCCGGCCATAAATTAGATATTACCGCCGCCGGGGTTCCTGCAGAGTACCCCCGGCCTTTCCGATTCGTTTTTATTTTCCGCAGGCTTTCCGGGATACTGTCTATTCCAGCAAAACCAGCCCGATGGAGGTGATGTTACCATGTACCACCTTCCCGTACTCGAGGTCCTTGCAGGGGATTGTGCGGAGCATCCACCCTGCCCGGGCGGCGGTGGCAAAGACGTCCATACCGGCGGCTTCCATGCTGGGACGGACCAGATCCATGTGCCGGCACCTCCTGCGGGAGCTCTCGTCCACCACCCCCTCGCACTCCTCCGCGATGCACTCCTCGCAGTAGATGCAGGGATACCCGCCGAACCCGAAAGCCTTGTAAAAGCCGTCGTAAAATGCAGTTTTTTCCAGGAGGTGCACGGTCGTGTTCACCCAGAGGATAAGGTCCCTGTAAAACCCGTGGAAGTCCTCGGGAATATCCTCCGGGCCGAAAGACTCATGACCGGGGACCCCCTCGAAACGGAGCAGAATCGCCGTCTGGTACTCGTTCACCATGGCCCGCGTTTCCCGGGGAGAAGGAGCGTACGGCGGGCATGAAAGGTGTTTTGCATACCCCTTGCATCCGAAACGACACTTGAACCGCACCCATTCTGCGATCACCACGTCTTTTGCGGGAATTGCCCTGACCTGGACTCCCCTGTCGGAGGCTATCCCGGTCAGCTTCCCGATCTCATGCTCGAGCACCGGCACCATCGTGAGACCTCTCGATGGAGGGTCTTTTCACCGGGAACGATAATGGTTTCCCGGTTTCTCACCCGACAGGTTTCCGCCAGTGAGCCAATCCGGGATATTTTTCGTCTTCACCCCATTGCAGGGGATATTGACCGCGAATCGAAAGGAAACAGACCAGGGGCCGGGTCTCTGGTAAAAAAGTGAGTGTGAAGAGCGCGCGTCATCCGCTTCGTTCTTCGCAGTTGTAACGCCCGAGGATCTCCTTGATGATCCTCCTCGAACTGCAGAGAGGGTATTCCTCCGAAGGGCCTATCCTGACCAGGTCGATTCCCGCGAGCCCCCTCTCCTCGAGCCCCCCGCGGATCTTCTGCTCATCGAAGTGCTGGTTGAACCCGAAGGTGATTACTGCCGGCCGGATCTCCTCGATTGGCCGGAACATATCCTCCCGGTCCCCCAGGACCACATGGTCTGCTACCCGCAGCGACTGCATGATCTTCAGCCGCTGGTCCTCGGAGATGATGGGGCGGGGCTTGTGCCGGACATTCGCGTCGCGGGCGACGATCACCCAGAGTTCGTCCCCGAGCTTCCGCGATTCCTCCAGATAGTAAATATGCCCCGGATGGAGGAGGTCGAAGGTGCCGGTGGCCACCACCCGCTTCATTCCACCACCTCGAGATCCACGGGGGTACCGTCTGCGGAGAAAAAGCGCCAGTCGCCGGCCTCGTACGGGAATCCGACGATACAATGGAAACGTCCTCCGACCCGGGGGAAGAACGAGAGGTCCGCATCCGAGGGGATCATGACCCCGTTCGGGTGGGAATGCGCACTTCCGGCGATGTGAGTGTCAAGCGGCATCATGTCGAGAAAGAGGCGTGCGCTGTGCTCGTTGCTCGTGGTCCCGGGGAGAAGGTTGAGCTCCCTGATGACCCCTTCCTCTTCCCGGAGCACTCCTGCAAACTCGTGCGGGTGTTGTTCTTTCCCGATAGAGAGGAGCAGGTCCAGAAGGTCGCGTGAAATTCCCCGTATGTGCATTGCCGGGAGTTATATTGTGCGGAATGCATGATAACCGTGGCGGGGAGGGCCTGTCAGAACGGCCCGTCCTGCTCGAAGCTCCGGCCGAACCGTATGGCAAGCTCCGCTTTGTAGAGTTCCTTTCCCAGGTACGCTGCATGATCGAGGAGGGAGACGTTTCCCCGGGCGAGTATGGTGTAAAAGACATCGGACCACGTGTCCCCGCGGATGGCCTTCCCGTCGAGCTCGGCCACGATCTGCCCGTCTGCTACCCCTATCCTGAAGTTTCCCCGGGGGTCGTAGACGATATCCCGGGGCATCGGCGAAGCCGGGTCGACCTGCCGGTACGTGACCGGCGGTTCCCTTCTCCTCCTTTTCTCCTTGATCACCAGCAGGTCGACCCCGAGGTCCTTGGGGTACGGCCGGTTCCGTGAAAGGGCCATCATCTCCGTGGCCCTCCGCATCTCTTCCACCGCCCCCCGGGTCTTGTCGGAGTGCTCGCTGGTAAAGATCACCGCTGCCCCCGCCTCCATTGCCAGGCCGGCGAGGAGGGCGTTCATCCCCACGGAATCGGCATCGAACAGCTCCACCACGTTCCCGGCCCCGAAGAAGAGGGGATAGCCGTATTCCTTCATGCACCGGAGAGATTCGAGCAGCCCCGAGCCCGCGGGCTGCAGGAGCGGATCGGCGAGGATGACCTCGATCCCTGCCTTTTCTGCCAGTGTTATCGTGTGTTCGAGCCCCGCCCTCCCCGGCACCACCACAGCCCCTGCTCCCGCGTCCGCGACCGCCCGCCCCGCCCGGTCCATGTTCTCCTCCTGGAGGGAGAGCACCAGATCCGCACGGGGAAGTGCGGCCTCGATCAGGTTCGGATCCTGTGAATCGACGGCCAGTGGGGCATCGATCCCCTCCAGGTCCGCGAAGACCCTGCGGACCTCTTCCGGTGTCGCGTCGAACCCAAAGCCGAGGTCCACGATGTCGGCTCCGGAGGCGAGGTACTCCCGAACCTTCTCACGGATGCCGTCCACCCGGTGGGCATCCATTATCTCGGCGAGGACCTTGATCCGTGCGTCGCCGCCGATCTTCACACCCCTGATCAGGTACCGGAAATTCGCTTCCTGTTCTGCAAAATCCAGCGTGATATACGCCTCTTTCTTTCTCATCCCGGCGATGAAATCATCGGCCGGCGTATCCCTGGACAGGGTGATCGAGTCGAGAAGAGGGAGGACGAGCGCGAGGTCCGCGGCATGCCGGGGACCGCGAAACACCGGGATCCCGGTCTCCTTTTCCACCGCTGCGAACGATGCGGTGGACATGCCTGAAACCAGAACCATGTCATAGTGCGTTCCCTGCAGGAGGTCCTTCAGTTGCGAAGGGGTGAGGAAGGACGCGATCTCCCCGGTGACGATTACGTCGGCATCGAGCCCGGCTGCCGCCGATTTGACGATGGAGTACGTAATTCTGCCGGTGGGAAGGAGAATACGCATAAGTTCCCTTAATATCGGAGAGATATAAAGATAGATCACCATGCTCGCCTGCGACCTGCATATCCACACCCGTGCGTCAAGGGATGGAGAGAGCAGCGTAGAGGCTATAATCCGCAGTGCCGAAGCGGCCGGCCTGGACGCGATCGCGATCACCGATCACGACACTACCGAGGGAGTTGCGGCGGCACGTGCCGTCAGTACAAGGCTGGTGATAATTCCGGGGATAGAGGTGTCCACCCGGCAGGGACACCTCCTCGTCCTGGGCGTGGAGAAGGTCTTCCCCCGGGGGATGGACGTGATAGAGACCATCCGGATGGCGAAAAACGAGGGCGCCCTGGTGATTCTCCCCCATCCCTACCATATGTGGCGTCACGGGGTAGCACGGAAGTTCCGTACCGCGCTCTGGGAGGTGGACGCGATCGAGACCTTCAACAGCCGGTACATCGTGGGCTCGGCAAATATGAAGGCCGCCAAGATGGCCCGGAGGCTTGGCAAGCCCGCCGTGGGGGGGTCCGATGCCCACAACGCCCGTTTTGTCGGGTTCGGGAGGACTCTGGTGGACGCCGAGCCGGATACGGCCTCCATCCTCGCGGCGATCCGGAACGGAAAGACCATCGCCGGGGGGAGGATGACCCCCCTGCGAACCTATACCAGGCAGTCGCTCTCCAATACATGGAAAAAGATCGCGAGGCGGGTGCACCCCCGGTAAGGCTGGCGTTCCGGTTCGGGTACCTCGGGGACCGGTTCGGAGGATCCCAGGTCCAGGCAGAGGAGCGGACGGTCGAGGGCGAGTTCATCGCCGCGTGTATCCGTTGCGAGCTGTTTACCGATTTTCGCGAGGCCCGTTTCCAGACGGGGGGGAGGACGGATCGGGGGGTCCATGCCCGCGGTCAGGTCGCGGCATTCACTACCCACGCACCGGACCGGGCGATAAAGGCATTGAACTGGCAGCTGCCCCCCGATATCTGGGTGAACGGATACGCGGAGGTCGAGCCCCCGTTCAACCCCCGGTACGCCGCAAGGAGCCGGACCTACCGGTACTATTTCCCCCCCCGGGGACTCGACCTGCACTCGATGGCCGATGCGGCTCAGATTTTCCTGGGGACTCACGACTTCTCTGCATTTGCCCGGATCCAGGGAAAAGACCCACGACGAACGGTACATTCCATCAGGGTGGCAGCCGAGGATGGTCTTGCATTCATCGAGGTCCGTGGAGAGAGTTTCCTCTGGCACATGGTCCGCTACATGGCCGCCTCCCTGCTCCTGGCAGGGCAGGCAAGGATCAGCCGCGATGATATCGCCCGCCATCTCGAGACCGGGGAAAAGTGCTGCCATACCCCGGCACCGGCATTCGGGCTGGTGTTGTGGGATGTGGACTGCGGGATAGTGTTCGCCCCGATCCCCCCCGACTCAAGGACGGAACGACACCTCGGGCAGCTCCGCGATCGGCACGCGGTCATGGAGAGGATCTGCTCGGTATTCGAGGAGTCTATCGGGTAAGGCGGGAACACCCGTGCCACCCCCCCGACACAACATATTTTCACCCGTTTCCGTGGAACCGGGCCATAAATGCCTCCGCGGTCTCGACGTGCTTCCGGATGGTCGCCTCCTCCATCCGTTCCAGCATGGGAACCAGCACTCTCATGCGGGGGTTCCTGCGGAACACTTCCCGGTACCGGGCGATGAACCGCCAAAAAAGCCCGTCCCAGATATCGCACCATCTTCCTTCGGGATAATTCGCCATTCGGGTGAGGTAGTGCGAGGAACTGATGTAGGGCTTGGTGGTGATCAGCCCCCCGTCCGCGTACTGGGACATCCCATAGACGTTCGGGACCATTACCCAGTCATAGGCGTCGATAAAGTTCTCCATGAACCAGCGATAGACCTCGTCGGGATGGATCTCGCAAAGGAGCATGAAATTCCCGAGTACCATCAGGCGCTCGATGTGGTGGGCGTAGGCTCTCTCCCGCACGTTGCGCACGACGGTATCCACCGGCAGGATTCCTGTGGTCCCTTCATACAATGAGGCGGGCATGCTCCGGGCGACCCCCCAGAAGTTCGACCGCCGGGCAGTCTCCCCTTCCGTGAGATATACCCCCCGCATGAACTCCCTCCAGCCGATGATCTGCCGGATGAACCCCTCGAGCGAGTTTATCGGGACAGGGTAGATCTCCGCGAACTGGAGCGCCCTGGTCACGACCTGGTCGGGGGTGAGGAGGCCGGTATTGAGGAGCGGGGAGATCAGGGAATGGCATATGAAAGGGTTGTCAAAAGAGATGGCGTCCTGGTAGGGGCCGAAGCAGGAGAGCCTGTCCGCCAGGAACCGTTCCAGCCAGACGTCGGCATCCTTGTGCCGCACCGGGTAGATGAAACCCTGGATCTGCCCGGGGTTGTCCGGGAATTCGTTCCGGACGTATTCTTCCGCCTCACGGGTCCACCTGTTCTCAGCAGGTGGCGTGACCTTGGCGAGTTTCAGCCCCTCGGGGACGGTCTTCCTGTTCTCGGTATCATAGGTCCACCTCCCCCCGGCCGGTTTTCCGTCGACCATCAGGATCCCCAGTCTTTTGCGCTGTTCCCGGTAGAACTCGGTCATGGAGTAGTGCGCCGCGTCCGAGAAGAACTCCTCGATCAGGTTCCGCGGAGTCAGGAAACCGGGGGATTCCTGGTAAGAGACCCGGATACCCAGGTTCCGCGACCACTGTGCGAGGATTCGTTCCAGGGTGTGGTCGCAGGGGTCCGCGAGCCGGATGGTGGATACCCCTGCATCGGAGATCGTGGAGAAGAGACGGGGGATGGTCTCGGGCCCGGCATGGGGAATATACTCCACCTGGTAGCCCTCCCCCTCCAGCCGGGAACGGTAGGCCTGCATCGAGGCCCGGTGGAACACCAGTTTATGCCTGCAGAACCGGAATTCAGAGAAGAACCGATCGGCCTCCACCAGGTACACGACCCGTTCCGTGTCGAGCGCCGGGTGGCGGGCGAAGAGCTGGTGGGGAAAGACGAGTGTGACCTCACGGCCCATGCGGCCGCGCCTCCTTCCCTTTCCACCGATCCATCATTCTCTAATTGTCCTGATTCGCACACTATAAAAGATCGCTCACCCCAGTGTTCTTCTGACACCATGGGAAATTCGTCCTGCTCCCGGTGCGGGAAGTGCTGTATCAGCCTGGGAAAACACATGAGCCTCGCGGCAAGCCTCTCCCCCCGGTCGCACTACCTCAGGGTCGGGGTCACCGGCGAGATTCTCCCGGTCACCGTACCGCCGGACTGCGCCGATCTCTTCGCGAAAAGGGACCCGGAACATTACGACCCTTCGTGGTGCCCGTTCCTCAGGCGCGTGGAAGAAGGTACGTTCCTTTGCACGATCTACCCGGCGAGGCCGGGGATCTGCCGCCAGTTCAGGTGCTTCACCCTTTCCGTCACCGATGCCTCCGGGAAGGTTGTCGGGCGGGTTGTCGGGCGAAAAACCCTGGAGAGTACCGATCCTGCCCTGATCCATGTCTGGAACGAACAGGTGAAAGGGATCCAGGACTCAGACCTGGTCGTCTGGCGGGAGAAGGCGGAGAAAATCCTGAAAGATGCGGGTTTCGGGGTGAGGTCCTGGGAAGATTAACCCCGGAAAACGGACAGTCAGGTATATCAGAATATTGTTCTATCCGGGGAAGATCTCCACTCCGGTGGGAAGAAGCGCCTTGACCAGGCGGGAAGAGGCACGCTCCGTCGTCAGGATCGTCAGGGAGAGATCTGCAGAATCTCCCTCCGCTCCCAGATACACCGCATCGACCTGGTACCCGGTATGCGAGAGCACGAACCCGAGTGAACGTGTCTCCGCGGTCCCCCGAGCGATTGTATGCGGTTCCCCGGGGGCGAACTGTTCAGGAGTCCTCTCCAGCACGACCTTAAGGGTCTCTCCCGCGTCGACCACCACCATTGGGACCCCGGCGATGAGGACCTGCTGGCCGGGGGGGATCACCACCGAGTAGGTGGTGGAATAGGGATACGTCGCACCGGGGACCGGCGGGAGGCCGATATCGATCACCATGGTGCCGTACGCAGCGACGGCGATGGCGAGCACGATTACCAGCCCCACTGCGAGCGCCGTGAGGGCGGGGTGGCTTCCGGTGGTGGCGTATTGTACCGGCATTCCTTCGCTATCCGTTTCGAATCCGGCCGGCCCGCGCTCTCCGCGTTCTTCTTTATCGTCCTTCCCCGGACCTGCCTCGCGCTCGTTCTCCCGGGTAACCTGATCCATTTCCCCGATCTCTCTCAGGTATGAAGGGGCTGCTTCCTAAAAATATGCATTGGTTCATTCGAATCCCGAAAAAAACCCCGAAAATGAACAAAATCCCATTAATATACTCTTATTACACATGGCCAAGATATAGTACTGTTTGATCGAATGACGGAAATCCCGAAAGAGGAGTATATTTTAAAATGCACCTCGGCATGCGCCGGCTGCAGCACGTCGCTCATCCTGCGGTACGTGCTCAAGGCCGCGGGCCGGGACACGGTGCTGGTGATCCCTGCCTGCTGTACCAGCGTGATCCAGGGCATCTATCCCAATACCGCGATGAACATTCCCATTTACAACGTGGCGTTCGCCGCGGCGGCCGCATGTGCATCCGGCATGAGCGAGGCATTCAGCGCGGCAGGGAAGAAGACCAACGTGATCGTCTATGCCGGGGACGGGGGCACCGTGGATATCGGGATACAGTCCCTTTCGGGTGCCTTCGAGCGGGGGACCGATTTCCTCTATATCTGTTACGACAACGAGGCGTACGGAAACACGGGCATGCAGCGTTCGGGTGCGACCCCGATCGGGGCGAGGACCACGACCACCCCGGGAGGAAAGATCCACGCCAAGAAGGACCTCGACGGGATCGTTGCCGCCCACAACCCGCCCTATATGGCCACGGCGTGCAGTGCCTATCCCCAGGACCTGTTCAAGAAGGTGCAGAAAGCCCTGTCCATCCGGGGGCCGAAGTTCATCCATATCCTCGCGCCCTGCCCTCCGGGATGGCGGTTCTCTTCGGAGAAGACCATCGAGATGGGCAAACTCGCGGTGAAATCGGGGATGTGGCTGCTCTACGAGCGTGAGTACGGCGCGGTGACCATCAACGGCCCCTCGAAGGCGGCCATGATCAAACCGGTCCCGGTGGAGGACTACCTCGCCCCCCAGGGCCGGTTCAAGGGGATCAGCAAGGAAGCGCTCGCGATGCTCAAATCGCAGGCGGAAAAATCTGCAAAACGGCTGAAACTGGAGGCTGACGGCGTATGCTGACCATTGCAACGGGGAACAAGGCGGTAGCGGCTGCGGTCAAGGAGGCCAGGCCTTCGGTGATCGCGGCCTACCCGATCACCCCCCAGACCGAGATCGTGGAACAGATCGCCGATTACGTGACCGGAGGGTCGCTCGACAGCAGGTACATCCCGGTGGAAAGCGAGCACTCGGCGATGGCTGCCTGTATCGGGGCCAGCGTCACCGGGGCCCGGACCTTCACCGCGACCAGCTCCCACGGGCTGCTCTATATGCACGAGATGGTGAACTGGGCCGCGGGGGCACGGCTCCCCATCGTGATGGCGAACGTGAACAGGTCGCTCGGACCGGGCTGGAACGTCTGGGCCGAGCATACGGACGCATTCCAGGAACGGGACACGGGGTGGCTGCAGGTCTATGTAGGCACCGTGCAGGAGGCGTACGACGCCACGCTGATGGCGTTCCGCATCGCAGAGCACGAATCCGTCCTGCTCCCGGTGATGGTCAACCTCGACGGTTTCGTCCTCTCCCATATCATGCAGTCGCTTGAGACCGTGGATCTCGGCGACTTCATCCCGCCGCTGCGCCTCCCCCACGCGATCGATATCGAGCATCCCCGGGGGTATGGAACCCTCACCGGGCCGGACGAATATTTCAAGTTCCGGTGGGACATCGAACGGTCGATGCGGGACTCGGTCCGGGTCATCGAGGAGACCCAGAAGGAATTTGGAAAGAGGTTCGGAAGGTCCTACGGGTTTACCGAGGACTACCGCTGCGAGGACGCGGACGTCCTGGTGGTTGCCATGGGGACGCTCGGCAAGGAGGCCGAGGTCGCGGTAGACAACCTCCGGAAAGAAGGGGTGAAGGCGGGTTCGATGCGTATCCGCTGGCTCCGTCCCTTCCCGGAGCTCGATATCGCCGGGCGCGACGTGGTGGTGATCGACCGTGACTACTCGTTCGGGTGGGGCGGGGTCATCGCCCGCAGCCTGAAGGCGAAGTACCGTGTCGAGCCGTTCAGCGTGATCGCGGGGCTCGGAGGCCAGGAAGTGACCTTCGACGATATCGCCGGGTTCGTCCGCGACAGGGAGCCCGGGAAGGAGTATTGGTTCGGGGTGAATGCGTAATGTACGAGATACGGATCCATTCCCGTGGCGGCCAGGGCGGGGTTACCGCCGCCCGGCTGCTCGCACTGGCGGCGTTCCGCGACGGCAAGTATGCCACCGCCTGTCCCTTTTACGGGGCCGAGCGGAGGGGCGCCCCGGTAGTCTCGTTCGTGCGGATCGACGATCACCCCATCAAGGTCTATTCCCAGATCAGGAACCCCGACCTGGTGGTCGTGCTCGACCCGAGCGTGATGGACGTAGTCGATGTCCTCAACGGGTTGAAACCCGGCGGTACGGTCTTAGTAAACGCGGCCCATGCCCCGGAATTCCCGGGATACAAGACGAAGGCGGTCGATCTGACCGGGATCGCTCTGAAACAGAACCTGGTGATCGCGGGGAGCCCGATCCTGAACACCCCGGTGATCGGTGCCCTCGCAAAAATGGGGATCGTCACGGTGAAGTCCGCGAAATCGGCCATCTCGGAGATGTTCGCGGACGAGCGGAACGTGAAGGCCGCCGAAGAGGCCTACAAGGAGTTGAAGGTATGACGGTAAAGGACCGGCTGGCGATGAGCAGGCCGAAAGAGGGAGCCTGCGGGAAGACCGGGTCGTGGAGAGTGTTCCGGCCCGTGGTCGACAAGGAGAAATGCAACGCCTGCGGGCTCTGTGCCATGTACTGCCCCGAGGGTGCGATCAACGAGGACCTGGAGATCGATCTCGACTTCTGCAAAGGGTGCGGGATCTGTGCCGAAGAGTGCCCGAAGAACGCGATCGAGATGAAAAGGGAAGAGAAGTAATTTTTTCGTTTTTTTTTTCGGTCGGACCATTCACGAGAATTAAGACGCTCCCAGGGGCTGTCGCCCCTGCCGCTGCGGCGAACCCTAACGGGATAGTCGGTTCATCCTGGTTGTCTTGAACTTCGTAGTGCCACCAGCCCACGGTCTTTACCGTGGGGGAGGGCCGGGGAGGGGCTCGTCCCCTCCTGTTGCATATCCCGGTCAGCAATTATCACATCTTAAGCCCGGAGTTCCTTCCAACCGCTGCTACGAACTCCCAAGTGACAGTCGGTTCAATCCGGATATCCTGATCTTTTTTATCTGGCAATCCACGGCCTATCCTGTGGGGGAGGTTCAAGGAGGGGGCTCGCCACCTCCTGTCGGAGTGTTCGCGTGAAGGGAACAAAGTCTGGAAAATCTTATAAAAGTGACTAAACAAAAAAAACGGGGATTTTACGGAATTCACTCCTCCGGTTTCCCCTCTTCGAAACACGGGATACACACTTGTTTTCCTTTCACCGTCCGCGTCTTTGCATCGGCTACCGGCTCCCCGCACCCGGCACAGGTTATTGAGGTGAAGATCCGGGCCTTTATCGGGGGTTCTATCCGGACCTCCTCAATTTTCAGCACCCGGTCGACCGGCAGGACGAGGAGGTTTTCGGTGACCTCGTGCATCAGACAATAGAACCGGGCGCTCTCCTGCTCGTCGGCAATCCCCGTGAACACTTTCTTCCGGAGTTCGTCCATTTCGGTCCGCTCGCGCATGTCGTTCTGGCATATCAGGACCCTGACCGCCCGCCCGCTTTTCCGGTCGAAAAAAGTAAAGACATGTTTTCCATAGTCCCTGATGATCAGGTTTCCTTTCCCGGCGGTACACCCGGTCACGAACTGGACTGCGTCCACCCCGCAGGCATCGGTCTCCGCGATGGCCACGAGCTCTTCGTCCTTCGGCCTTTCGACCCCGAGCGCCTCCATGGCAGCGATCGCCGCCCGGTATCCCATTGCGAGACCGGGGCAGGCATGCCCATGGAACCTGACGGTCTCTTCGAAACTTGCATATCCGGTCATGGAATTTCCCTTATCGTTGTTGTTGTAGTTCATTTCAATTCTCCTCATTCTGAGGTAACATTGTCAGCGGGTGCATGGTCTTCAGGATGCCCCGGGATGACGCACCGGACGCCCTCGAGATCCCAGATAAGGACGGGAAGGCCGTAGACTTCCTCGATGATTCCGGGTGTCACTACTTCGTGCCCGCCCTGTGCATGCACCGCCCCGTCCTTTAAGAAGATGAAACGATCCGCGTAGCGGAGCGCCTGGTTGAGGTCGTGCATGGTCATCACTGCCGCGATCCGGTGTTCGCGGACGATATGCACGATGGTGGTGAGTATCTCCACCTGGTTTCTCAGGTCAAGGTTGCTCGTCGGTTCGTCGAGCAGGAGGACCTTCGGCTCCTGGACAAGCGAACGGGCAATCGCAACTTTCTGGAGTTCTCCTCCGCTCATCTCGTCGATGTACGCCAGCCTGAGAGGTTCCATCGAGAGGCGGCAAAATACCGCATCCACGATCTTCAGGTCTTTCTCGGTGACGTCCCACCCGATATGGGGCCGCCTTCCCAGCAGGACCGCGTCGAACGCGGTGAGACGCCCGGTCTCAACCCGCTGGGGAACATAGCCGATCCTCCGGGCTATCTCCATAAGGTCCAGTGCCGCGAGCTTATCCCCGTCGAGCGTGATAACGCCTCCTTTCGGGCGGAGAATGCGGTTCAGGCACTTAAGGAGCGTGGTCTTTCCCACACCGTTCGGCCCCAGTATGGCGACGACCTCTCCCTCGCCGAGGGAGAACGCGACCTCCCTGAGCACCTCCCGGTTCCGGTACAGGAACCGGAGTTCGTCGACGGAGAGTATCATCGCCGGTACCCCCGGAGGAGGAGGTAGATGAACACCGGGGCGCCGAGGAATGCGGTGATAACCGCCACGGGGAGAACATACGGCGCCACGATCAGGCGGGCGAGGGTATCGGAAGCGAGCATAAGGACCGCCCCCATCACGCAGGATCCCGCGATGAGATAGCGCTGATCGTCCCCGATGATCCGCCGGGCCATATGGGGGCAGACCAGTCCGACAAACCCGATCACTCCCAGGAATGCCACGACCACCGCGGTGACCAGCGCCGCGACCACCATCCCGACAAGCCTGACCCTCTCCACGTTGACCCCCAGCCCTTTTGCGGTCTCGTCCCCTGCATCAATGGCATTGTAATTCCAACGGTTCGCGACGAAGAACAGGCTTGCCCCCGCGACGATGACCGCCATGAGCGCTAATTCGGGCCAGCTCGCCCTCCCCACGTCCCCGAATGTCCAGAATACCACTGCGGCGAGCTGGGTGTCGTTTGCGAAAAACTGGAGGAACATGGTCCCGGCGGTAAAAAGGGACGCGAGCGCCACCCCGGTGAGGATCATCACCTCGGGGGACGCACCCCTGATCCGGGCGATGAGCAGGATAATTCCGGTAGCCACCAGGCAGAAGATAAACGCCATGATGGTGGTGACGTAGGGATTGTGTATCGTGACCGCGTCGGCGACCCTTGACTGCATCACCCCGGTACCGAGGACGATTACCGAGAACGCAGCCCCGAACGCCCCGGCATTGGATATCCCAAGCGTATACGGGGAGCCCAGTGGATTTCTAAGGATGGACTGCATCGCGATCCCGGCCACCGCAAGGCCTATCCCGGCCACGATCGCGGTCAACGCCTGGGGAAGGCGGATGTTCCAGATGATCGCGTCCCATTTTCCGGAGATGTTCTGTCCGAAAAGGGTCTGTACCACCTCGAGGGGCGATATCGCCACCGCGCCTACTGAGATTGAATAGACAAAGAGCACGAAGAGGAGCACCAGCCCCCCGATGATCCAGAAGACCTTCCGCCGGACGTAGCGAAGGTAGTCGGCCGGAAGGTCCCCGTCGGCAAAGTGCATGTTCTACCTCTCCTCTCCCCGTTCGTGCCCTTTTTTGCTCATCATAGCGGGATCTGCGTGAATCCCAGGTTCCCGTACTGGCTGTTCAACCCGGGGAATACCGGTTTTCCTACAAAGAATGTGAAGATCTCGTCTGCTTTCCGGTCGGGATCGATATCCGCGAACCGGTCCGGGTAGAGCGTCTTCCCGATATAGTACGCATCCGCGAGCACCGACTCGTAGTTGGTGCTGTAGAAATTGTAGGGAAGCACCGCGTAGACCCGGCCTGTCCTGACCGCAGTAAGCCCACTAAGAGCGGGATCGTTCTTCAGCTCCCCGAGTGCACCCTCGTCCTCTATCTGGACGGTCCCTGCGTCGATGAAGATATACTCTGGATCCCAGTCCACCAGGGCCTCTTTGGCGACATCGGCGTGCGCCACACCCATCCCTGATGCGACGTTCGTTGCATGAACCCAGAGGAACGGCGGGTATGCGGGTTCGGTTGAGATGATCCCGTGTGCCCCCGCGTAACTTATACCGCCAATGTAGACTGTTTTCCGTTCGGATTCGGGAATGTCGGCGGTACGGTTCTCCAGGTCCGCGAGTGTCGCTTCTACGTAGGCAATAACCTCTTCGGCACGATCCTCTTTCCCGATTGTCCCGCCCATCACACGAAGCGCATTGCGCATCTCTTCCGTTTCAACCGCATCCCGCAGTCCCCCGGAGGGGAATGCCACGACCGGGATGCCGGTCTTCTCCTGGAGCTTGTCGGCATCCACTGCACTCGTCGCGTATGCCGTCCCGGTCGCGCCGGTCTTGAAAATAATCGCGGGCCCTATCCCGACAATCTTCTCGGGGTCGTCGTTTCCCCGGAATTCGCCTATCAGGGGGAGTATTTTGAATTGCGGTCCGTACACCAAGGCGTAGGGCCGTCCCTCGATCGGCTGGTCCTTATTCTCGATGTCGTCGACCCCCACGACCAGGTCCTGGCCCTGCAGATACACGAGGTAGCGGAGACAGCCCGAACCGGAGCAGACCACTCCTCCAGGGTGCGCCGGCACGGTGACCGTCCGCCCGAAGCCGTCGGTAATGATCCTTGTCCCGCCCTCGGGAGCGGCAGGAAGGCCGGAGGCATCCGTTGCCCCGGCACCCTGATTAAGGCAGCCTGCACATAACATGCTGACCAGTACGATGGCGATGCAGGAAATTACCAGAAAATTACGTTTTTTCATCATTCCACCATGAAATATCGTTCTTAATCTGAACGATCATTGAGGTTGTGGCACACAATATTAAATTTTTTTATTTTTGTGTTATCAAATTGACAAAAATTACAGAATTTTATAATTATTTTTTATTATTTCATGTTTAGTAATAATTATTTGAATTACGCGGACGATATTACTGGCAAGACATTTTTATTGACCGCACCAGGACCCCGGGAAGAAAAGAAGGTCAAAATAGGGTATGTTGTGGGCTACTCGATCGGGCACTGCGCGACGTATTCCAGGTCGAACTTGTAGAAATGGGTGAACCCGCAGTTCCTGCACCGCACCGTGAAGTGGTTGCATCCAATCGCCATGTCATGGGGACCGGTGACGTGACAATGCCGGCACTCCGCATCGGACACGAGGGACCAGAGGTCGTAGCACCCGATCCTCGTAAAACTCCCGGGTTTCGAGACGTCCTCGTTGCGGGGGATGAATATCCTGGTCGCCCCGCAGTTCCCGCACTGCACCTGCGCCTGGTAGGGCACCGCCTTGATCACCTGGTCCGCGTCCTTGCCGCAGTGGTAGCAATTAGTGCGGTATTTGGTGAAGATGAACCGGTCCTGCATGGACTATAGTATCGGACAGGATCTTTTAAAGATACCCCATGAACTGAGCGGATCTCCGGCCCGGATCCCGATATCCGCGAAAAAAACTGGAAAAAAGGAGACAGGGAGGTATGGACGGGTTTAGAAGTCGCCCATTCCGCCCATGCCGCCCATTCCGCCCATGCCACCCATACCTTCCATACCGGGTGCTCCTCCCGGGGGTGCCGCGGACTTGGACGAGGCGATCACATCGTCGATCCGGAGGATCATGGTTGCCGCCTCTGCTGCGCTCGCGATTGCCTGGGTCTTGACCCGCAGGGGCTCGACCACACCGGCCTTGGCCATGTCCTCGGTCTTGCCCTCGAACACGTTCAGGCCGTAGGTCTTCTTGCCCTTCTCGTGGGCCGCACGGAGCTCGACCAGCATATCGATGGGGTCGAGCCCTGCATTCTCCGCAAGGGTGCGGGGGATGATCTCCAGTGCGTTGGCGAACGCCTCGATGGCGAGCTGGGCCCTGCCGCCGACGCTTGCCGCATACTCGCGGAGCCGGAGGGAGAGCTCGATCTCGGGTGCACCGCCGCCGGCGACAAGTTTCTTGTCCTCGAAGACCACACCGACGACCCGGAGTGCGTCCTCGATTGCCCGCTCGAGCTCGTCGACCACGTGCTCGGTTCCTCCGCGGACGATGATGGAGACCGCTTTCGGGTTCTTGCACTGCTCGACGAAGACCATCTCCTCGCCGGATACCTTCCGCTCCTCGACGATCCCTGCAAACCCGAGCTCGTCGGGGGTGATCGCGTCGATGGAGGAGACCAGTGCGCCGCCGGTTGCCCGGGCGAGCTTCTCCATGTCGCTCTTCTTTACCCTGCGTACGGCAAAGACGCCTGCCTTGGCCAGGTAGTGCTGGGCGATGTCGTCGATACCCTTCTGGCAGAAGAGCACCGTGGCACCGGATGCGACGACCTTGTCGACGATGTTCCGGATCATCCGCTCTTCTTCGTCCAGGAATGCCTGGAGCTGCTCGGGGCTGGTGATGTTGATCTCTGCGTCGACCTCGGTCTTCTTGAACTCCACCGCGGCGTTGAGCAGGAGGATCTTGGCGTCCTTGACCTTCTTGGGCATAGCGGGGTGCACGCGTTCCTTGTCCACCAGCACGCCCTCGACGATCTCGGAGTCGTCGACCGAGCCGCCGACCTTCTTCTCCACCTTGATGTAGTCCTTGTCAACGGTGCCGTCATCGTCTGCCACCATGGTGACCGCCTTGACCACCAGCTCGCAGAGCTTCTCCTTCGAGGCCTCGGAGCCCTTGCCGGTCATCGCGGTCTCCGCGATCTTGCAGAGCATGCCCTGGTCCTTGCCCTTCAGGGTGATGGCGATATCTTTCAGGATCGCCTGGGCCTTCTCGGCCGCCTGGCGGTACCCGTGGGCGATCACGGTCGGGTGAACGTCCTGGTCGAGGAGCTCCTCGGCACGCTTCAGGAGTTCGCCGGCGATGACCACCGCGGTGGTGGTGCCGTCCCCGACTTCATCGTCCTGGGTCTTGGCGACTTCCACCATCATCTTGGCGGCAGGGTGCTCGATGTCCATTTCCTTGAGGATGGTGACACCGTCGTTGGTGATGACCACGTCGCCGATGGTGTCCACGAGCATCTTGTCCATGCCCTTGGGCCCAAGGGTAGTCCGTACTGCACTTGCAACCGCTTTTGCCGCGGCGATGTTCATGCCCTGGGCGTCACGCCCGCGGGTCCTTGAACTTCCTTCTTTAAGAATGAGGATAGGTTGTCCTCCAAGCTGCGCTGACATCGTATTTCACCACTTGTAGCGATAAAATTGGTTTGTGGTTCTATATAAAAATTATGAATTGTTATCGATCATTTCGATCAGTTCTGACCCGTCTTTCAGGCTCTGAAGGCGCTCTTCCCCGATTACCAGCGTTTTTCCGATCTTCTTCTGCTTGTCGTAATCGGTGAGCACGCACATGGCATAGGTCCCGGTCACCGAGGAGATATTCCCGATCAATTCGGCCCGTTTCACCACTTTCTGGGCCGTCCCGTACCCGGTGAGGATCGTATGCTCCGAGTATTCGATCAATGCCTGGAACGGTGCCCGGTGCATGGCATGCAGCCGCATCCCTATCCGCTCCAGAAAGTTCATGGGCTGGTCCTCCGGTTGCGGGCCGGCGCCGGCCTCGAAGTGGGACTTGTACTGAAGGAGGTCGATGGACTGCACGAGCCCGGTGTCGAAGATCTCCTCGATCTTCATGGCGATATCGAGCGTTGTCCCCATCCCGCCCTCGTACTTGCTGATCGTCCGCCGGGAGACGCCGAGGAGGGTGCCGAGATCCCCGAGGGAGAGGTTTCTCCTCTCCCGGAGCTCGCGAAGGGCTTCGCCGTTGATGTTCACGTAAAGGCCCCCGGGAGACGCGTAGACCAGCGGGGGGACGCCTTCCACGAAGGCGTCGTAAAAAGTGGAGAGGCTGGTCGCATAGATCCCGTATCGCACGTACACGGCGCCCCGTTCGAGCTCCGAGTCCCTCGCCCGTTCACCGATGATGAGCGGGGACCCTTTCAGGTAGCGGGCAATGTTGTCCAGGTCCCGGGCTATCTCCTCGCTCACACTGTCGATGTGCGAGACCACTTTTATCACCAGCAATTCCCCTCTCCTGGCCGCGATAAGATCGAAGCTCCGGGGTCGCATCGAGAACCGCTCGGAGACCCGGAACCCTGCCATGATAAGGACGCTGACCGCCATCTGGAGGAGTCGTTCCTGTGACATTGCCCTTTACGAAGGGATATAGTCCGGGGGAAAATATAAAAGGTAGGGATATGCGCATCGGCATCGACGACACCGATTCCCCCCGCGGCATGTGCACCACCTACCTCGGGGCATTGCTCGCACGGAGGCTCGCTTCGGCGGGAATGGTCGTCCGGGAGCTCCGCCTGGTCCGGCTCAACCCCAACGTGGCGTGGAAGACGCGGGGGAATGCGGCCATCGCGATCACGGTCGACGGGAGCCCGGCCACCGCCTTCGAGATGGCCTGCAGGGCGGTGGAGGAGTACGCCGACATGGATTGCGAGAATACGAACCCGGGCGTGGTAGTGGCGACCCGTCCGCTGGACCCGGCATTTTACGTAAAGGCGGTCCGGGACTTCTGCGAAATCGAAGAAGCGGAACAATTTCTGGTTTCTTCCGGGGCGATATTCCGGGGATACAAGAACAAGAGGGGACTGATCGGAGCCGCTGCAGCGGTTGCAAGCGAATTTCCGGATTGTACCTACGAGCTGCTGGCCTACAGGGACGAGGGCCGCTGGGGGACCCCGAGAGCGGTCGACCGGGAGAGCATCTTTTCTGCGGATTCCCACACGTTCCCCCACACCTGGGACTCGGTGGACCGGGAGAACCGGGTAGTGGTCTGTGTCCCCCACAGCCCCGACCCGGTGCTCTTCGGGATCCGGGGGGAGCGGCCGGGATGGCTCTCCCTCGCGAGGGAGCACATCATCTCCGAGAAGCCTTCCCTGGAGCAGGTCTTCGTCACCAACCAGGGAACCGATGCCCACCTCCTGGAGGAGCCCGCCGGCCGGATGAAGGAGGGATGTTCCTATCTTCTCAGGGGCACCGTTGCCGGTCCGGCAGTGACCGCGAAAGGGGGTCACGTCTCGTTCCCCCTCGAATGCGAGGATGGTACCTGCGTGCAGTGCATGGCCTACGAGCCCACCAAGAACTTCAGGGAGATAGTGAGGAGCCTGCTCCCCGGCGACCGGCTGGTGGTCGCCGGGAGTTACAAAGGGGGGAGCATCAACCTCGAAAAGCTCAGGGTTGTCGTCGTCGCGGCCCCGGTGACCTCCCGGCCTCCGGTCTGCGAGCGGTGCGGGAAGAGGATGACCAGCGCCGGGACCGGGAAAGGATTCAAGTGCAGGAGGTGCGGGGGGAGGAGCCGCGAGGCGGAGACCCGCCAGGTCTCCCGGTCGCTTGCGCCGGGATGGTACGAAGTCCCTCCCATCGCCCGCAGGCACCTGGCCCGGCCCCTCTGCCGGGGCGACCCCGGGAGCAACTTTATTCCGGGGAGGAGTACCTGATACACATGCACTGCGGGGACCCGGTGGAACAGGTGGCGCTCCGGCCAGGAATGACGGTAGGAGAACTTGTGGACGCCCTTTCACGAGCGGGGGCCTATAACGGCGGGGCGCTGGCGAAGGCGGCCGGAATCTATGAGCGGATGCTCCGCGACCCCGAAGCGGTGAAGTTCTTCGGGCTCGCGGGGGCCATGGTCCCTGCGGGGATGGGACGGATCGTCTCCGACCTCATCGACCGGGGGCACATTGACGTGCTGGTCACCACCGGGGCCAATATGACCCACGACATCATCGAGGCCCTGGGCTGCCGGCATTTCCACGGGACCGCCGAATGCTCGGACATCGAACTCCGCCACGACGAGATCAACCGTATCTACGACGTCTTCCTGCCGAACGAGGCGTTCATCCGGTTCGAGGAGTTCATGCAGCAGGCGCTCTCCGAACTTCCCTCCGAGCCGGTGTCCATCGCACAACTCTTACAGCACCTCGGCGAGCGGCTGGACCGGGGGATCCTGGCCTCGGCGGTGAGGGAAGAGGTCCCGGTATTCTGCCCCGCGGTGGCGGATTCGATGATCGGGCTCCAGTACTGGCTCTTCTCCCAGACCCACAGGGCGACGGTGGACACCTTCTCCGACATGAAGCCCCTGATCGACCTCTGCTTCTCGGCGGAGCGGACCGGTGCCATCCTCGTGGGCGGCGGGGTGCCCAAGAACTTCATCCTCCAGAGCATGCTGATGACCCCGAACGGGTTCACCTACGCGGTGCAGCTCACCGGGGACCGGCCCGACCTCGGCGGGCTCTCCGGGGCCACCCTGGACGAGGCAAGGTCCTGGGGGAAGATCACCGAGGAGGCCGAGGCGGTCACGGTGTACGGGGACGCGACCATCACCCTGCCGGTCCTCGTGGCCGCGGTGTGGGAGAGGCTGTCCCATGCCTGACCTTATACTGGCCCTGGACCCCACCGACCGGGAGGAGGCGCTCCGGATCGCCGGTCTCGCCTCCCCCCACCTTGACGCGATCAAGATCGGGTACCCTCTGGTGCTCGGTGCAGGCCTTTCCATCGCCCGAGAGTTCGAGGCGTTCGGCCTCCCCCTGATCGCCGACTTCAAGGTGGCCGATATTCCCAACACCAACCGGCTGATCGCCGACCAGGTCTTTGACGCCGGGTTCCACGCGATCATCTGCCAGGGGTTTCCGGGGAGCGATTCGGTCCTCGCCTGCGTGGAGTCCGCCCACGGGTATGGGGGTGAGTGTTACGTGGTGGCAGAGATGAGCCATCCGGGCGGGACCGAATTCTTCTCCGGCGGCGTCGCCGAGCGGATCGCCCGCCTCGCAGTGGACTGCCACGCGGACGGGATCATAGCCCCGGCTACCCGCCCCGACCGGGTCAGGGCGCTGCGGGAGATCGTGGGAACCCGGAAGATCCTCTCCCCCGGGGTGGGAGCCCAGGGCGGCGATCTCTCGCAGATCGCGGACCTCGTGGACGGGGTGATCGTCGGGCGGGCCATTTATGGCGCCGATGACCCCGCTCTGGCCGCACAATCGTTTTCCCTGCTCCGCCGATGATGAGACGACCGGGCTGACACAGGATGATGAGCCCTATGAGTCACCTGAGGCGGAGTCAGGGTAACCAGAGCGACTGTTTTATCGTTTCGCCTGTCTATTGGATAGCATGGAGTGGAGCGAGGAACAACGGGAACTGGCACGCAGATTCAGGAGACTTGAGGATATTCCGGCAAACGAACGCCGCTACAAGTGTTATACCTGTCATCTTGTGGTCGACGAATCCCCCTGCCCGCGGTGCGGCGAGGAGCACCTCACCATCATGTGCCCCCTGGACCACTGCCACTGTTCCCACGAAGTGCTCTCGAAGATAGAGTACTGCCCCCTCTGCGGGGAACCGGTATGCCCGGAGTGCGGGTCGCACGACGTGGTCCAGATCAGCCGCGTCACGGGGTACCTCCAGGAGGTATCCGGATGGAACGCGGGGAAACAGCAGGAACTTAAAGACCGGACCCGCTATACCGTCGCATGAGGTATTATCTCCGCGACGGGTCGCTTTTTATCAGGGGCCGGTTCCTGGCCGCGAGTACCGGGATACAGGGCGGGGTCCGCCGCGTCTCCACCATTCTTTCTCACACGGTCCGCCCGGACTGGGACGGCAAAGAACCCGAGCGGGAGCTTTCCCTGCAGGTCGCACGCGCCGGTCTCCCGCCCGATTATTTCGGGCTTCTTACCGCAGTCCCGATGCGGAACCTCTGTGTACTCTCCTACGGGACGCTTACCGTTTTTATCACCGCGGGGGTCAGCAATCCGGACCCTGAATTCCATCCGGAAATTTGCCCGGACGAGCGGGCCCATACAATCAATATCATCCTTCACTCGGGCGAGGGGATGAGCGAGGGGGCGTTGCTGGAGTGCATCATCACCGCCACGGGGGCGAAGGCCGCAGCCCTTCACTCGCTGGGTTACCCCTTCTCTGGGACCACCACCGACGCGGTGATCGTGGCATGCGAGGGGGAGAACGTCCATCGCTACGCCGGTACGGGCACCGAACTGGGGAAGCGGATCGCCCGGGCCGTCCTCCACGGGGTCCCCGAGGCCCTGAAGCGCCAGCAGGGGGAGATATCCCGGGATCGCCCCTCGTTCTTCATCTTCTCCCGGTACGGCGGGGAGCACTGGGTGGAATGGGTCCCCGAGGACTGTCCTTATTATCCCTGTCACTTCCCCGGCCAGCGGTGCGATTTCTGCTACTGCCCGTTCTATCCCTGCCGGGATGAGGGGCTCGGCCAGTGGATGGAAAGCTCCTCGGGCGGGAAGGTGTGGAATTGCAGCCGGTGCACGCTGGTGCACGAGCCCGAGGTGACGGAGTATCTAAGGGCCCACCCTGAGGCGTCGCTCGCGGAACTTCGCGCGGTAGAGAAAAGGCTTAAAAAACCCCGGGAATCCTGAAATCCCTGAAATCTGTCCGAATGAGTCTTATCTCATACGGACACGCCTGAAGTCATTTTTTTCACTTCGTGGCGTTGTTGCCAGGATGCCCTGCAGCACCCCCGGCGGAAAAAAAATTATTCGCTGATCCCGAGCGCGGTGAGGAGTTCCTCGAGGGGAATCCCGTGTGCCTGCGCCGCCTCGCGGATGGTCTCGCCCCTGGCGATGGCACACCCGACGCACCCCATCCCGAATTTGAACAACACTTCGGTTGATTCGGGCTTGGCCTTGAGGAGGTCGTAAATCGTGCTGTCTGCTGTGACTTTTTCCATATCTTTAGTAATGTACCGATAGGCTACTTAAACCTGCACTTGTGGGCCCCATGGGGATCAGTTTCACCACCCGCTCGAAGCATTATTACCCGGACGGGAACGAAGTGATCACTGGAGATGTATGAACATGGATTTTTCCGAAACTGCAGAAAGAATCTCCCAGAAATTTGCGCAAAAAGGCTATGAGGCCGATAAGTCCTCGATCGAGAAGAAACTCCGCCGCCTGGTCCAGGAGTTCGGAGTCCCCCCCGCCGAGGCGGAGCGGACCGTGACCAACGAGCTCTCCAAGCAGTTCTCCATACCCCCGACGAGCGGGGGCGGCCCCGGGGCCGAGCAGGAGAAGGAGATCAACGGGCTCTCACCCGGAGAATGGGTCACCCTGAACGGAAAGGTGGTGGCCCTCACCCGCCCGCCGTCGCAGGTGATCGCCCAGACCGGTATTTTTGCCGATCCCACGGGGGCGATACGGTTCGTGGTCTGGGCAAAGGCGAACGCCACTCCGATGGAGATGGGCAAATGGTACCGGATCGAATCCGCGGTGGTGGACGAATACAAGGGAGTGGCGAACCTGAAGATCCACTCCGGGAGCACCGTCAAGGAGATCGAGCCGGGGCCTTCATTCTTCCCCCAGGTCACCCCTGTCAGGGACCTCGCTCCGGGGGTGGGCAGCGTTCGTGCCAAGGTGATCCAGGAGTGGGAGGTCACTCACGAGCGGATGTTCCAGTCCGGACTTCTCGCCGACGAGAGCGGGACCATCAAGTTCGTGATCTGGCGTGAAGACGGGGTCGAGAGGCTCGAGGAGGGGAAAGTATACAACATCTTCTACGCCCAGGTGGACGAATACAACGGCCGGCTCTCCCTCAACCTGAATACCGCGACCTGCCTCGCCGAGGAAGGCGATATCGAGGTCGCATCCGGGGACACCACCGCCACGGGGGCGTTCGTCTCACTCACCCAGGGATCAGGCCTGGTGAAGCGGTGCCCGGTGGAGGGGTGCAACCGGGTCCTCTCCCGGCAGAACTACTGCCCGGTCCATGAGATCCAGCCGGACTTCAAGTACGACCTCCGGATCAAGGGATGGCTGGACAACGGGGAGAAGACCTGGGACGTGCTGGTCCAGAAGGCGAACGTGGAGACGCTCACCGGGATTACCCTGGACCAGGCGGTGGAGATCGCGGAGAACAATCCCCTGGGGATGGACGAGGTCTTTCTCCGGATGCGGGATACCATTCTCGGGAGGTACCTCACCTGCCGGGGCCGGGAGATCGAGGGACGGATACTGGTCTCGTCCTGCAGTTTCGAACATTTCTCCCCCGATACACTTGCTGCGCTGCTCAACCGGGCGGGAGGTGAGTCCTGATGGCGAACGGTGCACGGACCGGCCCCCGGAGGGACGCCCCCTTCGAGCGCGAGGCGGCGAGGAGAGTCTTCTCCCAGGAACTCAGAGAAGCGCGAATCCATTTCAAGGACGGGGAGGATGAAAAGAGTCCCACCTACGTCCTCCTCCCCTCGGGAGAGCGGTGCAACCGGGTCTTCCTGGTGGGCACCCTTACGGAGAAGCGGAAACAGGGGGAGCAGAACGTATTCTACCGGGGACGGGTGGTGGACCCCACCGGGACGTTCATGATCATGGCCGGGAGCTACCAGCCGGAGGCGATGCAGCAGATCGCCCGCATCGAACCCCCGGCCTTCGTGGCGATCGTAGGGAAACCGAACGTGTACGAGACGCCCGACGGAACATTCCTGATTACCATCCGGTGCGAGTCGGTGACGGTGGTGGACAAGGAAGTGCGGGATACCTGGGTTCTCGATGCCGCAGAGCGGACCCTGGACCGCCTGGACCGGTTCGGGACCACGCCGGACTCCGAGCGGGCGAAGAAAGAGTACGGCATCGATCCCGCTCTATGGCGGAAGATGGTCTACGATGCCCTGGCCCAGATGAAATTATAACCCTTTTTCACGTGAATTTCGCGGAATACTTCCTTGGATTTTTCCGGAAGATCGAAGACCTCACCTTGTTTTTTTACGGGATATTTGCGCTCGTCCGGTATGGATGCATGACTACATTTATGCCTTTTAAAAAGAGCCTTAACTATATCGAGAGAACCGGCGGCCGGGTCCGGGGTGGCATTCCGTTTGATGGCAGGGGTTTTTCCATACCAGTGATGTGCACACGTGAGCGCCACGCTCCCGGTTACCGGGTTCCTCACGCGGGAGGAAAGGGCGTCTGAAGAAAAACGAAGAGCGGTTCCGGAGGCTGGACCGGAAGATCGAAGACCTCAGATCGGCCACCCTGGAGACTGAGAGCCAGGAAGAGACCGGCTCTTTGATCAGGGAGTGCGGAGAGGTCCTGAAAGAACTGGAAGCGGCGTCACGCGATCTCGGAGAGCGGGAGCAGCAGCTGGAATCGCACTATCATGCACTCACCGGAGAAAGCCGGAGGTTCTGGGCCCTGTTCTCCGAGACCCCGCTGGGGTACCTGGTCACCGACAGGGAGGGAGCGATCGAAGAGGCCAACCCTGCATCGGAAGAACTTCTCGGGATGACCTCCCCCGAACTCCGGGGGACCCTGGTGTTCCGGTACATCCCCCCGGCCCGGGAGCAGGCTCTCCGTAAGGCCCTTAACAAGAGCGTGACCAGGAAGAAGAGGGAGCGGCTCGAGACGGAACTGGTAAAGAAGAGGGGAGACCATCGCCCGGTGGAGATCACCATCGTCCCGGCATCCGTAGATGACTCCGGAACTGAACTCCACTGGACGATCCGGGACGTCTCCCTCGAGAGACGTGCGGAAGAAGAGACCAGGGAACGTGCCCTCCTTGAAGAGCTCTTCGCCGGTATCTCCCGGAGGTTTATATCCCGCACTTCCGGGGACACCGGGGAGATCTTTGATGAGGCGCTCCGGGAACTCGGGACTTACGCCGGCGTGGACCGGTGCGTCCTCCTCATCCTGGACCCCGGTGATGTGACCATCACGGGGGTCTCGGAGTGGTGCCGGGAGGACACCTCACGCATCGCCGATTTCCTTCTGGGGACATCCCTCGAATCGTTCCCCTGGCTGCTCCCTCAGATCCGGCTCGGCGAAGTGATCGAAGTACCCCGGATGGAGAAACTCCCTCCCGGGGCCTCGGCAGAACAGCGCTACTGGAAGAACCTGAAGGTGCAGATGGCCCTGGTCATCCCCCTCCTGGTGAACGAAGAACCCGCCGGGGCGCTATTTCTCGAGCACACCCGGAAAAAGAAGCGCTGGGCGGCGGCACGGGTGGAGATGATCCAGACTGCTGGGTCCCTGTTCGCCAATATGGTGGCCCGGTTACGTGACGAGGAGGCGCTCAGGGTCAGCGAGGAGCAGTACCGCACACTCTTCGAGAACTTCCTAAACCCGGTCTTCATCGCGGGGGATGACGGGCGGTTCACCGATGCAAATGTCGCAGCGATGGACTTCATGGAACGATCGGTAGAGGACATCCGCGAGCACAGTCTCGAAGACTGGCTCCCCGGCATCAAGGCGATGATGCCCCCCGCACCCGAGCGGCAGATCGTTCCCCGGACCATCGAGACAGAGTACACCGTAAACGGGAAGACCAAGACGCTTCTGATGAACGTGGTCCCGTTCCCGATCCGGGGAAGAACCCTGCTGTACGGGCTGGGACAGGACATCACCGCCCGGAAGATGGCCGAGAAGGAGGTGGAAGACGCCCGTGTCTTTGTGGAGGGGATCATCCACGCCGCTTCGCCCTCGATGGTGGTGGTCACCAGCGACATGAGGGTGGCATTTGCAAACAGGTCATTTTACGACGCGTTCGGGCTTTCCAGCGAGGCAGTCCTGCACCGGGTCTTCTTCGATATCGGGAAGGCCGACTTCGGCGCGGGAGGGCTCAGGGATAAGATCGCGGAGGTGTTCCGGGGAGGCACACCGCTGGTGAACTTCGAGTTCCAGCACATGAACACACGGGGGGAGCTGAAGGTCCTGAATATATCGGCCAGCCTGATCCGGCGGAGCGCCCCCTTCGCCCCCATGGTGGTCATCGTTATCACCGACATCACCGAACGGAAAAAGATGGAAGAAGCGCTCGAGCGAAGCAGGGAGCTCTACCGGTATATCGCCTCCTTTACCCAGGAAAATCCCTCCCCCATCCTGGAAGTGCGTGAAGACGGGAGTGTCGCCTTCTCGAACGTCGCAGCCGGCCTCGCCCTCCGGAGGAGGGGGTTCGAGAACCCCGAGCGCTTCTTCCCGATGGACATGCCCTGGATCCTGGCCGAATTGAAGCAGGGAAACAACGGGTTCTTCTTCCGGGAAGTGCAGCTCGGCGAGACGTACTTCGGTGAGACCATCTACCTCTCGCCCGAGCAGAAGACGGTCCGGATTTATGCCCAGGACCTCACCGCACAGAGAAAAAAGCGGACAGGGGAGGGAGACCGGTGACGGGGAACGGTCCTGATGGTGATGGCCCGGGGGGTGTAAACCCAAAATTTTTTATTCTCGGCCCGGCATGGATAGATAACCGTCAATCCGGTCAGGTCGCAGCAATGCATTGCGGAAGAACATGAGAGGAATGTGAGAGATTGACACCGGAAGAAGAGAAAGTTGAGATACTTTTGATCGAGGATAATCCGGGAGACGTACGGCTTATCAAGGAGGGGTTACGGGACAGCAGGGTGATCAACCATATCCATGTGGTGCAGGACGGGGAAGAGGCGAGCAATTTCCTCTTCAAAAATAACGGGTATTCCGACGTGCCCACCCCCGATATCATCCTCCTGGACCTCAACCTCCCCAAGAAGGATGGGAGAACGCTGCTCGCCGAGATAAAGAAGGACGAGCAGCTGCAGAAGATCCCCATCGTGATCCTGACCTCCTCCAAGGCCGAGGCCGATATCGACATGGCGTACCAGCTCCATGCCAACAGTTATCTACGAAAACCGCTTGACCTTGCCGAGTTCGTGGCCATGATACAGTCGTTCGAACAGTTCTGGCTGACCCGCGTAATCCTGCCGAGGAAAGCGAGATAATCCTCTCCCCGCCTGACCCTTCTTTTTCTTTTTAGTACTGTTGACCTCCCTTACTTCGTGACATTCCCGGAGTTTTCGCCCAGATCGCCGGGGCAGCCCCGGCACGACATCTCTGGAAAAAGGATAATCCTGGCGTATATCGCTCGCCTTCAATCAATAAAAAGATCCTGAACCACGACAGTCCGAGCATATCCTAACCGGAGGAAGCCCGGAAGAGAACGGAGAGGAAAGAAGTCGTACTCCTCCACCCCGCGGCGGAGATCAGCCGGGGCGGATCCCGGTAACACGAAACTGTCATCCCACGTGGATGACCTGCACCGGGCAGGCCTCCGCCGCGTCGTCCACGCATTCCCGCATCTCCAGCGGGGCGTCTCCCTCGTCGATGTGGTCGTGTACCCGGTAGGGCGGGGTGACCGTGCTCAAGGTGTCCGAAGGGCTGAGCTGAAAAAATTCGGGACATATATCTTCGCAGGATCCGCAGCTTATGCATCCGTCACGCTCGATCAGCACTTTCGTCATCGATAATACTCCATATCGACATCCGGTGAACATGATGAATTATAAAGATATCTGGTGGGCGCCATTACCCGCGGGGAGAACGCGGGCTCTGTCCTGCAAACCCGGCCTCCTGGCGGACCCCCCGGAACTAACCGTGGAACCGGAGCAAGAGTGAAAAAATTCGGGAGAATTTCAGGAGATGTTCTCCCGCGATCCACTTTTAGAGGTAGGAATGGGAGGATGGAGGTACAGGAATCTGTGGGATTATGACCGCGATTCCGCTTCCCAGGCGGAGATCACGTCGGATCCCTCTACAAAGATGATCCCGTGTTTCTTTCCGTAGGCACGGGCGTCCTCCTTGGAGAGTGCGAGCCCGCTCTCGTTGTCCAGCATCTCGCAGACCACCACTGCGGGGGTGATCCCGGCCATCTCTGCCATGGCGATGGAGAGCTCGGTCTGGCCCCGGCGCTGTGAGAGCAGCCCCTCCGCGGCGCGGAGCAGGGCGACGTGCCCGGGGGTGCGGAACTCGGCCGCGAAGTTGTGGCCGCCGCCGTTCAGCGACCTCCTCACCTGGCCGGCGATGGCGTTGATGGTCACCGCCCGGTCCCGGTCGGTGATCCCGGTGAAGGTGCTCCGGTGGTTCACCCAGAGCGAGAAGGAGGAGTGGTTCCTCCGGTCGTAGGGGATGTCCCCCTGCTGTTCGACCGCGGAGATCCCGTGGAGGAGGTCCGAGGCGAACGGGAGTCCCAGCCGGGCTGCGGCATCGGGATGGACCGCGGTACAGATCAGCCCGCCGCCGTCACGCCGGAGGGTCACGATCTTCTCCGGGGTGACCGCGTCCGCACGGATGATCAGGTCGGTCTCCCGTTCCCGGTCGTCAAAGTCATAGAGCAGTACAAACTTGCCTTCACGCAGCGCTTCCAGCGCCTCCTTCATCATAATGCCACCTCCACCTGCACTTCATCATTGTCCGCGACGCCCAGGGTCTCCCTGAGCGCCACCGGTGATACGAGCTCGACGATATCCTCGGGGTAGTGCGTCCTCCCCGGCACCACGATCCCGCAGGGCTGGCCGTCGATCCTGCAGGGCAGGCATCTTGCCGCTCCGAAGGTCCTCTGGTCCGCGGTAAACCCTTCGATCGGGATCCATTCCAGCATATCCAGTTTCTTCCGGATCTGGACGCTGGACGGGTTGAGCCTGATATTCAGCGTCCCCGGGTAGGGCTCGAATCCCAGCTTCTCCCTGAACTGGCGGCGGTAGGGCTCGAGACCCATATAATACCGCCCTTCGCCGAGACCGGTGATCACATTGCCGGTCAGGGTATAGTGCACTCCTTCCCGATCGAATATCCGGCAGTACTCCGAATATTCCCTGCGGAGCTCCTCTTCTCCGGCGGGAGTGAGCGCGATGTACTGTCCGTCGGGGCGGATGGCCCGGGTCACCATGAGTTTCCGCTCCAGGGACTGGAGCCTGCGGGACGCGGTCTGGGGACTGGTCCGGAGCTCGGTTCCCAGGCTCTGCGAGGATATCCAGACAGGGCCGCGGCACCCTCCCATGAGGGCTATCGCCTTTAAGCACTGGAGATCCTCGGGTATGATCATACTTATCAATTCTGGGATGCTTACTATTTATGGATATCTTTCCTGCGCGGGGCCTGCAGGGCTTGGAAAAAAATACGTGAAATGTCGAATACCCATTCGTTAATTATATTACCCCCCCACTCCCCACCTATAGGACATGAAGTCCGGACTGCGCCATCAGCTCGCCGAGAAGATGGCGGGCGAGATCACGCTTTCCGACTCGCCAGGCAAGGCACTCAAGAAATGGAGGATGAGTTTTGCCATCCCCCAGGCCACGCTTTCCGAGCACCTCGACGTCTCCCCCTCGGTGATCAGCGATTACGAGAGCGGGAGGAGAAAGAGTCCCGGGACCGCGGTGGTGGGGAAGATCGTAGACTCCATCCTTTCCATTGACGAGGCAAACGGTGGAAAATACACCAAAAAATTCGCAAAACTCCTTTATTCTGATTTTGACGACGATGTCATCTATGACATGCACGACTATCCCACCCCGGTGCCCCTGCAGGCATTCGCCCAGGCGATCGGCTGCACCACCCTGTGCGGGTCGCTCGACCTCTCCATCTTCGGGTACACGGTGATCAACAGCATCAACGCCATCACCCAGCTCTCCTCGAACGAGTTCAACAGGATCTACGGGTGGAGCACCGAACGGGCCCTGATCTTCACGGATGTCTCCTCGGGCAAGTCGCCCATGGTGGCGATCCGGGTCACCCCGTTCAAGCCCCGCTGCGTGGTCCTCCAGGGGATAGAGCCCGCAGGCGTGCATCCCCTCGTGCCCAAGATGGCCGAAAAGGACCGGATAACCGTGCTGTGCACCATGACCGACATCGATCGAATCATCAGCGTGCTGAGGGAAGAACCATGGTAGGAATCATGACCTACGGTGTCTACATACCGAGATACCGTATCAAAGTGGAAGAGATCGCCAGGATCTGGGGTGCAAACGCGGAGGATATCTCCGGAGGGCTCGGGGTTTACTCCAAGTCCGTCCCCGACCTGGACGAGGACACCGCCACCATCGCGGTGGAGGCTGCACGGGCCGCACTGGCCCGGAGAGCCATCGACCCGGCGAAGATCGGGGCGGTGTACGTGGGAAGCGAGTCCCACCCCTACGCGGTCAAGCCGACCGCATGTACCGTGGGAGAGGCCATCGGCGCCACCCCGAACATGACCGCCGCGGACTACGAGTTCGCCTGCAAGGCGGGAACTGCGGGGATCCAGACCTGCATGGGGCTCGCCAAGAGCGGCATGATCACCTACGGCCTGGCCGTGGGTTCCGACGTTGCCCAGGGTGCACCGAGCGATGCCCTGGAGTATACCGCTGCGGCGGGCGGTGCGGCATACGTGATCGGGTGCGACGACCCCATCGCCACCATCCACCACACCTGTTCGTACACCACCGACACCCCCGATTTCTGGCGGCGTGAAGGGCAGGACTACCCCCGTCACGGGGGGAGGTTTACCGGGGACCCCGGGTACTTCAAACACGTCCAGGGTGCCGTGAACCTGATCTTCGAACAGACCGGGAAGGGGCCGAAAGACTACGATTACGCGGTCTTCCACCAGCCGAATGCCAAGTTCCCCCAGCGGGTGGCGAAGATCCTCAAGTTCACGCCCGAACAGATCAAACCCGGCCTGGTGGTCCCCAGGCTCGGCAACACCTACAGCGGCTCCTCCATGATCGGGCTCGCCGCCACCCTCGATATCGCCAGGCCGGGAGACCGCATTTTCGTGGCCTCCTTCGGGTCGGGCGCAGGGAGCGACGCATTCGATATCGAGGTCACCGACGCCATCGGGTCGGAGAAGTTCTCCCGGGACGCGGCTCCCACGGTGGAGAAACTCCTCGCGAACCCCATCTGGGTCGACTACGCACAGTACGCCAGGCACAAAGGAAAAATAGTGATGCAGAAATGAGACCGGTAGCAGTGATCGGTGCAGGGTGCACCACCTTCGGAGAGAAGTGGAACACCTCGTTCCGGAACCTCTTTGTCGAGGCGGGAATGCTGGCCCTGGAGGACGCGAACCTCTCCGGCGAGCAGATCGACGCCATGTATGTGGGCAATATGAGCGCCGGGCGTTTCGTGGAACAGGAACATATCGGGGCACTCATCGCAGACTACTCGGGGCTGGCCTCCCACCACATCCCCTCGACCAGGGTCGAGGCCGCCTGTGCCTCCGGAGGGCTCTCCTTCCGCCAGGCGGTCATCGCGGTCGCCTCCGGGATGGAGGATATCGTGGTGGCGGCAGGCGTGGAGAAGATGACCGACGTGGCCACCGGGGCGAGCGTGGACACCCTTGCGGGTGCAGCCGACCGGGAGTGGGAAGGGTTTGCCGGGGCGACGTTCCCCGGGCTCTACGCGATGATCGCCACCAATTACACCCACCGGTACGGGCTCACCCGGGAGCAGCTCGCACAGGTCGCGGTGAAAAACCACTTCAACGGGGCGAGGAACCCTATCGCGCAGTTCCAGCAGGAGATTACCATCGATACGGTGATGAAGTCCTCCCTGGTCGCTGACCCCCTGCGGCTCTTCGACTGCTCTCCCATCACCGACGGCGCAGCGGCGGTCATCGTGGCCCCCCTGGACCGGGCCCGGGAATTCACCGACACCCCCATAAAGGTGATCGCGAGCGCCCAGGCGAGCGATACCATCGCGCTCCACGACCGGCGTGACATCAGCACGCTCGACGCGACCGTCGCGGCAGGGAAGCGGGCCTTCGAGATGGCGAAACTCACCCACAAGGACATCGACATGGTGGAGGTGCATGACTGCTTCACCATCGCGGAGCTCTGCGCCATAGAGGACCTCGGGTTCTGCCCCAAGGGACAGGCCGGGAAGCTCACCGCAGAGGGGGTCACCGCACTCGACGGCGACCTGCCGGTCAACACCAGCGGCGGACTGAAGGCCTGCGGCCATCCCGTCGGGGCGACCGGGATCAAGCAGGTCTTCGAGATCGTCCAGCAGCTGCGGGGCGAAGCGGGCAGGCGGCAGATCGACGGCGCCCGGATAGGGATGACCCACAACGTGGGAGGCACCGGGGCCACGGTCGCGGTACATATCCTGGAGGTGTAAGATGTCGGTCGCACGATTCTGGAGAAAGATCCCCCAGCGCTACAACCTGGTGGGGACCCAGTGCACCACCTGCGGGAGTTACTTCTTCCCGCCGAGGACGTTCTGCCCGGAGTGCAGGAGGGCGGGGGTCATCGTGGAGCACCGGTTCAAGGGGACCGGCGAAGTGGTCACCCACACCGTGGTGCGGAGCGCGAGCGAGCAGTTTGAACAGATGACCCCCTACGTGCTGGCCATCGTCCAGCTGGACGAGGGGCCCCGGGTCACCGGCCAGGTGGTCTGCGCCCCTGAAGAGGTGAAGATCGGGATGAGAGTGAAACCGGTCTTCCGCCGCATCTCCACCGACGGGGAGAGCGGGGTCATCTACTACGGGACCAAGTACATCCCCGACGAATAATTCTTTTAATCTTCTTTTTTCTTTGATTCGGCTTCAATGAGGAGTGACTCGTTCACGCCTCCCTGAAAAACGCAGGCTCGTCGCGGTATGATCCGAGGCCAGGCCCGGACCGTCGAGTGCCGAGTTATTTTGAGTGAGTTTTAATTTTTTCTTAATTCGAAGATGTTTCCCGGAGACGAAGCCCCTGCCGCTGCGGCTCCCCCGGGAGATATCTCGCGAAAGTTTAGCCCTGGCTGATATCGCTCAAATAAAATCGATAAAAAAATCCTGGACCCGTGAGCGCCCAGGCATATCTCATGGTTTTACTCTTCGTTATGGATCCGGTTCACGTCTGTTCGATCTTCGATCCTCCCTTAAAAAAGAGCATCAGGAATAACGTCGAGCCGATCCCCGTGACGATCCATGGCAACCCGAGCAGGAGTAAGGTCATGGAAAATACCGGATAGAAATATACGATGCATATCAGGGGTGTGACTAAGAAATTCGCCAGGAAAAACCACTTAACCCACTTCTGCACCCCCCGGTTCGAAAACAATGGCACGGCGAACAGCGTCGCCAGGCCAAGTGCGATGTAGCCCAGTGCATCCACGGTCCAGAACAGGGAGTGCGGCGTCTGGTTCAGGACCGGGTTCGCGTCGGGATAGGGGATCACTGCCGTCAGCTGGACGACGTAGTTGAAACTGACGAAAAGTGCGTATATTACGGAGAAGAGGAGGGCCGCATGGCTCCAGTACCTCCTCCCTTCGGGTGTAACGTAGTGAAGTGCGAGAAACGCGAGCATTAAAGGCGTGGCGATGCAGAGTGAAAATCCGTAGATCAGGACTGCATCCCACGGATAGCGGGGAACGCCGAAAAGCTGTGATATTTGCGCGACCGAAAAACCAACCATCGCAATAAATGCAACGAGAGAGACCCAGAACCCGATCCTGTAAAGATTTTTGTCCATTACTATACCCCAGATGAGGGTAATTTGGACAGGTTTATATAAATATATTATTTTTTCCATTTGTTTATAGAAATGGATTCATCGATACCGATCCGGCTGCCGGAAATTTAAGATGCACGTGAAATATGTCCTGCTTTTCATTACGATAGGGCTGCGCCCGGGATTACCCGCAACCATGATTGCCCCCCGATTCTCATAGTATCACACAATACGTGACGAAGGCATGACAGAGCGGGAGCAGTGGTGCATGAAAGTCCCCTTGCGCGAGGGGGAGAAGGTCCGGCAGGAGCTTGCCGGGAAGGACCTCCTGGACCGGAGTCTCCGGCCAAAGGCTCTCGAGGGCTGTCTCCTTATCCCGGTGCTCGCTCCCGGTCCCGGCAACCTGCGTTGCACATTCCATTCACTCCCGCCCCAGGAAGAGCTCCCCCGGCACGAGCTCGTGGGGGGGATTGCGATCATGCCCGAGCGTGACGTGGGGGCGGCGGAGTTCCTTCTCCGGGCCCGTCCCGTCATCCACACGGTCCTTTTCCCGGAATCCGAGGTCGAAGGGGAGTTCCGCACCCGGTCCTTCGAGGTCCTCGCCGGGGAGCCCACCACGAAAACGACGGTGACGGAGTACGGGCACCGGTTCGTGATCGACCTCTCCGCCGCGTACTTCTCCGCCCGGCTCGCAACCGAACGGCAGCGGGTCCTCGGGCAGGTCGCCCCCGGGGAGTCCGTGCTAGACATGTTCACCGGGGTGGGGCCGTTCGCCATTACCCTGGCAGACGTCGCGTCGTTCGTGGTCGCCTCGGACCTCAACCCCGGAGCGGTCCTGCTCCTGCTGGAGAATATCCGGCTGAACAGGGTGAAGAACGTGCTCCCGGCCTGCGCCGACGCAGCCCGCCTTGACCGGGTGCTTCACTGGAAGTTCGACCGTGTAGTCATGAACTATCCCCTGGACCCGGTCCCCTTCCTTCCTCACGCCATGCGGCTCTGCCGGCCGGGTGGATGGATCCACTGTTACATGCTGCAGTCCGAAGAAGGGGCACTTCTCCCCTCCCTGCACGATTACCCGGTTGCTTCCTGCACCGAACACATGGTGCGTTCGTATTCCCCAGGCAAGTGGCATGCGGTGTATGATATCAGGCTCGAATGAGGCTGATCAAGTGACATCTTATTCATACCATTTGAATTGGCCCAGGCGCGACCAGAACGCAGGCGTCGCGCCGGCCCCATGAAGCGGGGTGGGGGGTATCATCTCCGGTATACGGTCCATGCTTCCTGGTTATCTCAAATTCAATTGCATGGCACAATCAAAAAAATGCTCTTTGGAAAACTTATTCCTGTTCCTGAGTACTTTCAGGTTTCTCTGTCGAATCTCCAATTAAGGTCTTATTGATGACCGTGCTGATTTTTCCTCCTATCGTCGCGAGCATGATCACGAAAATAGCGATGAATATCCCGCCGTACAGCGCAAATCCTGTGGCAAGTGTCACCGTTCCCGCCAACGTGTCGAAAATGACGATGGACAGAAAATATACCAGTATGGCACAGGCACCGAATAACCCGCTCCAGAAACCCGACCAGATACCGGTTCCACCATCTCCTTGGGTAAGTATCCCTGCAATGAGACCTCCGATCAGGGCAATAATGAATGTAAAAATAAAAAAGAATAATAGTACGTTTCCAGGTCTCGCCATTAACACGGTGATATAGAACCATACGGCGATGAGACATGCACCGATCGATATCCCGAACCATTTGTTCCTGCGTTCAATCACCATGGCCGTCATATTTTATCGCAGGGACTTTCCCTGCCCCTCTTTCGATACTTTCAACAATGCCCATCTTGCCACACCTCCAATACCCCCTCCCACCGTTGCGAGAACGATTGCAGCCAGAAAGAGGTATACTCCTATTACAAGCTCCATTCCTTCTGCAAATCCAGGTACCCCGCGAATCGTGTCGTAAATCAACAATCCCAGTATTGATATCAAAACAATGAGGCCCCCGGCAATACCGCTTAACAACCCGAACCATATACCGTCCCGCATCTTCCGGGAGAGGTACACCCCTGAAATGAAGCCTCCGAAGACAAAAAGGAGGACCATGGTGTAAAATACGATCATCCCGAATAGCGTGCTATACGCGCCTCCCGCGATAATACAGGCACCGATAAGTATCCCAATCCATTTATTCCTGCGTTCAATCTCCATTGGTAGTTCCCCCCGGTTCTTATTCCGTGGAATTTTCCTGAGTCTCTATTGACTCTTTATACCAGGCCCTCTTCGCCAGTACCCCGAACGCCCCTCCTGCCGCGGCAAGAACAATTGCAGCAAGGGAGACAAATATCCCTAAAAACAGTGCCATTCCTGCAGCAAATCCTGCAGGCAGTCCGTTAATCGCATCAGAAACCAACATCGCCAGGATAGGTATCATAATGAAAAATGCACCGATAATCCCGCTCAACAATCCGTACCAGATACCGTCCCATACTTTGCAGGAGGTGTATATCCCTGAAAAGAGACCCCCGGCCATAAAAATCAGGGCCGAGTATACCACTAAGAGAAGGTCATTTCCCGGACGGTGTAACAAAATACCGATATAAAATCCTGCACCGATAATGATGGCCCCCATTATAACCCCAATCCACGTTTTCCTCTTCTCTTTCTCCATCTCAAATGAATATCGATGTAATTGTAATAAAAATCTATTATAAAATTCTCTTCGTCGTTCCACCCTGACTGACGGCCGGTTTACCACCGGTGTCGGTATCCCGGACGGCGACCGCAACCAATTTGCTTTAAGAGCATTCCGGTCAAAAGGAAGAACCAGACACCGGATTCAGACCATGGCCCCAGACCTACCCCTCTCCGAACCAACCAGGATCCTGATGTTCATCGCCGGGATAATCATCGTCCTTGCCGGAATGAAGGCGGCATCTCCTATCATCGCACCGATTGCATTTTCGGTATTCCTGGCGGTCATCTTCGGGATGCTCTTCTCCTGGCTGGAAAAGAAGGGGCTCTCGACCCGGCTGGCCCTCCTGATGACCCTGGCAACTTTTTTCACTATCATAGCGGTTTTTATTGCCGTGATTGTCGGGTCTCTCTTCCGGATTCTCGCGGAGATACCGAGCTACCAGCTCGATCTGGAAACCAACCTCGGGATGGCCGCGCCCTACCTCAATGCGGCGGGATTCGATCCGGCATGGCTATCCCTTCCCAGTCTGGTCCGTTTCCTTGCAACAAGTGCGGGCGGATTAGCGGCCGGGTTTCTTGATCTGGCGATCGTTTTTTTTGTGATTATCTTCACCACGGTCTTCCTGATCCTCGAGGCCGGAGGTTTCTCTGCCAAGATCAGGGGCGTTATCGGGACGTACCGCCCCGGGGACGTGGAAAAGTTTACACTGCTCGCCCGGAAGAACGTTGATTATATTATCGTCAGGACCGAAGTGAACCTGGCCATGGGTATCGGGACCGCACTCCTGCTCACGGTGATTGGAGTTGAATACGCCATTTTCTGGGGGTTCCTTGCGTTCCTGCTCGGGTTCATCCCGTATGTCGGTTTCTGGCTCGCCGTTATCCCCCCCATGCTCCTGGCCTGGTTCCAGATAGGTCCCCTTGCTGCCATTGCGGTGCTGGCCGGGTGTGCGGTGATCAACACCCTGGTCGAATACATTATGTTCCCCCAGATAGCGGGGCGTTCACTCTCCTTATCCCCCGCCGTGGTGTTCATCTCCCTAATCTTCTGGGGATTTATCCTTGGGGGCATAGGTGTCCTTATCGCCGTTCCCCTGACCCTTGCCGTCCAGATGGTTGCCGAACTGTTTGAGGAGACCCGGTGGATCGCGATCCTTCTCGGGCCGTCTCCGAAGGATGACCCGGGGACGGCATAAGAACGGATCCGGTAATGATCTCTTAATATCGAAGATGTTTGGTCCGGACAATCCATGACAGGCCTTGCGGATACCTGCACCCCCGCGATGGATCCCTTTCCACGGATCACTCCAGCGCAAGCCTGATTATCATTATATTAGTATTACTGGGTATGCCATCTGAAACCTTCAGATACGACTTATTGACCATCACCCTGATCTTTCTCATCCTCGCCACCGTATTTGTCATCTATTATCCTCTCGCAGCAACCATCATCCTCGGCCTGACGGTTGCCATCGTGGTGCATCCTCTCAACCGCAAACTGTCCGCACGGATGACTCCTGCAAGAGCAGCCGGGCTCACGACCCTCCTGGTTGCGGTGGTGGCGGGATTCGCGCTCTCATTTCTCGCAGCCATCCTGATCGGGGAAGGCAGTTTAATCTTCAGCATGATCCGGTCAATAACCGTATGGATGTCATCGATCGCTCCCACCGCGATAATTTCCGGGGCTATCGTGGCAGAAACAATCGACAGCGTAGTTATCTTCATCAAGGTAGCAATCATTCCGCTTCTGACTTCGGTACCGATCATCCTGTTCCATGCGTTCATTCTCTTTCTCACGGTCTACCTTTTCCTGTTGAAAGGCCCTGATATCTCCCGGCAGGTCATGTCGGCCCTGCCGGGACGGCTGGGAGAATCGATCGAGAAGATCTCGGGGCTGGTCGTCAACACATTGTACGCGATCTATATCGTCAGCGTCGAAGTGGCGATTATTTCATTCATCCTTTCATTGCCGTTCTATTACCTGCTCGGGTATCCGACGTATCTCCCGCTGGCGATTATGACCGGACTGGCGATGTTCATCCCGATCTTCGGTCCTCTGTTGATCATGGTATTCCTCGTTTTCTATAACCTCGCGATCGGAGACATCCCGGGTTTGCTGGTTGCCCTGTTCGTCATCTATCCGGTGGCCCTTTGGTTACCGGGCGGCTATATCCGCCCAAGGCTGATGGGAAGGAGGGTCAGTATTCATCCTGTGCTGATAATGATAGGGATACTCGGCGGCATCTCGATCATGGGCATCATCGGACTGATCCTGGGACCGTTGTTCATCGCTCTCCTGGTCGCATCATACCAGATACTGATCGACCAGCTGACCATGGCCAAGAACCAAAGCAGCGACCAGACCCCTTCCTGATTTTTTTACAGGGTAGTTCGTGATTGCCACATCGCTACAATCCTCGTGGAAACGGGCTCAGACAAGAGCGTTAAACCGGAGACACGCGGGGATGATATGCCCTTTCCACTATTTTCCTTCATTTCATGACAAATTACCGAGAGAATAATTAAATAATAATTTTATAAGGACGGTTTTTGTTCATCTCTCAAACCTGCTCCCAGCCAGCCCGGGGACGGATAGGGTAATTGTCATCCCCGCCAATATAGATCCCATGGACGAGTACCTCGCCCGTCTCCGTGCGGGAACCCTGAAACTCTATGCCCTGGAGCAGGAGCTTTCCCCGGGGGAGGCGGTCTGGCTCCGGCGGCGCTATATCGAAGAGGAGACCGGGGTATCCCTGGAGAAGGTCGGGTCCTACACCATCGGTGTGGACCGGGTGGTAAAAAAGAACTGTGAGAACATGATCGGGTGCGTGCAGGTCCCGGTGGGAGTCGCGGGACCGCTCGCGGTGAAGGGCGAGTACGCGAAAGGGTCCTTCTGGCTCCCGCTCGCCACTACCGAGGGGGCGCTTGTCGCTTCGGTGAACCGGGGTGCGAGTGCCATTACCCGGGCGGGAGGAGCGGAGGTCCGCGTGCTCCACGACGGCATTACCCGTGCCCCGGCGTTTGCTGCCGACTCGGTGGTGCACGCCAAGAACGTGGCCGGATGGGTGGAGTCCCACCGGGCGGAGATCGCCGCGGCCGCCGAGAGCACCACCTCGCACGGGAAACTCACCGACGTGGTAACCACCATCACCGGCACCACGGTCTTCGTGCGTATGGAGTTCGATTCAAAAGACGCCATGGGAATGAACATGGTCACCATCGGGGGCCAGAAAGCGGCCGAACTTATCGCGAAAGAGACCGGCGCCCGACTGGTGACCCTCTCGGGGAACATGTGCACCGACAAGAAGCCTGCCGCGGTGAACCTTATCCGGGGGAGGGGGAGGAGCGTGGTCGCGGGGGTGCACCTGAACCACGACCAGATCCGGGATATCCTGAAGACCGACGCACGGACGCTCGTCGAGGTGAACACCCGGAAGAACCTGGTGGGTTCCGCGACGGCGGTCTCGCTCGGGTTCAACGCCCACGTCGCGAATGTCATCGCCGCGGCCTATATCGCCTGCGGGCAGGACCCCGCCCACGTGGTCGAAGGGAGCATGGCCATCACCACAATGGACCCCACGGAGCACGGGGTGTACGCGGCGGTGACGCTCCGCGATCTCCCCCTGGGGACCGTGGGAGGAGGGACCGGGGTGGAGACCCAGGCGGAGTGCCTGAAACTGCTCGGCGTCGCCGGGAGCGGGGACCCGCCGGGATACAATGCCAGGAAGTTCGCCGAGATCGTCGCGGCAGGGGTGCTTGCCGGGGAGATCTCCCTGGTCGGGGCCCAGGCGGCCCAGCACCTTGCCCGTGCGCACCAGCAGCTCGGCAGGTAAAACCGGGACCTCTTTTTACTATGAAAATCACCCGGGCATTTTTATCCCGTAACCTGGGATCCTAAGATTTTTTTCAAGGATAGACCAGGCCCGGGCGGTCAGATCCCGAACCACTTCATCATCACGACCGCGTCCTCACCATTGGCATAGTACTTCGCGATCTGGAATACCTCCCGGTACCCCAGGATCCGGTAAAAACGCTGTGCCGGGAGATTTGCGAGCCGTACTTCCAGTTGTATCCCCGAAGCGCTCTCGATGATGAACTGGTGCTCGAGACGGCGGACGAGGTCGCGCCCGATCCCTGTCCGCCGGAAACGGGAGGAAACTGCGAGATTACAGATATGCCCGTAGATCTCTTCCCCGGTATCCTCGAGCCCCCCGGCGACGAACCCCGCGATATCCGTGCCCGTATCGGCAACAAAAAAGGTGGTGGGGGAGTACTCCAGCAGCTCCAGGAACGTGCCCGCAGTCCAGGGATCGGGGAACGATTCGGCCTCGATATCCACGATTACCGGGATATCTGCCATCCTGGCCCGCCGGATTGTGGCACGACCGGTCATGAGTGCTAATGTATGGGTGTCACTGCTATAATATACTGTCAGGAAAAAAGAATAAAGAGGTTTCACAGGGTTTATATGGTTCATATTTTCCGTTTTGCGGGCGTCCGGCCGAGGGAATCCGAAGCGCCGCGGATTGCGGCGGTGCCGTACGATGTGGTCACCACCGAGGAGGCCGCCGCCTGCATCCATGATAACGGCCTGAGTTTCCTGCGGATAAGCCGGCCGGATGCCCTCCTGCCCGATCTCCCCCCCACCGACGACGAGGTGTACCGGACCGGGAGCCGGAACTTCCAGGAGTTCCTCGCGAAGGGGCTGATGGTCAGGGACGGGGAGCCATCCATGTACATCTACCGGGTCTCAGCCCCGGGCCAGACCTACATTGGCCTCTGTTGCGGGCTCGATGTCCAGGACTACGAGAAGGAGGTGATCCGGCGGCACGAACTCACCCGGTACGACAAGGAAGAGGACCGCACCCGGCACATCGACGCGGTGAACGCCCACACAGGACCGGTGGTACTTCTCTACCGGGACGCGAACGGGGGGCAGGCCTGCCTCGAGGCCCTTATCGCAGACATGGTGCCGGTCGCCGAAGTGGCGTGGGAGGGAGATACCCTGCACCAGGTCTTCCATATCAGCGACCCGGCGGCCCTCTCGCGGCTGGAAGCCCTGTTCGATCCGGTGGAGCGGCTCTACATCGCCGACGGGCACCACCGGGCGAAATCCGCGGTGAACGTGTCCAAAAAGAGGAAAGAGGAAGGGAGGTGGTGCGGTGAGTGCGACCACTTCATGGGCGTCCTTTTCGCCCACGACGGGGTAAAGATCCACGGGTACAGCAGGCTTGTCACCGACCTCGGCGGGTATGCCCCCTGGGCGTTCATGGCCCGGGTGCGCGACCGGTTCGAGGTCCGGCCCTGCGGGAAGGTGGACGCGTGCGGCTTTCATATCCCGCCAATCCCCGAGCATGCCCGGGGCTACCACGTGATCCACATGTACCTCGCCGGGGAATGGTACGAGTGCTCCCGCCCGGTGAGTCCGGGGGAGGGGCCGATCGAGAACCTCGACGTCTCCGTCCTGCAGCGCGAGGTGCTTACCCCGCTCCTCTTCATCACCGACCCCCGGGGAGACCCGCGGCTGCAGTACCTGGGAGGCGCCCGCCCTCTCGCGGACCTCGAAGAGATGGTGGACCAGGGGGAGTACGAGGTGGCGTTCGCGATGCAGCCCGTTAAGGTGGAGACCGTGCTGGAGATCGCCGACAAGGGAGGGATCATGCCCCCCAAGTCCACCTGGTTCGAACCGAAGCTTCTCTCGGGGCTCGTGGTCCATACCCTGGACTAGACCGTTACCATTTTTCTCTTTTCAGGTCATCTGATTGTGCATGATAAGTATAGCATTGCCCAAGGGCAGCCTCGAGGCCCAGACCCTCCAGCTCTTCAAAGAGGCGGACCTGGAGGTGCGCCGGGGTGAACGCGATTACAACCCCCGGATCGACGACGCACGGATAGGGAAGGTGAAGATCCTCCGGCCGCAGGAGATCCCCAAGTATGTGGAGATGGGGTACTTCGACCTGGGTATTTCCGGGCTCGACTGGGTGAAAGAGACCGCGGCCCGTGTGCGGGAGGTCTCCGCCCTTCACTACAGCAAGACCGGCGAGGGGAACGTGAAGATCGTGGTGGCGGTCCACCAGAGCGAGGATATCAACGACGTGGGGCAGATCCGGCCGAACAGCCGGGTGACCACCGAGTATCCCGAGATCACCAGGGAATACTTCGGCAGGCTGGGGATCCCGGTGGAACTCTTCCACTCCTACGGGGCGTCTGAAGCGAAGGTGCCGGATCTCATGGACGTGGTCGTAGACCTCACCGAGACCGGGACCACGCTCCGGAAGAACGGCCTGAAGATCATCGGGCAGATCATGGAGTCTTACACCATGATCATCGCTAACCGGGAGAGTTTCGAAGACCCCGGGAAGCGGAAGGCCATAGAGGAGATCGTCACCCTGCTCCAGGGGGTGATCGAGGCCCGCCACCAGGTGCTCCTCACCATGAACGTCCCGGAAAAGTCGATGGACGTGGTGATCGCGGCTCTTCCGGCCTTGAAGACACCCACGGTCAGCAGGCTGCACGGGATCGACTACTACAGCATCCAGACGGTGGTCGACAAGGGAATGGTCAACACGCTCATCCCCAACCTTAAAGCCGCCGGTGCGGTGGACATCCTGGAAATTCCCATTACAAAGATCGTGCGGTAGGGTTCATGGGGCATCGCCCCTACGAAATTTCTTTTTATTTTTCACTTCATCCTGCGTTCTGCCGGGGCGAGGCCCCGCGAAAATTTTTTTGGATTTTTTCCGACCCGCCTTCGGTACACCCCCAGGCGAAGGGACCCGGATTCCTGCAGGAACTCCCACGATGAGGGAGCGAGCACTCGCCCGCTCCGCCCGTGCCGGGTTGTCCTGGTTACCGGCGCCGATTGTGCCGTGCCGGATCTTGCCGGGACGAGATAGTGATCTTTTTTAAAAGGACACGTCCAGGGGGTTTTCCAGGCGGTTGCTCCTGGAACGGGTTCTCGCTGCCTGCGCCCGATTAAAAAACCCGGATCTCAGTACCTCCGGTTTTCCTTATTCCTATAGAGAATCGGAGGAATAATTTTAAGTATACTCGCGTGAATCCTTTGTTATCAGACCGGGAGTGTGAGGCAGCATCGGTGGTAACCACCTGATTCCGGACGAGAACTCCTGCCCGGCAGGAACCCGCCAAGCGCCCATGCTCTCTCTTTTTCTTCAAAAATCCTCTCCTGAATCGCTCTTTTTCGAAGGAATTCATTCCTGCACCCAATCTTTTCCGGACGTGGACGCGATGGACAACAGGATCGATATCATGGTGGACGGGAGCGGCGACGGGCACTCCATCGCCCTGTTCCCCGGCGAAGAAGTGTACGTGGCCTACGAACGCGGTGCGTCGAACAACGAGGCCGAATTCAACGCGGTAATACTGGCCCTTGAAAACCTCCCCGCACGGGCACGGGCCCGGATCCGGACCGACAGCCAAGTGGTGGTATGGCACCTCACCCGGAAGAACAAGACCACCCCGCCCGCGTTCTTCAAAAAGAGCCTGGCGATCCAGGACCTGATCGTGGAAAAAGACCTTTCGGTGGAGATCCGCTGGATCCCCCGGAGCGAGAACGGTGCCGACCGGCACCTGCGCCACTATATCCAGAGCCTCTGCGGTGCCGCGGGGAACGAACCGCTCCACCGGAAGGTACGGCGGCTCGAGGCGGAGAACCTCCGGCTCAAGGCGAAGCTCCGGAAAGCGATGAAGATGCTGGAGAACCGGCCGGTGATCATCAGGGATGCGGTGCAGCCTTCCTGGGAAATGATGGAGAGCTGAAGAAGGGCGCAATCCGCCCGGTCTCATCCCTACAGAGTGTGAACATTTGTCCTGAGGTCCCGATGGACATCCAATAGGTGGACAATTTTCCGGAATATCTTACGTTTTTATAATGCAATCCTTTATATTCTGTGATGGGATTAAAGGGGGAATATGCGAGCGTGCAGGAACCTCTGGTACCCAGCCCTGATCATTATTAGCCTGGCCTTGCTCCTTTCGGGCTGTACGAACGCCCCGGAGAACCCTGTACCCGAAGGGACGGGATTTTCGGTGGTCCCGACCGCGGTATACGTTCAGTATCGGAGTCTTGCTGAGGCCCTGAACGCACTCGACGAGTCGATCTCCCTCCAGAGCAATAGTGCCATGCTTTACCGGATCTACTATATCGAGGGGGACAACGTCAGCTCCGACGGGAAAGCGGAGCAATGGATCCTGGGAGTGGCACAGGAGGGAGATCGTTACTTCTTCGTTCATAACCAGGGTGGAAGCAGTATTACTCCTTGGCGGGCATGGCTGCCCTCGCAGGAAATCGTCCTCGATCAGGTGATCTCCCCGGCAGCCCTTATCCAGGGTTCAACCCTCCTCTACACCGTCAGGATCAATTCCCTGATTCTTACAGACGGAGTCTATACCCTCACCTATCCGGACCAGGACGGGACTATCGTCACGGTCCGGTTCGATGCAAAGAGCGGGAAACAACTCTGAATATTATTTTCCGTCCCTGAACCGGGGGGTCTTACGCGATTATCCGTCTGACCCTTTGGATTCGCCGGTCCGATTCCTCCTTTCATGCCCGGCACTTTCCCCCGGATGAAAACCCTGGAACAGGAATCGCGAAGATATGGTGATTCAGGACTATGTTGGCCACTGTATCGCATGCCGTCCCTGGTACCTCCGGAAAAAGTGTAATCCTGGTGATATCCGGGTAAAAAGATCCGGACCTGCGATAGTTTACTCAAATCCTTTTGGGGCTCTGCAGCGCCGGGGCGCAGCCCCAGGAACATCTACTATCTCAGATTTGTGATCGTACACTACCCCTGGCAAATCCTTGAGAATTGACCATGAATGAAGGAGATCGGGGTGTCGTCAAGAGCCGTATTTCATTCAAATTTATCCGAATCCCCTGATGACCCCGAGTGGCCCGGATCGTTCCGCAGGAACGGTAAAAAATGGGGGTTATATGAGATGGATATACGCGGTCTGTGTCGGCTGTCCTGCGGGCGGGGCAGGCGGCGGGGTCCCTATCACCGGTCCAGGGGCATCGATCGCGTTGGCGACCACCCTGAAGAGGACCTCCCCGGGAGGAAGGAGTACCAGGGGATAGCTGAACTCGCCGGGCTGATTCGCCTCTTCGGGGGTGAGCACCCGGGTCCCTATCTGGATCCACTGCTGGCCCCCGTCATTGGAGACATGGTAGATCTCGGTCACCTGCAGCACGCCGGTATAGTGCCGGTCCCAGGTCCAGGTGACGTATTCGATGCCCCCCTGGTTCTCGTCCGAGCCGGGGGTCACGTTGGTGATGTTCAGTTCTCCGGGTGTAATCCCGGTGGTGACCTGCCCGGGAACCGCGGTGATGAAGGTCGCGGGCAGGGGGAGGGTGGATTCCCCGTTGTTGAAGACGATGGTAGACAACGGGCCGAAGACATTGATGTTCCCGTCCACCAGCACCCGCAGTTTGTAGGTCGCTTCCCAGACCTGGCCAAGCCTGACCGTCCCCACGTCGAAGAACAAATGATAGGGATTCGCGGGGTTATTCCACTGGCTGCTCTGGTTGATGACCGTATTGACGAAGGTGGTGGTATCGTTGTAGGAGTGGATCCGGGTGGAGGTCGTACCGTCCCCTATGTAATCGAAGACGCGGTAGGTCTCGTTCATGGCCACCAGTTCGTTGTTCACCTCGACCTGGCCGTAGTCGAGGTCCATCTGGGTATTGACTCCCGCCTCCGTACGGAGTTCCCCTGCGATGGCGGTGTACACGTCCGCGATGTTCGTGGCGCTCGCTTCGTAGTATTTTCCACCGGTGAACAGGGCGAGTTTCTGGAGGACGTCCCTTCCTCCTGAAGATATGGAATTTGCAAAGGCGATGGTATAGATCTTGATCCCCGAGTTCTTCGCATACACTGACATATTCTGGTTAGAGAACTGTCCCGAACCGAGCCCGGGGTAAATGTAATAATTCGTGGTCAGGTCGGAGAACCTGCTGTTGTCGGGGGAATACGCGGAGTACCCGGTGCCACGGGCCAGCGGGTCGCCATAGAAGTTGTAGTCGCCGTCCGAGAGGAGGACGATCGCCTTGATGGCTTTCGGACGATTCGTTTCGTTCAGTCTCTCGATGGAGAGCCGGATCGCTTCCCGCATAGGGGTGGCGTAGTCCGGGACGATCAGGTCGAGCTCTGACTTCACCGACGGGAAGTCGTTGGTCAGGTTCCTGTCGTATGTGGCATAGCCGTCGTAGGTCCGCGGATAGACGTAGACATTATTGATGTACGACGTGGACAGCCCCGAGTTATACCCTGGACGGGGAATGTACCCGTTCATGCCGAACGAGACCAGGCCTGCACGGTCACGGACTTCGCTCAGGTTGTCGAGGAAGACCTTGCCCGCCTCCCTGACGGAGTACATCCGGTCGGGATTGTCGTAGAGCATGCTCCCCGACCGGTCGGTGGTCAGGATCACGTCGATCGGGTCCGGCTGCAGCGCCCACCCGTCCCCCCGGAGCTGGATGAATACCTCCACCACGTCGGAGACATTCACCGTCTCAGGGGATACCAGGGCTGTGATGCTCAGATAAGGATAATTCTTCCAGGAGAGGGTGAGCTGGTTGGTCGCCGAATACCCCGAAGTGGTATTCTCCCAGTGGGCCGTGACCACCGCCTCGCCGGTCGCGGTCGGGTCGTAGAGGGGGTCTGACGAGTTGACGGAAAAACCTCCGGGGATGAAGTTCACCACCGCGAACCCGTCGGCATCGGAGAGTGCGCTCGTGGCCGAGAGAGAGGGGCTCGAGGTCACATTGTACGGCTCGTTGTAGATCGGGGGGCCAAGGCTGAAGGTAACCGGTTCGCCCTCGACCGGGTTACCGTTCTCGTCGATCACCTTGGCACGGAGTTCTCCCGGAGCCCAGGAGAGCACGTCCCTGCTGGGCATCGATTCCGGCTGGGCGGAGAATTGCATGTCCACGGCCTGCTGGCTTACGAACCAGACCTCTTTTTCCACCTGGAGGGTCTGGTTCGCCAGGGACTGGGCTGAGACCGTGATATGCCCGATGGAGGTCTTCGGCCCGTAGGTCAGCAGGGCCTGGCCGAACTGGTTCGTGTATACGGTCTGCTCCTCCCCGGGGATCGAGGTGGTCACCCTGATGGGGGAATTCTGCACCCCGTTTCCGAACCGGTCCTGTACCAGGTATACGATCTGGTAGAGGCTCACCCCGTCGGCGTACTGCCGGGGAGGCTGGCCGAGGTATCCCTCGGGGTTGAAGAACTGGGTCAGGGAGACGGGGGTCGCGTTCGCCACCGCCTGGATGAAGAAATACCGGTCAGGGACGTCGCCGAAGAGCGGGGGGACCGGGTGGGCGAGGACCACGTTGGTCCCCGGAGTGGTGCTCGCGATCAGCTGGACGTTCACCCTCCCCTGCCCGTCTACCAGGACCTGGATGGCCGTCCCCGGGGGGTTCGCCCCGGTGAAATGGGCCATTCCGGCAGGAGGGGTCGTATCGGGAGATGACACCTCGAAGTAGACCTCCTCGACGAAATGGCGGTTATCGACCGGGTTGCCGTACCGGTCGGTATAGAAGAGGGTGAGGTTCCCGGCCGACCCCACCTGGATCTCGGAAGGGACGGTGTAGGACGCGAGTTCGAAGGGAGGCGCATGGTCGATGTTCAAGAGGTAGTTCCAGGTCTTGGTCTTGGTCGGTTCGGTGATATCGGACTGGTTGACCCGGTAAAAGATGGTCGCGGTGATATTCGCCACTCCGCTCTTCGTCCCGGTCCGGAACACCGTCTCCGCGGCCCCGTCCGAGGTGATCGTCGTGGTAGGGTTCAGGGTCCCGAAGACCGAGTTGTTCACCGAGAACATGACCGCAAGCCCGTTGATCCCGGCACTCTGGTTGGTGACGAAAGCCTGGATGATCGCGGTATCGGACCCGTTCGCCACCACCCATTCCTTGTTGATGCCCCATAGTACTTGGTCAGGCACCAGGGCGGAGGCGGATCCGAGTAAAAGCAGAGCGGCCAGGAGCCCAAGTGCAATGAGTCTTGCACCGTTCATTTTCCCGACTCCCCGATTGGATTCACCCCTGAATAATTTTATGAATATAAATAATTATGGATGGATCGGGTGTCCCGCAGTTGATTGGGCGGGAAATTGAGGAGAGATTACGAGTATTTCGTCATTCCGGGGGAGATTATTGAGTATGCAGTACCCGGAACGGCGATATTTTTTTATAATAACAAGGGCTCCTCCACACTAGGGCTTTCCGTGCGAAAATGGAGCCTCGCGAGTACCTGTAATGATCGGCGATTCAGGCCAGCTGTCTATCGACTTCCTCATCGGTTTCAGTATCTTCATGATCACGATCATAGCCACGGCAACCTTCGCGTCGGGTCTTCTCGCGGGGCTCCAGAGCAAGAGCGTGGACTTCGATGCCGTCGCATACCGCACGGGGGTGATCCTCGCCGAGGACCCGGGCCAGCCGAACGCGTTTCCTGGAGTGGTGGTTCTCGAACCGGTCAACGAGTGGGAGTTCGTGGGGAGGTCCCAGAAGGACCTCGTGCTCAGGTTCGGATTGTCCAACTACAAGAGCACGCCTCTGATATTTTCGCCGACCAAACTTGACGCGTTCGATAATTCGGAGATCTACGATATCCCGCTGGACTATCAGACAAGGATGATCTTTGGGAACTATCCCTATCACTACAACGTAACCGTGAGTACACTAGACGGGACCGTGCTCTCCCAGGTGGGCGAACCGTTCAACTACTACTCCACTTATGGCCGCATCCGGAGAGTGGTCCTGGTAAAAGAGCCGGGAGAAGCGGTGTTCGACGCCGGGATGTACGCGTACTCTCCCCCTGATTCCCTCCCGTTCCGCATCTACATCCGTTCCGCAGAGCTGTTCGACTCCCGCAGGGGGCCCACGTACTGGATAGACCCGATGAAGGAGGAGCTCCGGATAAATCTCACGGGTCTCTCTTCAGCGTCGGTGAACGGGACCGATGTGACTCTTTATTCGCTCAGTTATTCCTATTATTCCAATATTTCAGGGGGTTACATCTCCCCGCCGGGGAACAGCCTCCTCACCTATGCAACGACCGATAAGGGGACGTCGACGAACCGGATACAAGACTACGTGTACCTCGATATCCCGGCGGGGTACTTCATCGGGAAGGTGTCAGAGATCGCAGGAAACCAGGTCACCCTCCGGATAAACTATGACTTCGGAAGCACTGCGAGATTTAACGCCACCAGTCCGCTGCAGGCGAACTATGCCACCCCCCTCCCCGGCCCTCCGCCACGGCCGGATCTGGTCCCCGCCATCATGGAGGTCCGCATATGGTGAACAGGGACGAGGGGCAGGTCTACACTATCGAGGGGATCGCCGCCTCGGTGCTGCTGGTAATCACGGTGTACACGGTCCTCTCCACAACCACGATCCTCACCCCGGGGGACACGCACATCATCGACCTCCATCTCGAGCAGACCGGAAACGACGTGCTCGCGGTGATGGATACTCCTGATTATTACAGCGATATCTCCGGGACTTATAACGAGAGCGCTCTTGCCTTCTCTATCCGCACCGGGGACGAGGCCGGGTTCGGGTCGCAGTTCTCTACGCTCGCCGACACCACCACGCTCCCTGACCACCCCGACAGGATAAAGTACAATGCTACGGTGTATTACCGGAACGCCACGTCCGGACAGGTGGAGGGGCACCCGTTCGGCGGGGACCTGTACCGGAGGGAAAACGCGGTGAAGGTGACCAGGTGGGTATATCTCGATGGATCGGCGCCGCTGCCCGGGTACCTCGACCCGCGGTCGCAGTCGGTGCTCCTGGAGGTGCTGCTGTGGCGGTGATGGACCGCGAATCGGGGCAGTGGATCATCCTTATGAGCATGATCCTCTGCGTGGGCATCTTCTTCCTGGCGGTCATCCTCAACCAGTCGATCCTGGTGGGGCAGACCACGGCCGAGAGTGCGCTCGAGTTTCCCAAGTCCGATATCCACGACCTGCGGGCCGAGGTCTACACCATAAGCAGAACTCCGGCGGGGACCTGCCCGGAGTGTTTCCGGGATCTCACGAATATCTCCCTCGAACGGAAGAACGCGGTAATATACGTGGCGAACAACTCGGGGACGTGGACGATACATTATGACAACGGAGTGACCTCATATGAGGAGACGATCGGGTACTGGGACTTCTGAACGGGCGGACCCTGAGTCCGGGGTCTCCCCCATGGTAGAGTACATCATCATCAGCGGGATACTGCTCCTCCTCCTCGTCATCGTGGTCCCGCTCGTTACCACGGTCTTCATCGACCAGCCGACCAACCAGCTGATCACCTATGCGTTCACCGACATCGGCAACGGGGTGAGCACCCGGATCGTGGATCTCTACGCGGTGGTCCCATTCTATAATACGGCCACGATCACCACCGAGTTCAACATCCCTGACGAGGTGGCGGGGAAGGACTACCGCGTCGATATCGTGCCAGGCCCGCCCTCGCGCCCCTACGACAGTCAGATTCTTATCTCCGGCGGCAACTATCAGAGTGAGATATCGCTCGCAGGGATCGGGGCCACGGTCTTCGGGACTGCGGAGGGGAACACCACCGCGAGCGGCGTGAACGAGATCTACTATCATTATCCGTAAGGAGGGAAGTGAACCAATGAAATCCACACCACATCGGGAAGGAAAACAATACCTGGCAGGGGCACTCTCCCGGAGAGACGACGGCAGGGAAGCTGGAGTCTCCGAAACGGTCGGGTACATCCTCATCTTCGGGATAATGATGGCAGGCATAGCCTTGGTTACACTTTACGGCTATCCTCTCCTGTTAAACCAGCAGGCGAACTCAAACATCCAGAATATGGAGCGGAACATGATCTCCCTCCAGACGGACGTGAACTCCCTCACCTACAAGAACGTCCCCTACAAGGAATCGACCGTCCAGGTCTCGGGCGGCACGCTCTCCGTTTCGATCCCGGATTCCAACACCCCGTTCTTCAGGATCGTCCCGGAAAACGGAGCACCGGTGGCGTTCCAGCCGGGGAACATCCACTACCTCGATGACTCCCAGGGGGCCTATGTCGAGCTCCTGAACGGGGCGGTGGTCCAGCGATATAATGGGCAGGTGGGATCGGTGATGATCTCCGACCCGCGATGGTACTATGATCCCGGTCAGAACATCCTGGTTGTCACATGGATCGGGATCACTGCCGATGCCGCGTACTCTGTCACCGGGATCAGCACCGTCCAGATGGCGATCACCGACCCTCCCCTGGAGTATACTTTCGACAATCCGGGGACGGTCGATATCTCCTACGGGCAGGACCCGGCCTACCACAACAGCGATGACATCTACCGGGAAGCGTGGAGCAATTACCTCACCGGGGGCAAGTTCGGAATGACGAAAACGCCCAATGTATTCTGGGACAATTACACGTTCAGCCCGGCGACCCCGCTTTCACAAATGGTGGTGAAAATCTATACCGTGAAGATACTGAACCTGTAACCGTCACAATGGGAGACCTGTCCTCACACACCTATTGCCGCCAGGGTCCCCGGTCCGTTCGTGAACACCCAGTAGCCCTTACCGGGAGAGAGCGAATTCAGATCGCTGTGACTCCCGCTCCCCCCGTTAATGATCGACGGCTCGTAATACTGGTATTCGGCATCAAAGCCCAGGACTATGGACCAGATAGTACTGATCGAGGAGAGCGAATCCTTCGCGGATGCGGGAGTCGTATCGGAGAACCCGATACTGTTCCATCCCTTGTACATGGGTTTCGTCGGGGGAGTCTGCACGGGATCGTTCTTGAATTTCAGGTTTATCTGTGTGTGTTGTGCCGAATAGACCCATATCCCTTCGAGCGGCCGGACCTGGTCGTCCGCCCCGAGTGCTGCCCATGACTGCGACGGGGTATCGTACCGGTAGATCGAATGCGCCTGGGTATTTACCTGCGAGAACACCACCTTTGCGGTATCATACCCGGATTTCAGGGTTTTCGGGGTTGAGATAAAGTTCCAGCCGGGATGGAGGTCAAGGGTTATTTCGGCAGGCCCGGCTGTGGGCGTTGGGGTGACCGTGGTCGTGATGGTGGCCGTCACCGTAGGACTCTGGGTCGGCGTCGGGCTGGTCAGCGACGGCGAAAACGTCAGGTCCAGCTGCTGGCTGCTTCCGGGATTGAACCGGACCTTCTCTCTCGCTTCCTTTCCGTTCATCCAGAACGAGATCTCCGGGTATCCCGCAGCGATCTCGGCCTGGGTGAGCACGATCTTCAGCCGTTGATCGAAGGCCCCCGATCCTCCGTATCTCCCGGCGGATACGAGTGAAATCCTTGCTTTCTCATCGTTTCCGATTTTTGCCAGGATTATGGATCCCTCAGGGGCAGCAGCACCGCCATCGGTTACCTGTCCCCACAGCTCCATCGGTGGGACCTCGTTAGGGTTTGCGGTCGTGGAAATGGTGGTCGGGGTAATGGTCGTGGTGGTCGGCTGCGTGGTCTGGGTCAGGGTGGGGGTGGGGGTTGTGAGAGTGGGGGTGGGGGTTGTGAGAGTGGGGGTGGGGGTTGTGAGAGTGGGGGTGGGAGTGGGAGTATAAACAATTGAGAGCATGGTTGCGGCATTCGCAAGTCCATGCCCAAACACCGGATCATTTCCGGGTACACCGAGATCGGTGGCCGATGAAAGAAGCGCCGACCTGATCTCATTCGCAGGAATCGATGGATTCGCACTCCAGATCAGGGCTGAAATTCCCGCAACGTGAGGTGCCGATGCACTTGTTCCCCTGAAGGGATTTGAGAACCCGCCTGCCCCGGTGACTCTTACGTTATCGATTCCACAGATATCGGGTTTTATCCGGGTTTCCCTATTGGGGTACATAATGGTGACCGGTCCTTGTGAGGAGAACGGTTCAATATCGTTATTCCCCGGATCCTGACTGTCGATCGCCCCCACAGCGATAACCTCATTCACCGCTGCATGTTCAAAAATTGAATCGGAAGGAATCATATTGAAAGGGTTAACATACGCCGATCCGGAAGTCATGACAAACACTTCAAGATATTTATCTTGTGAAACCCCAGTTTTTTCTACAACAATTGTACAATAATGAGTCTGACTCGGGTCGATATTTTGTATAATGCAGATCTCCAGAGGATTATCGTTCCCGTTTTGATATTCGGTGGAGGCTGCTGCCAGATTACCGTATTCATCAAAAATACCTAAATCATAGTCATTACCAGATTGCCCCCATTTGTCGGACCATTGCAGCACAACCGTCGCCACTCCTCCTGGTCCGAGCGCGAAATACAGGTCTTTATTCTCGAGTTCTCTTCCACTGCTGAAATCATGAAAATGATTTCCTTGATCGTAAAAATAGCCCTGATAGTGATTTCCCGCGAGATTTCCTGCAGAAGTGACATAGACAATGTCATTAGAACTGAGGATATTTTTCACATTTGTGGCTACCGCTCCGTCCTCAAATGACGGCTGGTCCGGCAATGTAAGATCATCACAAATAATATCGCACCCTGCATCCCTCAAGGCATTCACTGCATTGTTGAAACCTGTGGAGCTCCCACCGCCGTCGTGGAAATAGAGCTCTGCTCCGGGTGCGAGATCGTGGATAATCTCAAGCATTGCGATTCCTTCATCGGTATGAGCGAACGGGTTAGAATTCCTCAAGACATGTACATTAGAGGGAAGATCACCGGTTGCCTGCGCATTTGCTAGATGATCAACACTGTCTGAAATCACACCGACTTTTATCCCGGTTCCACGAAATGGGGTATTCAATCTCACATCAGAGACATGATGGATCCCATCTCCTTCGGAAGTAACTGATCCGACATGAGGGATAGATGGAACAACAAATTTTATGAAAGCAATTACATCCTGCTTCGCCAACGACTCGATATTTTCGAGCGGCACATACGCGATAACAATCCCACTTGTGAAATCCTGATCAACAATCGCGAATAAATCGGTCTGAGACAAGGTCTTGGGAAAGGAGGGGTCGAACTGGACTTCTACCAGAACCAGATCCTTGTCACACGACAGATTATCCATGATAGCCTGGTGGGCTGGAATCAATAGGAGTTGACTTTCGAGTTGGATCCTTGGCGATCCATTTCCGAATGCAGATGGACTTGTTGAATTGTCAATCAATTGCAATAGCTGAAATGATAGTTTAGATCGCCATGTTTCAGGTTCTTTTTCGATTCCGAAACTGTCAAGCCGAACCGCTTTTTCCTGATCCGTAGAGAAATAACTCTTCAGGGATTTATCCAATGTGAAATTTTTCAGTGGCAACTGTCCAGCGTTATCTTTAATCGAATTTGCACCAACGTTTCCAATAATACTTGAAAATAATACTAAAAAGAAAAAAGCTAAAAAATAATATTTCGTGAAAAATACCCCCTAGACAACTATGGTTACCTATTCCGAGTATTAGAATATTTTTATTTTATGTTTCATTCAACATTATAACCCATACAACTGCCTTAATTTCAAGTATTTTCAATTCTAAATGGATTTTTTATCCAAATTTTTTTAATAAAAGAATATATGTGACCTTACCTTCCGAACACAGAAGAAAATGAAAAATACCCATTTTATCTATTTTTTTCAATGTATCAATGGCCTAATACAATTGTTTATAATGGAGCCTTTCAATAAAATTTACTTATATGCCGGGTAGCCGGGCAATCTCCCCCGAAGATGCAAACCTCTCTATTGACTTCATCGTAGGATTTACGATTTTCATGATTGCATTCATCTTCGTCGCCACCATGATGTCCGGGCTGCTGGTGAGCCTTCAGAGCCGTACTGTAGATTACGACGCCGTTGCATACAGGACGAGTGTTGTGTTAGTGGAGGACCCGGGACAACCAAGGACATGGAATCTTCTCGATCTTTCCTATCCCGAACAAAGAGACTCGTTGAAGCGTCTGGGCCTTTCAATAGCCCGAGGATATCCCGGAATTCTCCAACAGGAAAAGGTTGATAAATTTTTTACTTACACAACAGGGTCTTGTTCTGGGGACCAGCTTTGCTATCCTTCAGAATACAAAAATAAACTTATTTTTGGAGATTATCCCTATAATTTCAATATCAGTTTGAGAAAACTTGACCAAACAACTGTCAAGAGTGTTGGGGATCCTGTGCCTTTACATCAAAAAACTGGATACATTCGCCGAGCCGTGGATATAAAACAATCGGGTGCACAAATGCAGATTGAAACAACCTCTAATTCGCTCAATTTCACTGCAATAGAGATGGATTTCAGTACACTCTATATTTTGCCTAATCAACTGTATAGAATTGATCCCCTAAATGAAGAGGTCAACATTTCATTTAGCAATATTACCGTGGCAAACACGCATTTCACTCAACCCCCTAGTGTTTGTGTATATCCCACTGGAGGTGGAAGCCCCACCTGCATTCCAATTCCAGCAAATTCTCCAACTTTGCGCCTGTATATCGACAGTGTTACTGCTGAACCAGACTGGACCACCAAAGCCTTGACGAATAATTCTCGTATTATCATTGAAGACGGATTTTTCAAGCGTATTGGATTAGATCAGTATAGTAAAGTTGCAATAAGCCTGAATACCGATAATTCCATATTTACTTTTGATTATCCTTACATTTTCAATTATACTACAGCGTTATTACTCCCGCCCGAACCTGCAGTGATGGAGGTCAGTGTATGGTAAATGATATTGGCCAGCTCTACACAATTGAAGGGGTTGCTGCGGGAATTTTGATGATCGTCACTGCCTATCTCGTTATTAGCAGTACAACAGTGATCACGCCACAGGATGTCCATATAATCGACATGCAACTCGAACAGCTGGGAAACGATGCATTGGCCATAATGGATACGCCAGATAGCTGGATGGATAAAAGCATGCTCCAGACCCAGATTGAATCGTCGGATCCCAATAGAGGAGCTCTTTTCGCACAAAATTTTTCCCAAATCATAAATAGCACCACGAGCGGGGAGTGGGATTCGATGAAATTTAATGCGACTATTACCCATAGGGATGTTAATGGCGACCTCAGAACTGTGAATTTTTATGGACCGGAATATCTTCGGGAAAAGGCGATGAAGGTCAGCCGCTGGGTTACTATCGATGGCTCATCAATCCCGGGAATGAGAAATGAAAACCAAGTCGTCTTGTTCGAGGTGCTCATATGGCGAGGTTGAACGACGAAGGGCAGTGGATTGTATTGATGGGATTTGTGATCAGTATCAGTATTTTCATTCTCGCGATTATTGTTAGTCAATCTGCGCTGGTAGGACAAACCACCTCTGAAAGTGTCCTTGAATTTTCGAAAAATGATATTCAGGACTTAAGAAGTGAAATCATGTCACTGAAAGAGAGGGGTTTAGTGAATGACACGAATTTAAAAGATGATATTGTATCAATAGCACTCCAAAAACAGAATGCCGTTATCGTAATAGAGAATCGAACAGACAGTGTATCTCGCACTGAGTTCATCAGCATTCACTTCAACAACGGGATAACGATTTATAATGAGACGTATGAAGAGAATTACTAGCAGGGAAGGGGGCCCATACAAAGATTATGCGGTCACTACGATGCATGAATATCTGATTATTAGTGGCATCCTGCTCGTCCTTATGGTAATAATGACCATTACGCTGACCGCTGGGATCATTTCTCCCCCAATTCAGCATTTGAAAGAATATTCTTACATTGACATTGGAAACGGCGTTAGCACTAGAATCGTCGACCTCTACGTCATTGCCCCGAATAGAGGCAATATTACCACAAAATTTGACATACCGGATGACGTCGCTGGAGAGGAATATTTCGTATTAATTGGAACAGGCGCGACCGGAGATCAGGTGAGTGTCTTTAAGGACACATTGAGCCGTAATGTGTCTCTCGCAGGAATCGGGTCAACCCTCCGAACAGGGGGATATACAACCGGGCATGGTCTTAACCAAATAACGTATAGATCAGAGGCATTTCCATGAAAAACAGAAAATCCGGGCAGATGAAAGATTGTGCAGTGTCCGAGACCATTGGGTTTGTCCTAATCCTTGGTATTGTGATAACCGGTATCGGGCTTGTTACGCTCTATGGATACCCAGCATTGATGGCTCAACAAGCAGAAGCAAACATAAGAAACATGGAAAAGACTATGATCGTGCTCCAGACTGACGTTAATACGATGGCTTTTAAGAGTGTGCCTTATCAGGAGACTACAATTCAGGTGGCAGGAGGAACATTATCGGTCGTATCGTCTGACGATGGAAGCGAATTAAATAATAAATTTTTCAGAATTACTAATCAAACCTCCACGATTCTCCCCGATACTAAAATAGGACAGATAAAATACCAATCTGAAAATGAACCTGTTATCATCGGTCTTCAGAATGGAGCTGTTGTGAAATGGCAATTAGATCAATCTGGAGGGGGCTCCACCATGATGTCAGAACCTCGATGGTTTTTTGATTCTACATCAGGAACATTGGTCGTTCCCATTACCTCAGTATATTCAACCAACGCTCTAACTAACAGTGGTATCAGCACGGTTAGACTGATTCTTACGGAAGAAAAACAGGATGAATATCCTTTTTCTCCTTCCGAAACAGTCCACATTACCTATAGCGATCTTTATGGGGACTATAACACCGCATGGAAGAATTATTTTAATACCTTTGAATCAACCCCCAATCCCACTGTCGATATCCCAAATGTAAACAAGCTTGTGGTGAAACAGTATAAAATCACAGTTTTGTCACTATAACCCATATTTTCGCTAAAAAACAGAGTTTATTGAAGAAGAATGTATATCCCCGATTGGTTGAATGTCGTTTCTTCCTGAACCCTTTGCGGTGAGGGTGCATCGATAGCCCTTCCTGTCAATCTGAAATCTACTGTGACCGGAACTCCGGGAGTAATAAGGTCACGGATATCATATCGGAATTTGCCAGTATTTTCATCTCGGGCTTCTTCCGGGGATAAAATTCGTTCTCCTACCTGTGTCCAAGTATGCCCTCCATCGACCGAGACGAAATACTGCTCTTTCAACGGGAGGTCCCCCGTGTAATCTCGCTGCCAGGTCCATTCGTAGAGAGTATTTTCTATATTTGTCACTTCGAACTCTGTTTCATTGAAGGTGCCATAGCCTGCCCCCTCACTTTGTAACAAAGAGGCAAAGAGATAGGTGTCGGGCAGAGGCAATGACTGGCGTCCGTCATCAACGGTGTCAAACCATACAGCAGGAACTGAATTGTTGAATAACTTGATGTTTCCGCTCATATTGACCCGGAATGTCATCTTCGCTTCCCACCAGTCATTGAGATACATCGTCCCTATGTTGAAGGGGAAACTCTGGTCTGTTTCCCAACTCGATGTATGGTCAATCCAATCGTACTCGGTCGTTAATAGTTTCGAGTTGTATTTAGTCGTATTTGTGGAAAGGGGTTCAGTTGCTATGTAATCCAGGACATCCGATCCTGGAAGGATTTGCGTATTTACCTCTACGGTTCCATAATCAATCCCCATCTCGGTATTTACCCCGGCTTCTTCCCTGAGCTGTCCGGCTATAAGATCATAAATTGTCAACAAATCGGATCCAGTGGGTGCGACATAGTGTCGTCCACCGGTTCCTTCCGCTAAAGTTTTTAGGGTACTATTTGTCCAGCTGGAAATATCACTTGAAAATGCGATGGTATAGATTTTGATATTATTGTCATATGCGACCCTAGAGAGGTTTTGATTGGTCAAATCCCCAAATCTTGTATAATCCTGCGTTCTGTCCGTATATGAGGTTACAGATTTCTGAGCGGTTGTATAACCGATTCCTCTGGCCAATGGATCTCCATACCAGTTATAATCCCCGTCTGTAATCAGAATAATTGCTTTCACAGCCCCATCTCTTGGGTTGTTGTTAATTTCCTTTATCGATTTGTATAAACCGTATCTTAGTGGAGTACCTCCCATAGGTACTAACCGATTAATTGCATTCGTCACATTCGTTGAATCAAAATCAAGTGCAGGATTCGTATCTACAGTCGCATAATCAGAGTAATACCTATTATTTCCCGGGTAATGTGCTGTTATATATGTAGTGTCATCATCATGCCAGTTCTGCCACTCACAGACATCATCACATTCATCCCAGCAATACCACCACCAGCATACTGTATGGCAGTCCTGATAACAAACATACTTCTGATCGATTCCAGCCCAATAATGCTGGTCATAGTTGTAAATATTCGTTGTTCCGTAATTTCCGAACGAAACTAGACCTTTCCGATCCTGATCAACAGTATTTTGTACGAATGAGACCGCTGCAGCCATTGCAGAAACCATTCTATCCGGGTTATCCTTGAGCATACTCCCAGAACGATCATGGCATATGATCACGTCGATCGGTTTTTTCTCCATTTTATAACCGTCACCAACGAGTCTTACCGTCACCTGTACAGTATCTGAAACATTTACCGTCTCCTTGTCGAGGAATGTCAAGACATTAAGATATGGATAATTTTTCCATGTAACCTCGACTTGTTTGTTAACTTGAACCCCTGAAGGGTTGGTCCAAGTAGCAACTACGTAACAATGCCCAGTAGCGGTAGAATCATAGTTTGGATATGTCGTGGTGAATTTTCCCGGTTTGAAATTCACGATTGCATAGCCATTTTCATCAGTAACAGCCGAACTCGATTCTAGGTACGGAGCCTGGGTTACAGAATAGGATTCATCGTAGTGAATATTGCTAATTGAGAATGTAACCGACTCATTTGATACTCCATCACCTGCGTCGTTAATAACTTTGGCTTTTATCTGGGATACGGCAGTTGATTTTACATCCAAGCTGGCCATAGTTTGTGGATTTGCAGTAATAATAAGGTTCGTGGGATCCGTGCTGATGAAATCAAGCATGATCGGATTTGCAGTAACATTCCTGTTATCAGCCGGAACCGCATTAACAACGACATCCCTTATAGCCATCGATCGGGGTCCGTATTGGAATGAGGCATACCCCGTGGCATTAGTCACAATTACATAATCTTCTCTTTCAGCACCAGCCAGTATGGATATCTCAATTGGTTCCAATTGAAGTCCATTCCCAAATTCATCTGTTACATGATATGTAAGTGTAAATTTTCTTGAATCATCTGAAGGATCGGTACCAGTGTATACCCATGGATTATTCCCCGCTTCACCAACTGGTAGAACATAACCTACAATTCTTGTCGGTATTCCTGTCGCGACTCCAACAACCTGGATATACTTATCTGCTACTGTGGTGACTAGGGGTCGTATAAGAACATAATTAATTCCCGGTTTGGCATCAACTTGGAGGATAGTTTCTGCAATTCCCGATTCATTTACTGCAAATGTAGCATTTTGCAAAAAGTACGATCCATCCCAGACTTTTGCCATATGTGGATAGTATCCCAGTGACGGTGAAGACTCTACGGAAAAAAACACCTCTTCGGGGGTTCTACCCTCATCGGTTTCCCTCTTGCTGTCAATCACATTTCCATACTGGTCAAGCATTCTGACAATAATTGGGGTGGTATTTGCAACCTGCACTTCGGATTGGTAATCGGGATAGTCAGGCGAATCAAATTTGTACGGGAAATTATGATCAATTCGCTGGAGATATTCTTTTGAAACCAGATGTGTATTCTCTCCTTCTCGGTATACTGCAGTCGCATTGATAGTAACATTTCCACTTTTTGTTGATGGCGTGAATTTAACGACACTAATCCCTTGAGAATTTGTTTTCGCAGTCGAAAGGTTCAGCACCCCCATTGTTGAGTCGGATAATGTGTATGAAATATCTAACATCGGAACAGGATTACTCTGGTTGGTGGCAGTAAATACCAAAGTAGAGGGATGTGAAGTGTCACCTGCAATTACCCACCTGGGAGATCCAATTAAAGTTGTGTCGGGGTATCCTTGGATATACAATTTCCCAGACCAGTACCCATAAGGAGAGGCATTGACAGTAACTTCAGCTGTTCCTGTAAGACTATTCGGCGTGAAAACGGTTTGTGCATACCCATCGATCCCGGTCGAGGTATCAAGTGGAGAGAGCTCACCTAAAGAAGGATTATTCACGGAAAAATGGATTGGAACTCCAGGAATCGGATTGCCGGTTGATTGGTCCTTAACAAGGACTGAAATTGTAGCCGGATTTCCGTTTACTGTAAGGAAATCGTTATTCACAGTGACAAGAAGACTCGTCTGCTCCGCCGCCACCAGCGGGACGCAGATCAGCGAGATTAATATCAGTACTATAGCCACCTTTGCGTTCATCGGAAGAACCCCCTTAGTAAGTTGAGATTCGGTTTCCTAGATATATATAAATATGGATATCAATAAAGCTGAAAATTCAATGATATACGGATATTTTCTTGAAATACCTCTTTATTTCGTTTAAAGTAATAAAAGGAGTCCGGGATTATTACCGGTATTTGGATCGACGGGGTTACTCCCCCGGAGTTTAGTTAGACACAGAAGGGAGCTGATATCGCTTTCCAAAATTCGTTCATATAACCGTAGAATTCCAGGCATTTCAGGCATGTGCAGATTAACGAGAACCTTGGTCCTGCAGGTTAGCCATATGCGAATACATTCAAAAAAACACCGTTATATAAATCGAATAAAAGGCCACAATTATCTTCAAGCTTTCACCTTATTTCCCCTAAACAGTTGAATTAATCGATATTTTCCAGTCGGGTGAGCTGTTGTTCCGTTGGAGTATGAGGGTAGAAGCAAATCGGGGGCCGTAACGGGGTAATCTGGGGGACCATTATGAGGGATAATGGCATCAGGATGATCCGTATTTCCCCTGGAAAATCGTGGAAATGCCTGATTTTTAGGGGAGTGCGAATTGACGGAGATGATATCTGATGGGGAAGGCCATATGAGATTACCTCCGAACGAACCCCTTGATGTGAATCGAATAAAAGGATACAATTATCTTCAAGAATTTATCTCATTTTTCTTAAATAGTCGAATTAATCGATATTTTCCATATGAGTGAGCTGTTATTCCGGTGGAAGGCAAGGGCCGAGGTAAATCGGAGGCCGTAACAGGGTTATTTGAGGGACGGTTGCGAAGGGTGCTGTTGCACAGAAAGGGAAGTTCCGGAAGAGAGGGAGTAATGAACCGGAAAAATACCGGAGAAGCGTTGCAAAGAGTGTGCGAGTGAGCTGGCCCGGTAGTCGGCGCCGTGCTCATGAACTGGATAAAGCGCAACTGCAAAAATCGGATATTTCAAAAAAATAACGTAATTTATTGAGTAAATTAAAAAAGTGGTCCCGGATTATTTCACAAATACCCGGCCCGGCGGAGCCACTCCACCTGGGGCCCGGTATAGCGGTAGATGATGTCGCACTTGTCGTCCTGGAAGGACCACGGGATCACGATGAGGATGTCTCCTTCGCGTATCCAGACACGTTTCTTGATCTTCCCCTTTATACGGCCCATCCTGGTGACACCGTCGCCACATTTCACCCGGATGTGATTGGCCCCCATCATAAGTTCGGCAATTGCGAAAATCTCGCGGTTTCTCTTCTTCGGGAGACGAACCCGGATGATCTCCCCGGACTCGTTCTTCTCCTCGCTCTGGTCGGTGATAAATTTCTTAACGGTCAGTACAACATCTCCCGTGCGTCCTCGTTCTTATCAGCATCAGCTACTGCAAACCTTCACTCGTATCAGCATCAGTTACTGCAAGTGGTATACATTTGTTGTACCAGCTTATAGTATTATCCTGCGTGATTTTCCGGATTTCCGTCCGTTATTCTCTCCTTAATGGACCGGATAGTTGTCCCGGGAGGGGATTTGAGGATGAAAAACCTTATAAATATGCCCGGAGGGGCATTTCCAGTCCGCCGGCGGGAGAATGCCAGGTCCGGCTCCCGGTCTTTCCCGATCAGGAACCCGTTTTCCTACCACGAATTATTTATAATTTATGAAATGAATGTACTGCAGTCAATGTTGCTGCCGCTACGCGTATACCGTCAGTTCCTCCCGGGGGTGGACCCCGCATGGATGAAGTGACCCGGATCCTGCACGACCTTAAGAGCGACGACTGGACGGTCCGCCAGGAGGCCGTGGGGAGGATTGGGCAGATCCGCGATCCCGAGGTTCTTAACCACCTGCTCTCAAGGCTCCGGACCGAGAAGTGGTACATCCGGGAGGCGGTCGCTTCCGGGATCCGATCCCTGAACGATCCCCGGGTCGCGGAGCCGCTGGTCCGATGCCTCTCGGACGACGACGATATCGTGCGGAACGCGTGCGCCCGAGCACTCGGGAACATGCATTATAAGAACGCCGAAAGAGCGCTTGAAAAAGCGGCGAAAGATCCCGACAGCAGGGTAAGCAAATCGGCACGCGCCGCCCTGGAAAAGATCCGGGGATAAGAATTCACAGGAGACGGAGCATCTCCTGTTCTGAACTTTTTCAGTTTCTTTCCTGTAATTCGGGACCGGTCAGTCTGCCGGACTATCCCGCCCGGGGTCGCATCACCACGTCTCCCCACACCGTCAGCCCGGAGCGGGACTGCTATTTCCATCCGGCCGCGATGCCGCGATGGTCGGACCCGGGCGTCCGTCAGCGGTCTTTACGCTCGCCCTTCAGCCCGTAATGCCGCTGGAGGAACTCACGGACCTTCTCGGACTCCAGGTATCCCCGGTCCAGACGGCTGATCAGCCCGTCGATCTTTGCGATCTGGTCCAGGATCCGGTTCCGGTCCGGTTCCCGGTCGAGCATCATCTCTCCCATGATCACCTGGAGCGGGTTCCTGATCTGGTCGTTTAAGACCGCAAACTGGACCATGTTCCGGGAGATCTGGTCCAGGCTCTCAGCGAGTTTTTCCTGGAATATCTTTCGCTCGGTGATGTCCCGGACGATGGAGAGGACCACCTTCCGCCCCCGGAACTCGAAAATATGGGCGCTTATCTCAACCGGGACCTGCTCGCCGCTCTTCTTTACGTGAACCCCCTCGAACGTGGCATGCCCGTTTTTGGCAAGCTCCCGCATCACGGCAGGGACGTGGTCGCGGGTCCCCGGGGCATCGATATCCTCCGGGGTCATCGTAAGGAACTCTTCCCTGGAATACCCGAGCCGCTCGCATGCGACCCTGTTCACCTCGATGAACCTCCCCGGAGCGTCCCACGCATTCAGCTCGTGCAGGAAAATCACGTCGCCCGCGTTGTTGAACAGTTCACGGAACTTCTCCTCGCTCTCCTGCATGGCGAGCTCCGCGTTCCGGCTCTCGGTCACGTCACGGATGTACCCCCCGATGAAGATCGTGCCGTGCTCAGGACGCACGAGGAACTTGCGGGTCTCGAAGATACGGTCGCCGGCCCGTTCCTCGGTGATCACCGGCTTTTCCGAGACCAGGGCCTCGTTGTCGGACGCCACGCATTTCTCCGCCGCACCCTCTTCCATAAGCTGGAAGTCCGTCTTTCCCACGATTCCTGCTTCCGGGAGCCCGAAAAACCGCTGGAGCTCGGCGTTCGCCACCACGTACCGGTGGTCCGGGTCCTTCAGGAAGGCCATATCGTTCATGGAGTCTATGAACGTCCGGTACCGCAGCTCGCTGTTCTCCAGCGCCTCCCTCGCATGCACCTCGGCGGTGACGTCCCGGATGATGCCCTGGTACCCCGTGATCTTCCCCGTCCCGTCCCGTTTCGCCACACTGGTGATCTGGGCATGGATCCGCGTCCCGTCCTTCTTCTGCAGCAGGACCGGGTACTCCACGCTGTACCCCCGGGAATCGATGACCGAGAGGTGCCGGGCCCTTTCCTCCGGGTCGGCGTAGATATCGATCACCGGGGTCTTCATCAGTTCCTCCCGGTCCCGGTACCCGAAGAGTGAGACCGCCGCCTTGTTGACATCGATCCAGCCTCCCTCCTTCGAGGTGATGAACACGCTGTCCCGGGATGTGGAGAAGAACGCCCGGTATCGTTCCACGCTCGCCTCAAGCTCCCGGTCCTTCTTCCCCCGCAACCGTTCGAAATACACCACACCGCCCGCGGCGATCAGGATAATGGCGAATACTCCGAAGAAAGCGGTCCATCCCATGAACCGGCTTCGCTCCACCACCAGCGACTGGTCCATGTCCACCCCGACCAGGCCGGTGACGGTCCCGTCATCCGCACGTACCGGAGCGTATCCGGAGAGCACGCTCCCCCACTGGTCGGTGGTGAAGTCGCGGTCCGCAGAAGGGCGGACGAACCCTTCCCGCATATCGGGGGGCGGGTCTGGATACACCTGCCCGATCTTCGCCGCATCTGGGGCGGTTCCGTAATCCGCGTCCACCACGAAGACCACACGGTCCGCTTCCTCGCGCATGATATAGGCGAACCGGATCGACGGGACCTCATCCCGTGCCCGGGCCAGCTCGTCCCGGAGCGCAATGAACTCCGGGGTGCCCTCGTCCCCGGGTGAAAGTGCGGCCACCCGGTCCCCGTCGACCCGGGCGGCGATCAGCGTCGCCGCAGTGATCAGCTCGTGGCGGGTCTCCTCCTTTACCTGGTTGGTCGCCTGCTGGTAGGCATAGGTAAAGGTCCCGAAGGTGACCAGAAGAATGATCAGCAGGAAGATGAGTCCCCCACGGCGGGTAAGCAGCGTAGAGATCCGGCGGTTCTCCTTTTTCGGGAGATCTCCGGCAGATTCCGTCATCGCGGCAGGGGGGGACCGGCCCGGGTCCTCCATAGATTCGTACGGAAGTGGTTGGAGTGCCTATGGTTTAATGGTGACTGTAGTCCCGATCCATAAACAAAATAACACCTTTCAACCTTATTTTCCCGGGATACCGCCACGAAATGCGTCAGAATCCGTTCGATCCCCCCCCTGACCCGGGTGACTGAAGGAGACGGGGAGAAGCCGGCGAAAAACTCTTTATCGCTCCCGGTCCGGGTGTTCCATTCCGGTAACGCGGGGTACCCGAACCTCTGACGACCTCCTTGAGCCCCGAAACCCGTAAGAGCCGGAAAATGTTCAGAAACGACTGGAGCTGCACAATTGACAAGGAGACAGGGCTGCGTGCCCTGCCCCCGGGAAATCCGGCCGGTTCATTCGACCGGTTTTGCGTACTTCTCTGGAAGCAGGGCGATCACCAGCGAGGTGACCACCAGGGTTGCCGCTACCTCGGGGAGTATCGCCACGGCGGTCCCGACATAGAGGGGGATGAAGGGAACACCGAGCGTCAGCGAGGCGATCCCCTGGTGGAGGGGGAGGAGGAAGACGTAGTAATACACCGGGAGCGAGGCCATCCACAACGCTGCGCGTGTCCATCTCCCGCCGCCGGACTTTATGGTCCACCGCCAGATCACCGCATACCAGGCACCCCACAGGAACCCGGCGAGCATGTGGGACGGGATGTTCCGCTCCGGGGCATAGAGGACCCCCTGGAGAAACCCTACGATAAGCCCTCCGTAAGGCCCGGAAAACGCCGACCCGAGGGTCACGAATATCTCGCTCGGCTCGGCGATCATCCCCTGGCCGAGCGGGATGGAGATAGAGGTAAAGAGGGTGGCGGCGGCGGCGATGCCGAATGCCAGGGCCACTGCCAGCTGCCGGGCGCTCAGGCGGGGGGTGAGTAGCCCGGGTTTCCGATCTCCCATGTACCTCCACCATGGGAGCGAAAACCAGTAAATGGTTGCGGGAGGGTGCGTCTTATCCGGGAATGCCACCGGAGTATTTTCCCGTTTGACCAGTGACGGGATACCGAATCCGCAGTAAACGGCCGGACCCGGAAAACGCGGGATGCGGTCATCCGGGGTGGAAATATATAAATAGTGCGATAGCCACTATCGACCTGGCGAGTTATCATGCCGTCATTCAAATGCAAAAACATCGGAATGGACTGCCCCTTCGAGACTTCCGCTCCAACAGAGGCGGAGCTCGAGCAGAAGATCGCGGACCATGCACGAAGCGTCCACAATATCAAGACCCTTGATAAGGATATGTGGATGAAGATCAAGAAGACCATCAAGTAAACAAGGTGGTATCGGCCGGGCACTCCGGCCGGAACCCCCACCAAAGATCCCCATTGTGAAGTATTCACCCTTAACGAAGCTATAGCGTTCCTTCACCCAATCGGGTCAATTCCTGCAATCCCTGGTATCTTTATCCGTAGGTTGACTGCCTGGCACCCGACCGGCTCCCTTTGCGATCATGAGACCGCCCGGGTTCACGTGGTTTGGGGTCTAGCCCAGCCTGTCAGACCGGGCCGATGAGCTTTTTCCCATAGAGTTCCCCGGATTTTCCGATCTCCGCACCGGCCAGGAGGTCTTCGAGCGCATCGTTCACCGCAACGGGGGAGACCCTGATCCGGTACTGCCGGAACAGGGCTTCCGCCAGCTGCCCGGAGGTGAGGACCTCGCGTTCCAGGATCCGCCCGCAAAAACCCACTACATCCTCGTGGACCGCCCACGGGTAGATTATCCACCGCCACTCCTTCTCCTCGCGGGCGAAATAATCCGGGCGGAACACCGATCCTGACTTGTGCTGGAGCACCGCCGTCCGGATCTCCCGGGGCGAAAAACCCTGCAGATATTTGATCGCGTACTGCAACGTCTCCCCGGAGTCGGTGACATCGTCCACCACCAGGACCTTCTGCCCCCTGATATCCACCGCGATCGGGAACCGTACCCTGACCTCCGGTTTCTCTCTCGCTGCGCTTCCCCAGTGCTCCATCTTGAAACTGGTGAGCATGTCCTGGAGCATAAAATCGCAGACCACCCGGGCGGGCACGTACCCGCCGCGCCCGACGGCGATCACGATGTCGGGGGCGTAACAGTCCTCCTTGACCATGCCGGCAAGCGTCCGGGCCATCTCGTAGCTGTCCTGCCAGGTCACCAGTTCGCAGGGAAATTCATCGGGGATCATCACCCCCCCTCTGCCCTCCAAAATATTTGAAGTACCCTCCCCGGCCCCCGGCTGCCCCCCGTTCACCCGGGTGCCCGGGCGTCCATTGCCAGGTCTTTGGGAGGTGGCCGGCGGACCGGGTGCAGATATATTCCCGGACTCCATTACACTACTGTACTGATACGAAGTCCGTAGGGGGCCGTTCTTGTGATCGAGGTCTATATCCTGGTGTTCTCATTCGCGGTGCTGGCATTCGGGCTGATCTCGCACCGCATCGAACGGATGGTGATCACCGCTCCCATGGTCTTCGTCATCGCCGGCCTCCTCACCGGGAGCGCAGGGTATGTCGCCCCGGAATACGGTCTCGGACAGGACCTCGTCCTGATCCTGGTTGAACTTACCCTGGTCCTTACACTCTTCACCGACGCCGCCCGCATCAACCTGCCCCGGCACTGGGGAACCGTCTCCATCCCCGCCCGCCTCCTGGCGATCGGCCTCCCGCTTACCATCGTCGCGGGAATGGCAGGTGCCGCATTCCTCTTCCCCGGGCTCACCCTCCTCGAGGCCCTGCTCCTCGCGATCATCCTCACCCCCACGGATGCCGGCCTGGCCCTCCCGATCGTCAACAACAGACTGGTCCCGGTGCGGATCAGGAACGCCATAAACATCGAGAGCGGGTTAAACGACGGGATCGTGTTCCCCCTGTTCGTGATTGTCCTTGCGGTCCTTGAGAGCGAGATCTTCTCGATCTCCACCGGGTCCATACTGACATTCCTTCTCGAGCAGGTCGGGCTCGGTGTCCTGACCGGGATTTTCATCGGTCTCGCGGGGGGGTGGCTCATGAGCAGGGCGATCGGACGGGGATGGATGACCCCCACCTACCAGCGCCTGGGCTTAGTCGCGCTCGCCTTCATCACCTGGGCGCTCGCCGGTGAGATCGGGGGGAACGGGTTCATCGCAGCGTTCACCGGGGGGCTCTTCGCCGGGTACGTGATGAAGGCGATGGGCAAAAAAGTGATAGATTTCGCCGAGGCCGAGGGGCAGCTCCTCATCCTGGCGGTCTTCTTCATATTCGGTATCTTCATGGCAACACTCCTGCCAGGGATGACCTGGCAGTACGTGGCGTACGCGGTTATCTCCCTCACCCTGGTCCGCATGATCCCGGTGAAGATCTCATTTGCCGGCTCCCACCTCCGGCCCCAGACCGGCTGGTTCGTCGGCTGGTTCGGACCGAGAGGGCTCGCGTCCATCGTGCTCCTGATCCTCGCCCTGCAGCAGCTCTCATCGGATGCCTTCTCCCGGACCATCTCCCTCGCGGTGGGTGCTACCGTGACACTGAGCGTCTTTGCCCACGGTATCACTACCATGCCTCTCATCGGCAGGTATGCAAAAGCGGTCTCCGGAATGAGCGCTGAAGCACCGGAGAAGGAAGAGGTCGAAGAAGTGCCCGCCCGGTCGAGCGTAATCTTCGGTCACCATAAGGAAGATTAGGGTACGGCCGTCCCGAAACGATCCGTTCAGGCACCGGACCGGGTTTCCCGACGGTTCCGGGACCGGCAGAGGCAACCGTTATTATCACCGGAGCATCCAGTAGTTGACATGAAGATCCAGTTGTTCCTCCTGGCGTGCTCGTTCCTTGCCGCCGGGGTGTTCGTCTCCGGCTGCAGCCTGCTCTTCAAGGACCCGGAGATCTCGGTGAAGAGCGTGGTGCCCACTTCGTTTTCTCTCAACGAGATAGCCCTCAACGTGACCCTCGATGTGAACAACCCGAATTCGATGGGTATCACCCTCAAGACCCTCTCGTTCGACGTCTACTACCAGCAGGGGAACGACTGGGTATACCTCTCCCACGGCGAGCAGAGCGGGGTCCGGGTCAACCCCGGCGAGAACGAAGTCACCATACCCGTCACGGTAAACAACGTGCAGCTGGGCAAGTCGCTCATCAGCCTGGTCAGCCAGGGGCAACTGACCCTGCAGATCCGGGGCTACGCCGCCCCCGACATCCTCGGGTTCGGCCCGAAGATCCCCTTCACCCATACCACCACCGTCTCCCTCTAAGGGGGACTCCCCCTTCCCCCTTTCCGGCCTTTTTCCTGGTGGCCGACCGAATCCTCTCCCGGTGTCCCGTGAGGGGCTGATCGTCCGGAATGGCCGGCACCGGAACACGAAAGTATCCTCCTTTCGCCTGGATCGGGAAATCGGCGGGCATTATCAGGGAGTATGGATTTGCCGGAACACGCCGGTCCTGGATATCGCGGTTTCGGGAGATTATCCAAGAGCACCATTGTCGATTCCGATCGGACGTCAGGCGACTCGTAGTGCAGGTCCTTCTACGGCCAGGTCCCAAAACAGCATACCTGCATCCGGGGAATGCTCCGGAAAAACCCTGGGAATATCCGTATTCCCCTTTATATCGTAAGAAATCCACGGGGAACCAGGCTGGTGGCGAGCATCACACTGTTTATCTCTTCGTGCTCCTTCCAGGTGGGTGCATCCCTGTTTACGGCGTCCAGCCAGAACTCGCTGAGGGTATCGGCCAGGAGGAGATACTCGTCCAGCTCTGCCACCTGACGCTGCAGAGACGTCATCTCCCCGAACACGCCCGGACGCTCTTCGATCAAGTCCCCGATCATCCTCACCCCCGAGAGCCCGATCGCGAGCCCGAGCTCCCTGAAAGCGAGACGGTAGGTGGCGGGAAGACGGAGGGTCCCGCTCTTCACGAACGATTTGAGGCCGGTCCGGGCAGCGCTGAGGACCGTCTCGATCAGCCCGGGGGAGCGGATGGCTCCCCCCGCCATGAGCTGGGCGATCCGTGTAGCGTCGGAAAGGAGACTCCCCACCCCCAGGGGGTCGTCCGTCGGCACGACCGACCCGCGGCAGATCTCCGCGAAGTCCGCGATCTCGAGGCGAAGGTCAGGGAGTCCTGCGGAAGGGAACATGGAAGCGGTGGTCATCTGCAGTTCGTGGCAGGTGACGAACCCGTCGAGGGGGTCGTGGAGACCTATCGAAGCGACCTGCGGGAAGGAGAGATCGATGCTCATCTTCCAGTACATCATCCTCTTCCCCCCGTGCGGGGAGTTGTACGTAAACGCTGCGTGAGCCGCCCTGGCAAGCTCCATCGCCCACCGGACGTACGTCGGGTCGCCGGTCGCCCGCCCGACCCGCCCGAGGGCGTGCATCCACCGGGTCAGGTAATGGAAGTACTGCCCGTCACGGTCCCACTCGAGCATATCGTCAGGAGGATCTCCTTTGCGACGCTCGGGGAGCGTTTTTCCGATGCGAAGACCTCCCCGGGTAGGACTGACTTCTCCCTCCTCCTCCGACAGCCCGCTGATCCAGCCTTTCCGGGAGTCGTCCCCCCGGTGACGGCCGAGACTGTGGTGCACCTGGTATACCAGGGCCAGGGCCAGGTCCCTGCAGGACCCCGCCCCCATCTGCCGGAACAACTCAAGGTAGTTGCACACCGCGAACGCGTCCGTCCACAGGTAGCGCCCGGGGCGCTCCCGTTCCGGCGAAAGCCCGGTGCCGCGGGCAAAGTCCCGCATGATATCCCCGGCAATCGCAATGGTCTCATCCTGGTCCATCTCGTCACATCCTCTCGGGCCGGCCCGCACCTGCATAAGAGCAGCCCGGATATCGTTATCAGGGTTTCGGGTACCGTCCCCCGGTCCGGGTTACTCCCCCCTCCCCGGGGTTGGCGAAGGTCCCGCCTTCTATGCCCCGACGGTCGGCAGGGCCCGGGTCACGGAACGTTGCAGGATACCGGATCGGACTTTTCGCCTGACGACGGGCAACGTTACCCACATCTTTTTATGCAGGCAGTCCCAGTTCACCTCATTACATCGAGGTGTCAAAAAACCATGGATACTGAACGAGAGAAGATCCTTCTGGCAGCCGTCCACGCCACGACCTTCAAACCCGACTACATGACCAACGATAAGCTGGAGGCGGCGACCCGGGGGCACGGCGCCCTGGTGATCCCCGTCTTTGCCGCGGCCAACTCGCTCGCAGAGGACATCTTCTGCAGCGTAGGGATCCCCGAGATGCACCTGATGGACCGGATGACGGTGGTCGATGCCTCCGCGGCCCAGCTCCCACTGGACATGGTGATCGAGAAAGCGGTGCGGGAAGCAATGCGGGCGGGTGCGGAGCCGGCAAACGCGGCGCTTATCGTGGCGGCACTGGCCTACTTCTCCGGCAGCTGCGCCCGGGCGGGTGTCCCGCTCGGCAACCGGAAGCTCGGGGCGATCGCCAGGATGCACGCCGGGGCGGACCGGACGAGCGCCATCGCCCTGACCACCAACAAGTTCACCCACCGGGTCCCGTCTTTTCCCGCGTACATGGCCATCTACCAGAACCTGATGGACAAGAAGCTCACCTCCCTCGACGGGGCGGTGCTTCCACCATTTGTCGCGGGCGGCGGGGTCATGGGCCATGCCGCACTGGGAGAGGACTACAATATTCCTGAACTGGCCCGGAATGCAGCAAGGGTAGGGACCGAGGCGCTCATGAGGAGCATGGAAGGGGCCGGGACCACCCCCTATCCGCTCTGGCCCGCGCTTATCGGCGCCGCGGTGACCATGGAGCTGGTCCACCCCGACGCCATGCTCGGCGAGGCATTCGGCAAGTTCGGTGAAGTGGACTCGGCCTACCTTGCGGGAAAGGGGGCCATGGAAGCGGCGAAACTTCCGGCGAAACTCCACATGCGGGGGACCGGGGAGGAGTACGACACGGCCCGGGTGGTCGGCGACTTCGGACTTATCCTGAAGGACATCGGGGGGCCCTCGGTCATCGGGTCGATGGCTACCAACGAGATATTCGCCTGTTTCCAGGAATCTCCCATTATCGGTGCGGGCTTCTCCGGCGGGCCGGTGAACGTCCCCCTCGGGCACCTCGCAGGAGACACCGTCCCCGCCCTCCGCCTGCTTCTCAGTCACGGGGGGGATGTAGACGCGACCGCGGAGGCAATCCGGGACTATAAGCTCCAGTCCTTCATCGACCCTGAGCTCGCCCTCTGCGCCCTGAACACCATCTCCCGGAAGGCGGAACAGGTCACCCGCGGCTCGGTCAGCCAGGCCTGCGTCCTGGCCAGCGAATCGGTCCGGGACCGGGCGATCTACCGCCGGGCCGCCACGGTATACGAGATGATGAAGGCCGGGAAATCCATCGAGGATGCCGCCCGGGCGCTTGACGAGGAACGGAAAGCCACCGTGGAGGCACGGGGCTCCGCCGTCCTTTCCGCGTTCACCGGGAAGAAGATCGTGTTCAAATTCACCGAGATCGCCCCCCAGGCACGGCGGACCGACAAGTTCACCGCGAAATACTGGGGTTTCGACGCAAAGTGCTCCTACGATATCTCCATAGACGGGAAGACCCTGCACATCGATAACCTCACCGCCAAAGTGGTCCCGGACTACGCCCTCAAGGGCAAAGGGAGAGACAACCCCGACATGGGCACCGCGATCTTCGCCGGGGCCGTACTCATCCAGGAGATGCAGTACATCGGCAACACCATCCTGAACATCACCGTACCGGCCGCAATCGCCGGTGCGATGGGGATGGATCCCGCGGAGGCCGGGAAGAGGGCCGCGAAAGGGGCGTACCTCACCAACGCGATACCCGGCGGGAAAGAAACCGCGACCAGGGTAGCAAAGGTCGCAAAGATGGTCTATGCCAGGCTCAACGAACCGTTCCCCTGAAAAAATACTCATAAATACCTCTTTTTCGGGAATCCTGAGAATCAACGTTTTTTCCGGAGATATCGACACTGTCCCCGGTGGAGTGTTCCGGCTCACGGATGAACACGTCCCATAAAACTACCTGAAATGAACGCGGATTCAGGCCTCTTATACTCTATAGTAAAAGTGTAGTGCGAGAGGGGGACCTGTACTTTGTCCGGGGTGAAGCGGTGGCCATGTTCCTGAGTGGCGGCTTCACCCCTGGTTACATTCCCGTCCTTCCAGTTCCATTATCCGTGCTTCCGCCCGGGCGAGCTTTTCCCGCGCATACCGCCTCTGCAGGGCAACTCCCGCCTGCCGCACGAACGCCTCGATCGTCTCCTTGTTCCTGATTTCATTCCCCTTTTTCAACCGGATTGTTACCGAACCGTAAAGTCCGCCCCTGCAGACGCATCCCATGGCATAATTCTTACCCAGTTCGAGCTGCTCCTGTATCCTGTCGCACAGTTCCTCCGGGAACATCCGGAAAAGCTGGAGGTAGAGACGTTCCGCACCCTCCTCCAACTGGCTCATGGTAAGAAAAGGGGTCGCTTCCGGGGCATTTTCCATTGCAAAAAGAGAGCCTTCGGGGGAAATACCAAGGCCACTGAAGAGCCCCTGGATCAGGCCCGGATCACCCCCGACCGCGGCGAGGAGGAGCGTATTTGTCCGGGGATTGACGGAGCTGACTCCTACCATGCTTCCGGGGACAAGTTCCGCGGTCCGGTCCGCAATATACTGGTAAATGTTCTCGTCGTCTCCCATGTCGGCGAGCGTCGCCGATGTCCTGGCGAGGAATTCAAGGTTGTGAAGGTACTCCATCTGCGCCGTAAGATCCTTCAACAGGACCGTGGTTCCCCGGACCCCGTCCTCAAAGAGCGTGGGGACGCCCCGGGCTGAGAAATGGAAGACATTCTCCCGCGGGCCTGGATCACCTTTCCGGAGAGTGAACTCACGGGTGATCTCCTTCTCTCCGCAGAGCCCGGAAACCAGGGCTGCCAGGTACGGGACCTCCCTGACCGGGGTGGGAATATTACCAATATCCTTTCCCTGGATTGCTAAATCGTCTTCAATCCCGAAAAATTCACGAAATTGTGGATTTGCAGCGAGCAGGCAGTCATGCTGATCCACCATGCAGATCAGTTCGGAAGAGAACATCAGCAGGGCCTGTGCAGGGACTCTTTTCATCGGATAAAACACCCTGCAGACCCCGAAAGTCCGGTATTCCGCTTCACCTTTCGCCACAAGGATCTCCAGGTACTTGTTCACCGAGTTCCGGTTCATCTTCTGGCGTCTCGCGATCTCCTGGACGGTCAGGCCCCTCCGGTTGCACTCGAGGATCCCTTTTATCTGATACTCTGCATCCTGCGGTTTCATAACCGATACGCTGCGTTTCGTACCAGGCATATTAAAAGATAGCATGATCGGGGAGCAATTTCCTGGAGAGCCTTTGAACTCACGAGGATTACCTGACGATCAATTCGCAGGATCACGGACCTGTGAGCGGGATCCGAAGAAACAACCCCTGGGGGTCCAGGTCAGGACATCCTGGTTGCCGTGCGCTTTTCTACAGAAGGACCATCTTTCCCGTTTTCTCTCGGCTCCTGTCAGCGTCCTGAAGAATCACTCATCAGATATCCCCCGAACCCCAGCATCCAGACCAGTACCGGGTATACGATCCACCGTTCGACCCCGCCGATCCCCAGGGGGGCAAGCGGGGCCGACTGTCCCAGTGCAAAATACGAGACGAGGGTGAACAGGGTGATAACCCCCAGTATCACCGAAAAGTACCGGAAGGGAACGGTCTCTACCCGGTACGCGGCAATGGCGGAAATCCCCCCCGCGAGGAAGGCGAGAAGGGCGAAGATGGCGTGCACGGTGCCGTAGTTCCCGGGAAAGATCCCGACCCCCAGGACCCCGGCACCGAGCAGGGTCAGGGGGATGGAAACGAGCAGGTATCCGAAGGCCCGGTGGACGAAAAAGGAGGCGGCGATGATGAGCAGCCCCGTGACGATCATCGTTGCGTTGAAGATGGTCGCGGACGGCTGGACTATGATGTCCGGAGGAACAGACGCACCGAGGTCGCTGATCGTATTCTCCGCCGTACTGTAGCCGGGGTAGAGAGCTTCCGCGGAAATAATCCCCATGAGTGCAATCGCCCCCGCGAGAAAAAAAACAGCTCCGGCTGCCACCCGGTCCCGCACAGGACTGATTTTCATCATATTCAGCGCCGGACCCAGATATATACCGATATCGCCGCGATCCCCGCGGCTATCGCCAGCCCGAATGCAAGGATATCGCCGGTTCCGTTCCAGGTGAGGGTCTCCCCGAGAATGAGCACCGCGAGGGCGATTATCACCAGCCCCAGGAGTTTGTCCTTCAGGTCGTCGAGATCGCAGATCTTCAGCCACCCGGGGAGCGGTGCTTTTGCGATGAAGAGCTCGTAGAGGCCCAGGGCGATGATGTAAAACACGGTAGCCACGAGGAAGAGGTCTATGATCTCGATGAAGACCGCCAGAATCTCCTTGATCATGTTGATATCAAGCGTCATTTCTGACACCGTGGAAACGATGGTCGATATCGTGACCAGGAAACCCAGGATAAAGAGGAATATCGCGATCAGTGCCGTTCCTATCACGGCGAGGAAGAACAGCCACCTGCTCGAGTCCGATATCACCCGGATCGTCCGGTCCCCGGAGTCCGCCGGTTCGCATGCCTCAGGTTTCTCATTCATGGTCGGTTCCCTGTTATTCCTCGGTTGTCGTCCGGGATTATTACATATTCCCCCGGTCATTCGGGATAAGTATCCCTTACTCTGTGATCCCGACGCCGACCCCGACTCCCGGTGAAAACGGTTTCACTGCTGGAGTCGGTTTCCCCGTCCGCCGTGATCCACGGATGCATCTGTACATTTGCCTGTGCTGCACGGCTCCAAAAAAATTAAAAAATGCGACGATGCGAGTGGCAGGATTCGAACCTGCGAACTCCTGCGAGAATCGATCTTGAGTCGATCACCTTTGGCCGCTCGGTAACACTCGCGCAGCATGATATATGTCGCCGGATGGTATAAGCGTTTGAGCTTCGTAGGGAGGAGGGAAAGGAACGAACATACCTGTCCATTCCCTGTGTTTCCCCGACCAGGCCGGAGCTGGAACCCGAGGGTCGGATCAGGTGAACGACTCCGGTCCTTAATTCCGCTCCGATCGTTCCTTCGCGATGATTCTCGCTCTCGCATACGATACCCCGCCAGCGACGAACGCGAGGACCCCTGACAGCCCCATGATCAGTGCGGCGGCGAACGCGAGCACTTCGTTGTTCGCTTCGAGAACGGGGCCCGAATACCCGGAGAACCCGATGCCCACCACCAGGAGGATCGACCCGAGGGATGCACCGAGGGCCATGCCCAGGTTCCTCACCGTGGCACTGATGCTGGAGGCGATCCCCACCTTCTCGGCGGGGAGGGCACTCATGATCTCGGTGTTGTTCGGGCTCTGGAAGAGGGCGCTCCCCACGGTCATGGGGAAGAAAGCGGCGATGATGAGGAAGAGTTCCATCCTGATCGCGAGCCCGGCGAGCACGAACATGGAGATCCCGGCGACCACCATCCCCGCCATGGGATAGTACGGGGAGTAGTGGTTGTCATGGAGCCACCCGGCGATGGGCGATCCGACCACCATGACCAGGGGCATGATCAGGAATACCAGCCCCACCTGGGAGGGCGGCAGATCGAAGACCCCCTCGAAGTAGAAAGGGCCCACCAGGTTGATCATGAAAAGGGCGATGAAGTAGAGGAATGTCGCCAGGACCGGGAGACTGAACTTGAGATACCTGAAGATAGAGAGGTCGAGGAGCGGGTCCTTCACCCGGGCCTGGGTGATGATGAACCCGGCGAGCGAGGCAAGGAATACTCCTCCGGTGACTATCACCGGCAGGCTCAGGGCGAAGTTTTCGGCGAGCTCGGACATGGTCAGGATCAGCAGCACCATGAAGGTCACCAGGAAGAACGCCCCGGCCCAGTCCATCCGGATCGATCTCCGGGGGAACTTCATCGCCCTGAAATAGTGCACCGCGAGGGGGACAAATACCGCCCCGATGGGTACATTGATCAGGAAGATATATTCCCAGCCGAGCGCATCGACGATGAATCCCCCGAGGACCGGCCCTGCGATGCTCCCGATCGCCACCGTGGCCCCGATATAGCCCATCGCCTTCCCGAGCTCCTCACGGGGATAGAGCTGGTAGAGGATTGCGCTTGAGAGCGAGAAGAGCATCGCTCCCCCGATGGCCTGGATGACCCTGAAAAATACAAGCGCAGAAAGGGAAGGGGCGAGCCCGCACGCCAGGGACCCGAGAGTAAAGACCAGGAACCCTGTGGTAAAGACCCTGCCCCGGCCGAAATACTCCGAAACACGGCCGAAGATCAGGAGCAGGCTCGTCATCGTGACCAGGTACCCGGTGACCACCCACTGGGAGAGGCCGACGTTTACCCCGAAGTAGGTGGTGATGGTGGGAAGCGCGATGTTGACCACGCTCCCGTCGACCACCGCCATGAACACCGCCACGAAGACGATGAACGCGACCAGTCTCGGGGGTCGTGCCTCCTCTTCAGGGAGATTTCCGCTCGGTTCCATGAAGCATTTCTCCAGTACTTTTCTTCCGGCTACATGATAGGGAGATACTATCCCCGGGACCGGCCGGACACCCCGGGGGCAACCGACCCGGTATTCCCGTGTTCAGGCCGCCCGACCTTGCGACAGGGGTTCCCGGAGACTAATTCATCCATTCGTGTCACAGGATTGCCCCTTATCCGGATCTTTCTTCTCAGGCTGAGTGCAAATACCAGGATTTCCGCCGCGAACACATCACGATCGCCGGGGATAGCCCCGCGCAGCACCGGTAATGGACACAGCCCGGTCATTCATCGATCCGCCGGGTTCGCGCCCTCAAGTTACGCCTGTATCCTGACCCTGTTTCCCCCGCTCCCCGGGGACTCGATCGGGGGTGTATTTCCGATACAGTTCAGCATCCCGGACCCCTCACGACCTGTCACCGGTGAGCGCCTGCACCCCGGCAATGAGCCGGTCGACCTCTTCCGCGGTGGTATAGCACCCGACCGAGGCCCGGATCGTCCCCCGGCAGTCGAAAGAACTTGTCAGGGGCTCGGCACAGTGCATTCCGCTCCGCACGCAGATCCCGTCCAGGTCGTCGAGCGCCCGGGCAAACCCGTTCGGTTCCCTGTTCTCCACCCCGAACGATACCACCCCGGTTCCTTCAGGGCTGTACACGCTCACTCCCGCAATCCCCGAAAGACCCCTGCACATACGGGTTCCAAGCTTCTTCTCGTGCCGGTGGATCAGGTCCACGCCGAGCTCTTCCACCAGGCCGATGGCCGGTCCGAGCCCGATCACGCCGGGAATGTTCGGCGTCCCCGGTTCGAACTTTGCCGGCGGGGGGAGGAGTTTCACCTCCGTGAGTGAGACGTGCTCCACCATTCCTCCCCCGTAGAGGCAGCATTCCAGGGAATCCGGGTCCTTCATGTAGAGGGCGCCTGTGCCCTGCGGTCCGAGAAGCCCTTTGTGGCCCGGGATTGCCAGGTAATCGATGTGGGTAACATCCACCGGGAGGTGCCCCACCGACTGCGCCCCGTCGACCAGGATCGGGACACCCCGTTCGTGTGCCATCTTACCGATCTCCTCCACCGGCTGCACCGTCCCGAGCACGTTGGGCATGTGAGTGATCGCTACCAGCCTGGTTCTGGGCGTGATGGCCTCCGCAACCGTCACCGGGTTGATATACCCGTTTTCATGGGGGACCACCGTCACCCTGACCCCTTTGTCCCGGAGCATCATCCAGGGGAGCAGGTTTGCATGGTGCTCAAGCATGGTGGTGATCACGTGATCGCCGCGTTTCCACCGGAAGCCCCTTGCCACCATGTTCACCGACTCGGTGGTGTTCTTGGAGAACACGATCTGTTCGGGGGACGCTTCGAGAAAGCCGGCCAGCTGTGCCCTGACCTTCTCGTACTCTTCGGTGGTCCTGCGGGCGAGGTGATGGGCGCCTCTCCCGTGGTTGGCGGCATACTCATAGAAATAGGTGCACATGGCCTCGACCGCCCTCCGCGGGGTCTGGCTGGTCGAGGCGCTGTCCAGATAGACGCAGCGGGAGAGGACCGGGAACTCTTCCCGCAGGCGTACGAGGTCGTACATCACTATAGATTCCCTGTACCTCTTCATGTGTCTTGCCTCGGGACAGGAACCCGGACACGGGAGCATACGTCGTAACGAGACCACACTGTCAGGAGCTGATTGCCAAAAATTGCAGTATCGGGAACCGGATACGGGAATTGCACTATCAGGAACCGATACCAGGGACTATCTATCGGAAACCGGATTCCGGGGAAGACCGTACGGGTGAGTCCTATCCCTCCCGTAGGGGGATGATTATATTATCACTGCATTCCCTCTTTCGATCACCGGAGAGGAGAGGGGGTAATATGTCACGCTCACTGGTGATAATCGGCGGGGGGGTTGCCGGCCTCGCCGCAGGCTGTTATGCAAAAATGAACGGATTCGACGTGGAGATTCACGAGATGCACCACCAGCCGGGCGGTCTTTGCACCGCATGGAACCGGTCGGGGTACACCTTCGACCTCTGCATCGACTGGCTCACAGGGTCGGCACCCGGGTCCGGACTCTACCCGGTCTGGGAAGAACTCGGTATCGTCCAGGGGAGGAAATTTATCGACCCGGAGTACTTCGGGATCACCCTTGACGAGACCGGAGACCGGTTTACCGCCTGGACCGACCCGGATCGGCTTATGCAGGAGATGCTCCGGATCGGTCCTGAAGACGAGAAATTCATACGCGAATTTGTCTCCGGGATCAAACGCCTGATGAAGGTGGAGATGCCGATAGATTCCGGGCTTGCGGCTCTCTTGAAATTTCTCCCTGCCCTCGGGACCTATAACAAATACTCGGTCCCGGTCTCCACGCTCACCGAAAGGATCACCAACCCGCGCCTGCGGGAATTTTTCAGGAACACCTACGACTGGCACGACCAGTCGGCGATCTTCCTGATGTTCATGCTCGCCTACATGGCACGGAGATCCGCCGGGTACCCGCTCGGAGGGTCCGTCCCGCTGGTCCGGGCGATGGAGCAGCGCTACCTCTCCCTCGGCGGGCTCATCCGGTACGGTTCGAAAGTGGCCGAAATCATGGTTGAAAACGGCCGTGCCGCGGGCATCCGCCTTCAGGACGGGACCGCCGTACGGTCCGACCTGGTCCTCTCGGCCGCCGACGGGTACTCGACCATATTCCGGTGGCTCCCGGGAAACTACGCGGACCCGCGGATCCAGGAGCTGTATCGTACTCTCGAGCCATACCCCCCGCTCGTATTCGTGTCCATGGGGGTCAATGCCGATTACTCGAAGGAACCCTGGACCCTCTCGTTCCCCCTGAAACACCCGATCCGGATCGGTGAGAAGGAGGTAACCCGCCTCCTTGTCAGGAACCATTCCCGGGACCCGTCCATGGCCCCCCGGGGCAAATCGGTATTCACCACCCCCATCGAGACCGACTACGCCTTCTGGGAGGGGATTCCGTACCATTCCGATCATTACCGGACGGAAAAAGACAGGTTATGCAAGGAAGTCCCGGCCGCTCTCGAGGAGGTATATCCGGGAATACGGGACCAGATCGAGGTGACCGATGTGGCCACTCCTCATACCTTCATACGCTACACCGGGAACTGGAAGGGGTCTTATGAAGGATGGCTGATGACGAAAAAGACCATGAACCTTCGTTTCCCCCAGAAACTCCGGGGTCTTTCCGGATTTTATATGGCCGGGCAGTGGGTGTCCCCCGGCGGGGGGCTCCCCGGTGCGGCTACTTCCGCCCGGAGCGCGATAAAACTCCTCTGCAAGGACGAAAAACGGTCATTTGTCACTCAAACAGCGTGAGTTTGGAAAGGAGTGCCACTAATTTTTTAACAACAACGCCGGAGGAGTTCTGCCCTCGATTTTTTAAATTCGATGCATTTTCGACATCCTTACTCCCCTGATGTTCTTGAGGAACGTCATCCCCGCTGCTGCAGCTGTCCTCCGGAAGGTTGACCGGGCGCGGGGGGCATCGATCCTGCTTTTAGGACAATTCACGGATATGACCGGTTCGTCGGGATGCAGGTATTTTTTTCGGGATAAATCGACATTGCAGGTTCCTTATCCGCCGCCGGGGCGCCCTTCGGGGGCGGCGGAATCATCATGCCGAACTTCCGAACGGGTTTTCATATATCCATTCCTCCCTGCTGTTTCTCGGCTTTCATTGTGAAAATTCCGGGCTAAAATAGTACAGGCAAAAAAATCAGAAAAGACCAAAATTTCCCAATCACATGAAATCCGCGAGCCCGAGCTGCTGGGACTTCTCCTGCCCGAACGTCGACTCGATAGCCCGGTCGAGGACCATCACCCGCTGGCGGGTATAGTCCGATACCTTGTATTTCTCGCACATCTGACGGGACATCTCCAGGTATTTCTTCACCGAGCCCTCGTGCACCGTGGGGATGATATTCCCCCCGCACCGGGTGCACTTCCCGGCGAGCGGCATCCTGCGATAAGAGTGGTTGCACTTCGTGCACCGGAACTTCTGCTTCGAGAACGCGGAGAGGTTTCCCATCAGGTCGCGGATGAAATGGGTGGTAAGCACCCGTTCCGCCACGTCGTCCGCGTCTACCGCCCGTATCATCTCGGCGAGCCGGAGCTCGGCTTCCAGCTTCTCCACCATGGTCTTGAGCTGGGTATAGGTCGATTCGAGGGGTCCCGCGGAGATGTCCGAGGTATCGTGAGTAAAGAAGAATCCCTCGAGCTGGGCAGGGGTGCCCAGGCGGTGCTCCACCCTGTCCACGAGCTTCTCCACGTCCCTGGGGTGGGTATACTTCAGGGCGGCGAGGTAGATCTCGAGCGGATAAGAGGTCCCCACGTCCAGGTTATGGCTCTCCTTGTCGATCTCCGAGGGGTCGATCCGGCTGGTGAGCACAAGGGGGGCGTCCATCGACCCGCCCCGTGTCTCCGGCAGGAACGAACGTGAAAAGTTGATCAGCCCGTCCAAAAGGAGCATGACGCAGTCCTCGTCACCGTCGCACTGCCCGGTGAAGATCCCGTTCGCGAGCACCGTATGGTCCGTGTCCACCGTGATGCAATACACCCTGTCGTCCGGACAGGGGACCGTATCGATGTGCGTAATGTGGTCCGAGATTACGTTCATCCCTGCCATCACCGGGACCGCGTCCCCCACCTTCACCTCGACCGCGCGGATCTTCCGCAGGTAACAGAGGTCCCAGACCAGCATCGCATGGTCAGGGGTGACCGCAACGACCTTACCGGTCCGGGTCTCGAACCGGATCAGCACCTCAGGCGCCTTGTGGATGGAGACCGAGGTCACCTTCCGGAGGTGGTGCTGGCCTGACGTATCGATCGCCCTGACCAGGTACGACTGCCGGGGGTCGGAGTAGTAAGTCCCGAGCCGGTCGATACCCGGTCGGGAGACATCGAAGTTCTCCAGCACGAAACGGCGGATGGGCAGTTTCTGCCAGTTCTGGTTGCACATGACCTCGATCTCGGTGTCCCCGAAGAAACAGTTCCTGCGTTTCGCCGCGTGGAAGAAGGGATGGCCGTAGCCTACGTTCGCCCGGGAGAACCCGATGACCCTCGCGAGCACCCCGGCGCTCGTGTGGGGGGCAAGCCCGATCACCAGGTGGCCGACCAGGTCGGCCCTGCCGTTCATCTGGTAGAACGGAGGCAGGCCGTAGCATTTTTCAAGGAGGTCGTCGATGAACCGGGCCACATTCACCATGTAATCCGCACAGGACTCGGAGATGAGGATGTCCTGGGCACGGAGTTCCAGGACCTGGTCCTGACCGGCCAGCGGTGTCCCGTGAATGTCATAAGTATACCCCAGTTCGCGGAGCCGGGCCACGGGGACGCTCACCTCGCGAGGGCGGAAATGCGTCAGGGGCAGGTCGATCATGTCGAACCGCACCGTTCCGTCCTTGAACACGAAGAGGTCCCGCTGTGCCCGGAGGATCCCTTTCTCGATGATCTCGAGGGGTTTTTCACGGGAGATGAGTCCTTTCACCCCCTTGACCAGCTGCACTGCATTCTCCCGTACCCCTAACCGCTCGAGCGCTTCCTGGTACTCGCTTCGCACATTGAGGGTCACCGTCTGGGAACAGACCGCCGTGACCTTGCATCCCGGGCAGGTATCGGTCTCCAGCTCACGTTTGCACCGGGGGCAGGTGAACACCGGCTCGGTGTGGATCCCGCAGTCGCACCGGTTGTTGTAAGTGATCGTCCCGCAGGCGGGACAGCGTCTCTTCCCCGTCTCGATGGTGATCACCCCCCCGTCCTTGTTGGCCTGGGGGGACCTCGTGGAAGCCTCCTGGAACGACCGCCTTGACCCTCCCGCTTCTCCCAGCGGGAAGAGCGAATGCGGGGGCGGACTCATCTTCCGGGGTTTCGATTTCCCAGGCCGCCCCATCCGCCCCCCGATTCGGGTCCCGGCCCGGGACCGCAGGGAGAACCCCGAGAGGTGCATCACGAGGCCGAGCGGATCCCCGTCGGGGGCATCGTCCCAGGTGTTTCGCCTGGTCATCTGGAGGTCGAGCCCCAGGCAGGCAAGAAATACCATGTAACAGCCGGTGATGCAGATCATCCCTTCCCTGACCTGGTGGGGGAGGAGGATCTCCTCGAGGAGTTCCTTCGCCACGGGATCGTTCGGCAGCACGAGGACATCATGGAGCACCTTTCCGTTCGCCGAGACAAAATCCGCCAGTTCCCGGACCTGGGCGCAGGTGAGGTCGTCCCAGAGGAAGGTGTAGTCGGGATGGAGATACGCTCCCTCGAAGCACATGGAGATCGCCTCCACCTCGTTCTCCGGGGTGCTGCCGCCTCCCTCCAGCACCCACCACTCCTCGCAGTATGCAGGGGGGACGAGGAGGTGGTTGTTCTCCATGAACTCGCCGTAACTGATAAGAATCTCCCCGATATCGAGGATCCGCTCTACGCGGGGTGCCAGTTCTTTGGCCGATGAGAGGTCGTCGATGCGGAGCACGTCCCCGTTCGTAAGCCGTACGGTCGGTCCCTGGATAGTGTCCACCGGCACGATGCCGGCCGCCTTTCCCGGCCGTTCAGTCTTCATCTGGGTCCCGGTAGCCAGGAAGTCCCCGAGAATATGCATGGTCGCCGGGTTGATCCCCGCCGCTGCAAATCCCGTGTTCCTTGACCGGCCGAGCCTGAGCCGGAAGCCTCCCTTCCGCATGGGGTAGGAAAAGACCGGCCGGCCACCGATAAGGTCGCGGAGGTACTTATCCTTGGGCTTGACGTGGGCACCCTCGTCCTCGTCACCCGTCTTCTTCCCTCCCCCGATAAGGTCCTCCAGCCACTCCCAGCCGTCCATCTTCATTTTCCGGACATTTTTCTGGACTTTCGGGGCCTTGAGCGCGAGCCCTTCCGCGATGACAAGGGCCATTCCTCCCCGGACCGTGTTGGTCTCCACCCGTTCCAGGTTCCTGTGCCCGGAGACCTCCTCGGTCTCGGTCCCTTCCCCGTCGATGCACACCGGGCAGTTGTTCACGATGAGCCGTATCTCGTTGTCACTCGGGAGATACTGGAGGTTCATGATGGTATTGTACTGCCGGATCTCCTCGATGTACCGCTCCACCTCCTCTTCCCGCGGTTTATAGGCCGCTATCCCAAGTGCCCTCCGGACGTAGTCGCCCACCAGCACGGAGAGCGCCTGGGCCGTCCCCCCCGCGCTCCGTATGGGCCCGGCATAATAGATCTTGAGGTATTCCGTCCCGTCGTCGTTGTTTCCCGTCCCGATCTTGGCGATACCCTCGGTCGGGGCGGCGACGACGCCCTCGGTGAGCAGGGCCATGGCCGTCCTGATGGCGTGGTCCAGGATCTCGTCCCTCCCCTTCTCGCCGAACATGCACTGGACGAAGTCGTCGCCGATCCTGAGGGCGACCTCCTCACGAGACATCTGTTGCTCCAGCTCGCGAAGCCTCGCGGCGACTCCCCTGATCGCGAGAAGGGCTTCCACCCGGTCGGCCAGGTCGTTCGCCACCGGTATCTCCACCGCGGTGCGGGGGTCGATCCCCGCTTTCCTGGCCTGCTCCGCGACCCCCATCGCCCGGACGAGCTCCTTCTGCAGACCGGCCAGGTACTCCTCCATCTCCGCGGATGCCCGCATCATCACCATCTCATGGTTATGCTCGGACTTATGAGGATCGATGAACGTTTCCTCCTCTCGTCCCGCGGGCGTTTCGTCGCCAGGCATCAGGAAGATTTCCCCTCATCTCCCTGCCCGGAAGCGGGCGGGGGGTTCCGGGAGATATGGTAGCTCTCCACCATGGTGGAGATCCCTCCTTCCCCCATCTTCCACAGGGTGAGCGATGCGCACTGGCGGACCACCTCGTCTGCGTCATTGAGGCGCTTTTTCAGGGGTTCCAGTGCGGGTTCCCCGATCCGGCACAGCGCCATGGAGAGATATCCCCGGAGCGCGGGGTCCGCGTCCTTCATGGCGTCGATCACCGGTTCAACCGCAGGTTCACCGATTGCCCCCAGTGCGGCAGATGCATACTCCAGGAACTCTTTTTTCCTCTCTTCACGCATGGCCGCGAGTATGTCCCCGATCGCAGGCTCCCCGATCCTCGCCAGGGCGGCCGCGTAATACCACCGGATGTCGTTCTCGCGGGCGTAGTCCAGGGCGGCAATGAGCGGCCCGACTGCGGGAGAACCGATAGCCGCCAGGCGCCGGACGGCAGATCGTCTCGCCTCAAGCGGCCCCTGCTCGATCTGGCGGATCAATGCATCGATCTCTTTTTTCTCGTCCATCGAAAAACCCCCTTCCCGGATTGAGCCCGGGCTCCCCGTACGGTATCCCCTCACGGACGGGTTCGCTGACACATATCTCCCCTCCGGAAAAATTATACTTGTTTCCGCAGGGTGAATGTAAGACTCCCTTACCCGGTACCGGGGCCCTGCCTGCGCTCCCCGGTAACCGTCACGTCAGGGATGTCTCCGGCCCCCAGGTTCCGGAGGGCTTCCCCGACCAGGAGCCGCGTCTCGCCGTCCGCATGTTCCAGCATCTGGAGCAGCGGGGCGATCGCCTCCTCCCTGCCCAGCCTTCCGAGCACCCGCACGGCATTTTGCCGCAGGCGAGGTTCCCCGGATTTGAGGAGCTGCTCCAGTTCCCGGAATCCCGCGTCGCCCATCCCGTCTATTGCGGCCACTATCTCCGGGTTCACCTCCCCACCGGGATCCGCCGAGGCCTTCACGAGGGCAGGGACCGCCCGCGGGTCCCCGATCTTCTCCAGGGCCAGGACCGCCCCCCAATGGACCCCTCCCTCTTCATCGCCGAGCACGGTTGTCAGGGCATCGACCGCGGGGGCGCCGATCATCCCCAGCGCCTGCGCCGCCCTGCTTTGCACAAAGCGATCGGGGTCGGACAGGACCCCTATCAGCGGTGCCACACCCCTGGGGTCCCCGATCTCCCCGAGGGCGATGGCGGCCTTCCAGCGGACGTCGTCGTCCGGGTCGGCAAGGGCCTCGATAAGGGCATCGACCGCGGGCGGGCCGATCCTCGCCAGGGCTTCCGCGGCTTTCCAGCGGACCCCGCTGTATTCATCGCCCCGAAGGGCTTGTGCAAGAGGGCCGACCGCCGCCGGGTCGCCGAGGTCTCCGAGCGCCTCGGCGGCCTGATACTGGATCGCCGGGTCCTTATGGTCGAGGGCACGGACCAGGCCCCTGGCATCGCCCGCTTCCCGGAGCCTGCGTACGTTCACGGAGGTGATGATCCGGTCCCGGAGGTCCGATATCCCTTCCTTCCACCCGCCGGGTGCCGTCGCCGACTTGAGGGCGGCATCGGTGACTTCCTCGAGCATCCTGGCCTGTTCCCGGCGCATCAGGTCCACGACCGCACCAATCACCAGCGCGACGGCCACCAGGATGCCCGCCCGGACCAGCGACCCGGGCACTACGTCGCCGGTGAGGTACACACCACCAAGCACCTGGATCCCGCCCAGCAGGGCCGCAACACCCACCGATCGCACACCGTACCACACCGCGGCGAGCACTACCGGGATATAGAAGAACTGGGAGTACACCACCTCGATGCCCATCACCCAGTGCAGGATCACCTCCATGGCCAGGGAAAAGATCACCAGGACCGCTACGATTATCGGTTTATAAGTGCTGATTCCTCGAAATCCAGGGCTCTTCTGCGCCATGTTGCCAGGGAGTTGTTATCCGCACACCTCAAAATGGATCCGTATCTTCGCGGCCGTTCGCGGCCGCGCGCCGGGTCACACGCTCCGGTGAAGACAGCGAAAATCCCCCCGTTGGCGGGACCGGCCCCCGGTTCCATCCCTGCTGAAGCAATGATTATCAGGCCGGAGATTTGACGCCTCTAAGGACAGGCGGTCACTATCTATGAGCTATTACCATGCGCTCATCGAACGAAAGTTCCGCGACGTAGCCGGGTCGCGATACGAACAGATACTGAAGGAATACCGGGATTTTATCCCTACCGAGGAAGAGTTGCAGGTCCCGCCGGTGACGTCGGTGCTGGTGCTGCTCGACTTTTTTTCCGGGGAGATTCCGGAAGAGGTATCCGGCCTCTTCCTGACCTACCGTGCGCCGGTCGCCATCGTCTATCTCATCGACGACCAGGTGATGCGGGTGGTAACGGAGTCGCTCGGCCGCGATTCGGGAATTAAATTCCTGGAACGGGAAGAGAGCCGTGCGCGGGAACTGGTTGCCAGGAACTGCGCGCTCGTGGAGCAGTCCGGAGTCTCCTGCCGTTCACTCGTAAGGACGGGAGTCAAAGGAGACGAGGCCCAGGCCCAGGCGGGATCGTGCGGGCTCCTGGTCATCGGAAAGAAGTTCGGCATGACCGCCGGCGATAACGGCGATATCAGCCCGATGGTGCTTCGCCTTCAGAAAGCCGCGCCCTGCCCGGTCGTCATTTACTAGGCTCTCTTCGGTGCTGCATGATACCTTACGAACTAATCGCTATTGCGGTATTCCTCTTCACCTACGCCCTGATCATCGACGAGCGGATCCACCGTACCGTTGCCGCGATGGCCGGTGCGGCGATCGTCGTGGCTCTCCAGATCGTGCCCTGGGACGAGATCCCGGTCTACCTGGACCTCGGTACCATCTTCCTGCTGATGGGCATGATGATCATCGTGAATACCGCACGACTGAGCGGACTTTTCGAATACATCGCGATAAGGACGGCAAAATTTGCAAAGGGGAGCCCTCTCAGGGTGCTTATCCTTTTTTCCATCCTCACCGCGCTGGTGAGCGCCTTCCTGGACAATGTAACCACCGTGCTGCTGATTACCCCCATGATCCTCTATCTTGCCCAGGTGATGGAGCAGAACCCGGTCCCCTTCCTGCTCGCGGAGATATTCTCCTCGAACATCGGAGGGACCGCCACGCTCATCGGCGACCCCCCGAACATCATGATCGGGTCCGCGTCGGGGCTCACCTTCAACGAGTTCATCCTGAACATGGGCCCTATCGCGGCGGTGGATATGGCCGTGGTGCTCCTCATGCTCTACCTGATCTACGGGAGGACCCTCAGGGTGCACCCGGAGAAGAAGGGAGCGATCCACGCCGCGCTCGAGGGGCTCGACGAGCGGGCGGCGATCAAGGACCGGTCCCTGTTCAATAAGTCGGTGATCGTCATCGCCGGGGTGATCGTCGCCTTCTTCCTCCATAGCTACATCGGGCTGGAGCCGGCGCTCGTCGCCCTCATCGGTGCCGCGGCAATCCTCATCTGGACACGCCAGCCCCCCGAAGAGATCCTGGAGAAGATCGAATGGCCCGCACTCTTCTTCTTCGGCGGATTGTTCATCGTGGTGGGCGCCCTGGTGCAGACCGGGGTGATATCCCAGCTCGCCGGGTTCGTGGTGGCCCATGTCCATACCACCGGGGAATCCATCCTGGTCATCGCCTGGTTCTCCGCCTTCGCCTCGGCGGTGGTGGACAACATCCCCCTTACCGCGACCCTGATACCCCTCATAAAAGACCTCGGGGGAGCGATGGAGATCTATCCCTTATGGTGGGCGCTCTCGCTCGGGGCATGCCTCGGAGGGAACGGTTCGGCGATCGGGGCATCCGCCAACGTGGTCGTCCTGGGTATCGCCGAACGGGGCAGAATAAAAATATCTTTCATGGAGTTCCTCAAGATCGGTATGCTGATCCTGGTAGTCACCGTCGCGGTGGGGGTCGGGATTTTGTGGATCCGCTACGTGGGGTTCTGAGAGAATGAAGATACTGGTATTACTTGACGGCTCGACCTGGAGCCAGAAGTGCGCGATCCACGCATTGCAGGTCGCGAAAAACAGGGGCGCGGAGGTGACGTTCTTCTCGGTGCTCGACCGGAACGAGGCACGGGCCCTGGCGTTCAATTTCTGTGCGCAAAGTGAACTCTGCAGCCAGATCAAGGATTACGAGGAGCAGATCTGGCGGGATATGCGGCGGAACATCAACAGCGAGATGAACGACCTCTCCATTCACTGCGCCAGGGAAGACGTGAAGTGCAGGTCCATGGTCGTGGAAGGCCCGGTCCAGGACGAGGTCATCCGTGAGGCAAACAGCGGGGGTTACTTCCTGGTGGTCATGGGCGCGTATGGAAAAAGCGGGAAGTCGCACTGCGGTTCGCTCTCCGAACTGGTCGCAGGGAAGATCACTCCGCCGCTGCTGATCGTGAAATAGGCCAGGGATATTATTTTTTTAAAATAGTTCATTCATGCCCGGGATGACACCCCCGGTATCCGCACCCACTTCTTAGTTTTATGGAGCTCCCGTCGCCACCCGGATGCACTCCTCGGTGGTACCCAGTCGCACCGCAGCCCCGCACATGTTAGGCACATAGGAGAAGGCTTTCCCCGAGTTGACCATGATAGTCCCGAACCGTTCCATCGCCGGGGAGACCACCATGCAGGTATCGGCAAAGACCCTGGCCCCACTCTTTTCTATGGCCGCCACCAGGGGCTTCTGTTTCTCCATGACCCCACGGGCTGCGAAGACATAGAGGGGGATGCGGACCGTTTTTCCTTCAAGGAGGGACGCGATCCGGGATAGTTCCTGCTCCGAGCAGTGGGGGCAGCCGAGCGCCACCGCGTCCACAGGGGCATCCTGAAAGACGTCCGTGATCTCCTCCCACACGACCGGGATCGTTTCCAGGCTGCGGGTGTCGTAGGTGAAGATACGCGCCTCGGGGGTGATCCCCTCCACGTGGAACAGCGCCACCGCACCGGATGCGGCCATTGCCGCCCCGAGCGTCTTCAACTGGTCACGGGTGGGACGGATCCCCGAAAAGATGGGGATCCTGTTCCCCGCAATGGATCCGACCCGGTATCCAAGGGCCCCGTAGTGGGCCGTTTCCAGCTCGTGGCCGTCCGTCTCCACCCTGATCGCGAGCTGCGGGGCCCGTACCGCCACGAGGTGGAGGCCGTATTCCGGCGTCCTCCCTACGATTGCTGCCGCAAGGGCGCTCGGCCCGCCCTCCCGGTTCGTCCGTGCTCCCACCACCGAGTTTGCGTAGGCCACCGCCGAGGACTCCGACCATGCCAGGTGGTCGCCGTAGTGGATCAGGTGCAGGTAGTAGGGGGTGCAGGTGCACTCCAGCCGCACCCCGAGCCGGCGGTAGGCCTCGATGACCTCCTCCTGCTTCGCAGCGAATCCCGGGTCGATCCCCATCTCCCTCCACCGGGACCGGTCCATCCCCACCGGGTTGAGCATAGTGGGGACCGCGACGGTGGAATCGAGGCTCCGGAGCCAGGAGAGGCCGTATTCCCCGATGGTCTTATATGAAGCGCCTGAGACCTGGACGCTCCGCACCGGGACCATCCGCTCCGCACCGAAGACTTTCCCGAGGGCGACCAGGATCTCCATCATCTTCATCCTGGTCTCGCCCTCTTCGCCCTCGAGGATCCGCTCCTCCTCCCCGGTCAAAAACATCGGCTACCACCCTGCACGGAGGAACTCGCGTTCCCGGCCGAGCTCCATGGTGGCGTCGACCCCTACCTTGACATTGGTCCCGTCCTCAGCCTGGCAGGGATCGAGCGAAGAGCCCCGTGCGCCGGGTATTATCAGGATGTCCTTATCGCCCCGGACCCTGGTCGCGATGGCGAACTCGACGTCCTTCGGGTCGTCAGGGTTGATATCCTCATCCACCACCACCACGTGTTTGAGGGAGGTATGGGCCGCAAGGGCGGCGAGAATGGCGTTCTTGCCGTCGCCCTGGGTGTTCTTCCTGACCTGGACCACCGCGTGGAAATAGCCACATCCCCCGGTGGTGAGGACTACGTTCTTCACCTCGGTCACCCCCGCTACCGCGCGGTAAATGACCGGCTCGTACGGGGCTCCCATCAGCATCTTGTGCTCGTTGCCTCCCGGGAGAATCCCGTGGTAGATGTAGTCAGGGGCAAGGTGCATACCAGTGAACTCGATCACCGGCTGCTGCCGGATCAGGTCGTAGGTCCCGGTGATGTCCACGAACGGGCCTTCGGCGGTCTTTTCACCGCCGATATACCCTTCCAGCACGATCTCGGCGGGCGGGACCAGCACCCCGTTCGGGCACCGGGAGACCCGGAGCTCGCCCCCCATCAGTTCCGCAGCGAACTCGAGTTCCTTCCCCCGCGGCACGCGGGTGCAGCTCGCGAATATCACTGCCGGGTGTACCCCGATGGCCATGGCGACAGGAAGCCGCTCCCCGTTCTCCAGGGCCGCGCGGAGCATGGTATGGGTGTGCCGTCCTTCCACCAGCCGGGCCGCGACCCGGTCCTTAGAGAGGACCAGCATCCGGTGGATGGAGGCGTTCTCCACCTCGTCGTAACGGGAGAAGACGATCCCTGCAGTGATGTACGGGCCGGCATCGAGCGGGAAGTGTTTCATAACCGGAAGGCGGGAGAGGTCCGGTTTTTCCATGGAAAGCGTCCCCTCGCGGATCACGTCACCTGTGTATTCCATCCCAGAAAGCCGTTTCACCATCCCAGTCTGGTCCATCCCCAGTGCGAGGGCCAGGGATTCACGGTTGGCGGTGAGGTTCATCACCGCCCGGTGTCCCGAGAGGTTGTGGAAGAAGAGCAGCCTGTCCGTCCCTGCCGCCATTTTCGGCGCAGCGAACTCTTCGTCACATGCCCCCTCGATATCCGTCACCAGTCCGCGTTCCCTCATCCGCGCAATAAACTCCCGCATCACTTCACCTGGATTCAGGTTGGAGACCGAGGCTCATAAATCGATATCCAGGTACAGGTGTTTTCCCCCTGCGATCACTACCTCCTGTTGACAAACAATTCCGGGGCCTCTTGTTCCACGGGTGGGATGTTCCAAATGCCTGTGCTAAGAGAACCGCAAAATCGACTTTGTTGGCATCCTTACCATGTGACGTTCTTGGGAGCTTCGCCCACGATACTGCGCCAGCCCCCGGCGCGATATCTCCCGAAAAAGTTTAACTCTTGCCGATATTGCTCAATATCAAATAAGTAAAAAGATCCTCGACCTGCGACAGTCCGGAAATATCCTGTCGGGGCGTCGCAGCGGCGCGGCGCAGCTCCAGGAGCATCATATACCATAGAGTGTGTTCTTAAACTACCCCGGGCAAAGCCTCGGGAATATAGTCATCAATGAAGGAAATCGAGGATGTCAACCAAGCCGAAAATATCAAAAACACAAAATGGGAACCCGGTAATCGTATTCCTAGCGGCCGCCGGGCCGGCCGAAAAAATTACCCCCTGGGGGGGGAATAGAACCGGTACCGGAACTGCGCATCCTCGAGTTTTTGTGCCGTGCGGGGGTCGAGCTCGCGCCGCACCGCACGAACGATATTGTTCAGGATGTTGAGCTGCTTGAGCACGTCCAGATCGTCGTCCCCGTATTCGTTGAGGAAATCGAGGAGCTCGTTCACGTGCTTCAGCACGGTCGGTCCCGCAACGAGGTTGAGCCGGTTCAGCGTATGAGCCAGGCGCATCTTCGCCCGGTCCCTCGCATACGGGTCGTCACCCGCTACGTTCAGGTCGGTGATGGCATGGAAAAGGTCCTCGTAGACCTTTTGTTTCTGCCGGTTCCTGACCAGGGAGAGCTCCCTTCCCTCGGAATAAATATAGGAGAGACAGAGCGCGATTACAATCGCCACCACCCCTGTCGTGACCACAATCCAGTCTTCTATCATCCAAACACCCGCGTCATCCGAGGGCCGTTATAAACCCCTCGTTGTGAGGTGCGCGTTTCGAATGATAAACGTTGCCGTTCTGTTCCGCCTCCGCACCAAAGACTATCCTTCCGTTATAAGCCGTTTCTGGGTAGTAACGGGCCGGACGTGGAGCACCTCGGCGGCCGCCCTCCCCACCGCCTCCACGTGGGCGGGAAGAGTATAAACCCCCACCCTCCACTGGCCCTTCCTGGTCTCGTTCAGGGTGGTGAGGATGGGCGAGACCTCCCCCAGCCCGAGCACCCGGTGGCGGTTCTTGACCTGGATGGGAAGGGACATGTCGGAGGGGAACTCAGGGATATCCACCAGCACCAGGTGCGGGGGAACCCCCGCCCGGTCCGCGATCTCGACCGCGAACACCCGTTCGTCATGATGGGAGGCTTTCCCCGCCAGGTTGTAGGCATTGACCTGGTCCTGTCCGACATACAGGGCTCTTTTGTACAGCCGCCGGGCGTAGAGACCCTCGGCAAGCTCCCTGGCAACCGTGACCGGAGAGGTAAGAAGGGTGTGCATGCATTTGGCATCGTCCATCCTCATCAGGGCGAAAGCCTCCCCGCGGTTTCCCGAGAGGTGGGCAGTCACCGACAGGAGGAACATCATCTCCGCGATCCTGCTTACGTGGTGGTAATAGACCGCGGGGCGCATCAGCGTCCGTGCGATCAGGAGGGACTCCGCGGCATTGATCCCGCTCTCGTGGAGCACGATCTGGTCTTTTGCCCGGAGCGTGCTCCGTATCAGGCGGTGCGCATCGACCGTCCCGTAAGGGGCTCCGGTGTAATGGGCATCCCGGAGCAGGTAGTCCATCCGGTCTACGTCCAGCTCCCCGTGGATTATCCCCGAGAGGGGATGGTCGCCGTCGATCAGCGAGACCAGGTCGGCGGGGCTGATTCCCTGTCCTTCCAGCGCATCCCTGGTATAGGGGTCCTCGAGCAGGGGGCGGATATAGTGGTGGGGGTACCCGAGCAGGTCCTCCATGAGCGGCTCGATGGCATGGGAGAACGGTCCGTGCCCGATATCGTGCAGCAGTGCCGCTGCAGCGACCAGTTTCTGCTCCTCTTCATCGAGCTGGAGCTGGCGGGCCATCAGGTCGGAAAGGTACATGGTCCCCAGGGAGTGTTCGAACCGGGTATGGTTCGCTCCCGGGTAGACCAGGAAAGAGAAGCCCAGTTGCTTCACGTAGCGAAGTCGCTGCAGAAGGGGTGAGTCAAGAAGCGGAAGGACGAAATCCGCCACATCGATATACCCGTGCACCGGGTCCTTGATGATCTTCATCCAGGGTTCCCCATGATTTCTTCCTCTTTTTTTAGGTCCTCTGCTCGTGAAGTGCCGGAGCGCCTGGCATCACGGTTTTTTTCAACTTCCCGGATCGTTCTTCCCGGAGAATGATCTCCGCACACCTGCGTCGCGGTCTTCTCGCCAGGGCCCTCACATCGGGGTCGCCCGGCCTCCGCGCGGAATGCGGGAAAAATTATCCTTCCATTCCGGATAGTACCCAATCTTGATATATGACAGGTTAAAGTATGTGGATATGATTACCTTCCTTTCCGGCGGCACCGGAACCCCGAAACTGCTCAGAGGTGCGCGAATGGAGCTCCCCGACCCGCAGATCGGGGTGGTGGTAAACACCGCCGAGGACCTCTGGATCAGCGGGAACCACCTCTCTCCCGATATCGACACTGTGATGTACCTCTTCTCCGGCGACCTGAACACGGACACCTGGTGGGGCATGAAGGACGACACCTTCGCCACACACGAAGAAGCCAAAAAACTCGGTGTTGAGGAGTTCATCAGGATCGGTGACCGGGACAGGGCGGTGCATATCGCCCGCGGGGAACTTCTCCGGAGGGGGCTCTCTCTCTCGGGGGCGACCGAGCAGCTCTGCCGGGCGATGGGTATCGGCGCGAGGATATTTCCGATGTCCGACGCGGAGGTACGCACCCTGATCCGGAGCGGGACCACGACCATGCACTTCCAGGAGTACTGGGTGAAGAACCGGGGTAATGTCCCGGTCGATGAGGTGATCAGGTCGCCGGCATCCCCGGTGGACGCGGGTGACCCGGCCCTCACCCTGATTGGGGAGAGCAGTGCAGTGGTGATCGGGCCGAGCAACCCTATCACCAGCATCCTTCCCATCCTTGAGTGCCGGGGGGTCCGAGAACTCCTGGAAGAGCGGTTCGTGGTCGCGGTGAGCCCGTTCATCGGCGACGCCCCGGTGAGCGGCCCCGCGGGGGAACTGATGAAGGCCCGTGGCTTCGAACCGAACTCGCGTGCGGTCCATGGGATCTACGACCCCCTGGTCGACCTCTTTGTGCAGGACATCCGGGACCCGGTCACGGTCCCCGGTGCGCTCCGTTTCGATACCCTGATGACCGGACCGGAAAAGAGCCGGGATCTTGCCCGATTTATCCTTAACGAGATCCGTTCGCGGGGAATGGCGGTGTAGGGGTATCCTCCGGGATCTCGATATGTATTTGAGATTGAGGGCAGATACAGTGTAATCGAGGAGGAAATGGGCCTATTCAAATCGATATTCGGGGGTAACGCCGAGCCGGAGGACTTCCGCGTGGGGGCGGTGGGGATCTCCGACCAGGTGGAGAAGGCGCTTGCCTACGGGGACGTCGACGACCGGTGGAACGCCATCCGTGCGGTAGGAGAACTCGGGGGACCGTTCATCGATCCACTGGTGCACGCATTAAAAGACGATTTCTGGATCATCCGCCGGGGTGCCTCGGATATGCTGGGCCGGATGGGCGCCCCGGCGGTTCTCCCCCTCGTCGCCATACTTGCGGAAGAGGACGAGGCAGTGAGGAGAGAGACCGAGCGGGCGCTCATTCTCATCGGCGACCCCTCGATCGAACCGCTTGAGAGGGCGCTCTCCGATTCAAATCCTCATATCAGGAGGGGCGCCATCGAGATCCTGGGCCTGATGCGGGTGCCCCAGGCGGTCCCCGGGATCATCCGGGCACTTTCCGATGAGAAACCGCTGGTACGTCAGGAAGCGGCGATCGCGCTCCGGCGGTACGACGAGCAGTCGTCGGTCACCCCCCTGATCGGTGTCCTCCGCGACGATTACGGGTATGTCAGGATGGCCGCAGTGGAGACCCTGTGCCTCCTTGGAACGAAAAGCATCGAACCCCTGATAACGGCCCTGGGAGAGGGGACCGGAGAGTACCAGCAGCGGGTGTCCCTGGCCCTTATCTCCATCGGCTACCCTGCGGTGGATTCCCTGATCGGCGCACTCGGTAACGAGAATGTGGATGTTCGCCGGCATTCCGCCAATATCCTGGGCCGGATCGGGGACGCCAAGGCCACAGCGGCCCTGATCCGGTGCCTCGATGACAAAGAGAAGAGCGTTCGCGGGGAGGCGACGAAAGCCCTGACCGATATCTGCGACCCTGCCATACCGGCTCTTGTCAGAGCGTTCCATGACGGTGACCAGATCGTCAGGAACTGTGCCATGGAGGCGCTCTGGATACTGGGGACCCGGTCGACTCCCCCGCTCCTCGAGCTCCTCGACGATCCCAACGCGGACGTGCGCCGGCGGACGGCAATCCTGCTCGGAGAGATAGGGGATAAGAACTCGCTCGAAGCCCTTTCGCGGAAGCTGACCGACGAGAACCCTGCGGTGCGAAGGGAAGCGTTCGAGGGGGTGGAGATGATCAAGCAGAAATGCGGCATATCCCGTCCGCTCCCGGAAAGGACACCCCCGGCAGAGATCGATCTTGGAGACCCTCCCGCGGAGAACGATCCCCCCGAAGAAAAAAATAAAAAAAATCTCTGGTAATCTACATTCTTTTTTCAGGGCAACAGGGTAAACGTCGAGGTCTCCGAGAGATTCCGCACCGTAAGCGCGGTGATGGTCACGACGTACTCGTCCGGGACGAAACCGGCGGTATCCAGGATGTAGGACCATGAATTGTTACCCGGCGGGACTCCCTCCTCCACCGTGACGACTGCCGACGCGCCGGAGAACGCGGTGTTATTCTCCTTCGGGGCAGGCCCGAACGAGACCGAGGTCACTTCGATGAGCAGCTGGTTCCCCCCGGAGAGGATGGTGCTCCCCGAGATCAGGATCTCGTCCCCGACGTGGTACGTGCCCCCGGGAACGTAACGGATCGGACCGGGAACGGGAGATGTTCCGGAAGGAATTGCAGTGACCGCCGGAGTGGTCTCCACGGGGGAGACCGTGGCGGTGGGAACCGGCGTGGTGGGGGGAGGGGTCGCCGGACCCCCGGGATAGTACGCGCAACCCGCGGCGAGCACCATGCACCCCGCTATTGCGACCAGGATCCATCCTGAAGAGTTCATGCATGACTCTCCCGCCCGGGACACATTAAGGTGCGGTTCTGACCGGATTCTGACCCGGCTGTCACGGCACCTTCTTTCGGGGGATCCCCTTCCGACCGGAGGTTAGGAAACTGTCTCATCCGGGGAGGGTTATTCAGCCTGGCCACACCCCCGGGAAAGTTCCCGGCTCGCGGTCTCCGGGATCCCCCCTCCGGTCCCCCGGGCAGCCGGAACCGGCATGGGGACATTCGAAACCTTATCGTCGATCCCGCCGCAATAAAAAGGGTACATGCGGTTCGGGATCTGTCGCACCATTAGCGGTAGGCGGGGAGGCACGTCATGAGCGGCCGCGACCGCCCGTCGACCGGAGAGGAGGTCCTCTTAAAGCTGAACAGCAAGTTCCCGGTGGCAAAAAAGCTCTACGGTATCACCAAACTGGGCATCTTCGACGCCCTCGCCAGGGGCGAGGAAGAGGAGGACGGGCGTATCGATGTCCTGGTGGAGTTCCAGTCGGCCGGGGAGAACCTGAAAAATTTCTGTGAGCTTTCAACCTTCATCGAGGAACTGCTCGGACGGAAGGCCTGGCTGGTCACCACCCGCGTCCTTGCGGAGCACCCCCCGGAAATGAAAGAGGCACCTCCCTTCGATGGCAGGGGAAAAGACCTTTCGTGCATCGAAAAGATCAGGGAGGAGGCCGGGTTTCTCCTGGAATACCAACAGAAGGCAAATTTCCGACAATTTTCCCTGGAAGAGCCTTCGAACAGGAAGGTATCCCTTTCCCTGGACACTATCGGGCGTTGTGCGGTCCAGGTCTCTCCCGGGGAGAAGATGCGTAACCCGCAAATCCCCTGGAACCTCCTGATCTGTTTTCATAACAGGCTTATACACCCGTATTACGGGCCAGATCTCAAGATCGCCTGGAGTGCGGTTACCGATCTCATCCCTCCGCTGATCCAGGACCTCGACGCAATCATTGCACACCTGCAGAAGAGTCCCCCGGCCCGGGAGCCGCCCGGGGGCTCATCGGGAGAGCATTGACGGTTCCGGTCGTTTCAGCATGGTTATTAGGGGAGAGCACGAGAGATCCAATAGTGAGCCTTCATCCAGGGATACGGACGTCCGCCCTGGTGAAGGAGCCGCACCAATTCCGGGTCGTGACGCATGAGTTCCTCGTATAACCTCTCCCCGCCCCTCAAGGCCCTTCTGGATTATGCCGAGAGCGCGCTCGGCACCGAGATCGTTCTGTCCCGGAGGATGGATGTCCCGCCCCACGGTCTGCTGGTGGATGACTACACCTTCGGCACCGGGAAGAATATCATCGCGTTCCCGGGCTCCATGCTCGGTATGCTCAAGGACTTCGTCATCGCGAAAAACTGCGTCCAGCTCCTGTTCCGGGGAATGGCTGCCAGGAATGGACAGTACAGGGTCCTCTCGTTTACCGAGGAGAGCGCGATCAGGGGTGCAAACCAGATCTACCTGGATACCCTGAAGGACGAGAATACCCGGAACATGGAGATCTGGCGAAAAAAACAGCTCATCTTTTATCTCTACATGCTCTTCCACGAGACGCTCTCGGACCTGCCATGGAGCGTGCTCGCGAATATCCTTGTCGCCAAGAAGTATCCCATGATGCGCAATGCGCAGATCTACTCTCTGGTAAAGGAGAGCATGCGTGACATGCACGACCTCGTCCCCGCAAAGGAGTTCCTCCCCCAGCGCTACTTCGTGATGCACAACGGACTTTACTACGGCAGGGATATGATCCTCGCCTACTACCTCTCCGAGAACAAGCTCAACCCGGTCATCAATATCCCCGAACTGCAGAAGTTCCGGAACCTCGATGTCAAGGAGATGATGAGTGTCCGCTGGTCCAGGTCCCCCTGGTACCACACCAAGATCGTGGGTGATGCAATGTCGAACGTCCTCAAGCTCAGCCTGACCGTGGACTTCGAACGGCCGATCGGGGATGACCTCTTCTCGGACCTCTACCGCCAGGGCGAAGAGATCGCGAACCGGTGGATGGTGATGATGGCCATGCCCAACTGGTACCCGTGGGAATCCCCCGGGCACCTGAGAGAGGCCGAGAAACAGAAGGACCGGATAGAAGAGGCCACGCAGGCCCACGTGTTTGGGGACGCAGAAGGATAACGGTAAGTACTCTCCCGGCCCGGTTCACACGGCCGAGGGGGCAAAACCCATGTGCCCGGAGATCGCATAGCTATAGGATTTGATATGCGGATACCGATACAGGATGTGACCCCCGAGACCGGCACTGCCGAAATTTTTGGGTGGGTCCATGAGGTCCGGGATCTTGGAGGGCTCGCATTCTTCCTTATCCGGGACAGGACAGGAATTATCCAGGTCACCGTACCTAAGAAAAAGGCATCCGAGCATGTGCTCACCGCGATAAAGGAGGTCTCCCGTGAGTCCGTGGTCCGGATCTCCGGGACCGTGAAGGCGATCGATAAAGCCCCCGGGGGCCGGGAACTGGTCCCCGAGGTCTTCCAGATCATCTCCCGGAGCGAGAGCCCCATGCCCCTCGACGTGGTGGAGAAGGTGCCTGCGGAGCTTGATACCAGGCTTGATTCACGGTTCCTTGACGCTCGCAGGCCCAGGGTTGCGGCAGTCTTTACCATCAGGTCCGCGGTGATCCACAAGGTCAACGAGTTCCTCTTCTCCCACGGGTTTGTCAATATCACCACCCCCAAAGTGGTGGCCGCGGCGACCGAAGGAGGGACCGAGCTCTTTCCCATCGCGTATTTCGAAAAGGAAGCGTTCCTCAACCAGAGCCCGCAGCTCTACAAACAGATGATGATGGCCGCCGGGTTCGAGAAGGTCTTCGAGATCGGGCCCATCTTCCGGGCCGAGGAGCATAACACCACCAAGCACCTGAACGAGGCGACATCGATCGATGTGGAGGTCTCGTTCGCGGACCACTACGAGGTCATGAACCTGCTCGAGGACCTGGTGCGGGATACCTACCTTCATGTGGCGGACCACTGCCAGGATGCCCTCGCCAATCTCGAGATCAGGGATTTCGCCGTTCCCGACTGCCCCTTCCCCAGGCTCAATTACGCGGAAGCCATCGCTATCGCGCAGAAGAAGATCGAGGAGCCGATCGGGTACGGGGACGATCTCAATTCGGCGGCGGAGAGAGCCATCGGCGAGGAGATGGGGTGTCATTACTTCATCGTGGACTGGCCGACGGAGATCAAGCCCTATTATGCCATGCCTTTCGAGCACGACCCCTCGATCTGTAAGGCGTTCGACATGATGCACCCCCGGATGGAGCTCTCCAGCGGAGCCCAGCGGGTCCACCAGCACGACCTGCTCGTACAGCAGATCAGTGCGAAAGGTCTCAATCCCGAGAGTTTCGAGTTCTACCTGACCCCGTTCCGCTACGGCATGCCGCCCCACGCGGGATGGGGGCTCGGGGCGGAGCGGGTAGTGATGACCATGCTCGGGCTCGGCAACATCCGGGAGGCGGTCCTCTTCCCGAGGGACCGGCACAGGCTGGTGCCATGAACCTCATTCCCGGCGCGCCGCTCCTTCCCACGACCGTGGTGGGGAGCTATCCGGTAGTGCAGGGCGGAGGGCTCTCTTCGCTCGTAAATCCGCTCCGGTCCGCGATGAAGCGGGCGGTGGAGGACCAGATCAGCGCCGGGATCGATATCATATCGGACGGACAGGTACGGGGCGATATGGTGGGTGCCTTTACCTCCCGCCTCCCCGGGATCCGTGGACAGGAGGTGGTGGGAAAGGTGCTCCCCGCATCCGCGCCCATCACCGCGGCGGATGTGCGGTATGCCCGCCGGAGGACCCCCCTCGTGAAAGGGATCGTCACCGGGCCGACAACCCTCGCCCATGCCCTCCACCTCGCAACACCGCTCTACCGGAACCGTGAGGAACTGGTCCCGGACCTCGCTTCGGCGCTCGCGCTGGAGGCCCGTGCACTCCAGGAAGAAGGGATCGCGGTTCTCCAGATCGACGAACCGATCCTGTCCACGGGTATGGGCGACCTGGAGGTCGCGAAAAAAGCCATTGCGATAATCGCCGGACAGGTCTCGGTCCCGGTCTGCCTCCACGTCTGCGGGGACCTGGGAGCAGTAGTGGACGACCTCCTCTCCTATCCCGTGCAGATCCTGGACTTCGAGTTCTCCAGGAACCCTGGCAATATGGAAATAATCTCCGGAAAAGACCTTGGAGGGAGGATGATCGGGTTCGGGTGCGTGGACTCGGCGAGCCCGGAGGTCGAACCTGCTGATGTCATCCTTTCCAGGATCAGGGGTGGTGTAGAACTCTTCGGCCCGGAACAGATGCTCGTCGACCCGGACTGCGGGCTCCGGATGCATTCACGGGACACGGCGTATGCCAAGCTTTCTCACATGGCAGAGGCCGCGAAAACGGCAAGAAAAGAGTGTCAGGGGTAGGTTATACCACTCTCGAGGTGGTGGAGAGTTCGATCCCCTTCTCGGTGATGTTGAACGGGATAAGCCGTTTCGGCACCGCCATTTTATGGGCTTTGTGAACGGCGAGCTGCCGCTCGATCTCGTTCATGAAGATCACTTCCTTGAGCTCGATTACCACGTCGGCCCGCCGCAATACCTGGAACTCTTCGACGCCGGAGTGGAGTTCAGGGTAGACGGTGAACATGATGTTCGCATTCCGGGCAGCCACCTCTTTCTCGGCGGCGATCATGCAGTCCAGGGCTTTCTCGATCCCGAATTTGAGGATCACCGAGGAAAGGGAATCCACCACGAGGCGGTCTCCCTTGTAGAGCGGGACAAACGCCGAGGGATCGATCCCTCTCGCATCGATCATTCCTTCCTCGATCTCGGCGTCCATCATGAGATAGGTCCCGGGTTCGTTGTCCACCCGCCAGAACTGCCGGGTGATGTGCTCGATACCGGTGAGAGGGGAGCCTATGACCACTATGGTGGTCCCGAGCGGATAGCCTCCCTCCATGGCCTGGTCCAGACCCCCTACACCGCTGGACCTGCGATCTTCCCTTGGCAAAAGGATTTCCCCGAATTACTATTCTCAAGCCGGCCTGATAAGTGTTATCGGGATTGTTTCACCCGAACTGTTCGCGGAGCGAGCGGCGGAGCAGTTTCCACCCGTGAGCCCGGGGAAGCGACGGGAGCACGATCATCTCCCTCGGGATCTTATACCCGGCCATCCGGGCCCTGCAGAACTCCTCCAATTCTTCTGCGGTAAGGGTCTCCCCGGCGACCAGCACCACCGCTGCGACCGGGATTTCTCCCTTCCGGGGGTCGTCCCGTCCGAATACCGCGACATCCGCGACCTTCGGGTGCTGGAGGATCACGTTCTCCACCTCCGTGGGATAGACCTTCCACCCCGACATGATGATCATGTCCTTCTTCCGGTCGGTGATAAACAGCACTCCCCCGGGGTCAAGGTAGCCGATATCGCCGGTGAGGAACCAGCCGTCGGGCCGGAAGTGTTCCGCGCTTGCCTCCGG